>JAEDFR010000006.1 GCA_016297945.1 Lachnospiraceae bacterium | reverse complement strand
CGCTTAGAAATGTCGGAAACTGAAGTATGAAGCGGCAAAGATATATATTTCAGTAAGGATGACTGGCATCCCGCAAAGATTGCGAACTATGTGAGAAGCGCGGCAGAGCGTCTGCAAAAGCGGTCTGCAAGTACAATATATTCGCATTATATTTCACAATCCCGGAAACGGAAAATCCGGAAAGAGTATTTAAAAGAAATATAAAGTTTTTGGCAAGCTGAGCCGATATAAAAATTAGCATGGATGCACAAAAAAGAAATCAGGAGGATGCTGATTACTTTTCTGTGCATTTTTATAAAAAAACATGAAATTCCGCAAAACCCTTTGAAAAACTGTATGGAGTGAGTTATAATTCATCTATATGTGTATTTTTGATAATAGCCATATTATCGCAAAGAAACAAAATCTGTAAAATAAGAGATTTCTTTGCGGAATAGGGTTTCATATAAGCAGAATGTATAGAAAGGGATATGGAATCATGATGAGAGATACCGATATCGGAATTGACTTAGGCACAGCCAGTATACTGGTTTACATCAGAGGCAAGGGTGTTGTTTTAAAAGAGCCCAGTGTAGTTGCTTTTGACAGAGATACCAATAAGATAAAAGCCATCGGAGAAGATGCCAGACTGATGCTTGGTAGAACTCCCGGCAATATTACAGCGGTCAGACCGCTTAGACAGGGTGTTATTTCGGATTACACCGTAACCGAAAAGATGATGAAATACTTCATTCAGAAAGCACTGGGAAGAAAATCTTTTAAAAAGCCGCGCGTAGTTGTTTGTGTACCCAGTGGAGTTACGGAAGTTGAGAAAAAAGCAGTTGAAGATGCTACCTATTCAGCAGGAGCAAGAGATGTAAAACTAATCGAGGAACCAATTGCTGCTGCAATCGGAGCGGGAATTGATATTTCAAAGCCTTGTGGAAACATGATTGTAGATATCGGCGGTGGTACTTCCGATATTGCAGTAATATCCTTAAAGGGCACAGTAATCAGTGCATCCATCAAAGTTGCAGGTGATGATTTTGATGAAGCATTGGTTCGTTATATGAGAAAGAAACACAACTTATTAATCGGTGAAAGAACTGCCGAGGATTTAAAGATTAAAATTGGAACCGCATACAGACGTCCGGAGGTTGATGTGCTGGATGTCAGAGGAAGGGATTTGGTAACCGGTCTTCCCAAGACTGTTACGGTCACAAGCGAAGAAACGGAAGAAGCTTTAAAAGAGACGACAGCGCAGATTATTGAGACTATTCACAGTGTATTGGAGCAGACGCCTCCGGAGTTGGCAGCGGATATTGCCGATAGAGGAATTGTTTTAACAGGTGGTGGTGCTTTGCTTCGCGGATTGGAAGATTTAATTGAAGCCAAGACTGGAATTCATACCATGACGGCAGAAGATCCGATGACATGCGTAGCGGTCGGAACGGGAAAATATGTTGAAATCCTGGCAGATTATAAAGGAGATTTCTAAATGGTAAAAGGTCTATATACCGCTTATACTGGTATGCTGAACCAACAAAATAAGGTAGATGTCATTGCCAACAATCTGGCAAACGCAGCAACGACCGGTTTTAAAAAAGAGGGCTCTACAAGCGAAGCCTTTGATGCGGTTTTGGCATATAAGATCAAAGACCAGACCTCTGCTTTCAGAGGGAAAAAAATCGGGACGATGAATCTTGGCGTTAAAATCGGCGAAAACTATGTTGATTACAGCCAGGGGGCTTTTGAAACGACCAACAATACTTATGATCTGGCGTTGTCAGGAAAAGGTTTTTTCTGCGTGGAATTTACAAACAAATCCGGTGAAACCAGTACGAAATACACGAGAGATGGTTCTTTTACGCTGAATGTGGATGGTTATCTGGTCACCAAAGACGGAGACTATGTTTTGGATGAGGAGGGACGGCATATTAAGCTGGATCCGCTCTCAGATGCCAGAATTGATGAAAATGGTACGATTTTCCAGAATGATCAAAGAGTGACTACGATCGGACTTGAAGATTTTGAGGATTATAATTATCTGGAGCATTATGGTGAAAATTATTATCAGCCTGTGGAAGGTGCAACGATGATAGAATCGGACGCCAAAGTTTTTGAAGGTTATCTGGAAGCTTCCAATGTACAGGTTGTCAGTGAAATGGTTGAACTAATCAGTGCTACAAGGACCTACGAAAGCAATCAGAAAGTCATTCAGACAATAGATGAAACATTGGATAAAGCAGTCAATCAGATAGGAAAAGTATAGGAGGAATAAGGTATGGTTAGATCTCTCTGGTCGGGTGCAACCGGCATGATTGCCCAGCAGACAAATGTTGATACGATTGCCAATAATCTGGCAAATGTCAATACGACAGGCTATAAGACAGAGCGTGCAGAGTTCAAGAGCCTCCTGTATCAGACATTGCAGACAAAGACAACAACGGCTAACGGTGAGCAAAAGCCCATCAGTGCCCAGGTTGGTCTTGGTGTTCGAAATTCTTCCATTACTTCTATTTTTACCGAAGGAAGCTTTCTTGATTCAGAGAGCCCAAGTGCTTTTGCCATTGATGGCGATGGATTTTTTGCAGTCCGGGACGGAAGCGGAGAAGTACAATATACACGAAATGGTAATTTTACATGGGCAATTGGCAATAACGGATTAAATCTGACGACATCCGAAGGATATCAGGTGCTTGATTCCACCGGAAAACCAATTACTGTTCCCGGTGATTATGTGACATCCAATATCACGTTGTCCGGGCAGGGAGAGCTTTGTTATCCCGATGACAATAATAACGCGCAGGGAATGGGGATATATATCGGATTGTATCAGTTCCAAAATCCTGCCGGATTGGAAAAGACGAGTTCCAGCTTATACAGTGCAACCGCTGCAAGCGGCGGTGCAATTAACGAATACACCACTAATCTCAATATTAAAAAGAGTGGAATTGTACAGGGCTATCTGGAAGGTTCCAACGTACAGGTGGCAGATGAAATGGTAAACCTGATTATTGCGCAGCGTGCTTACGAAATGAATTCCAAAGTTATTCAGGCATCAGACGATATGATGCAACAGGCCAACCAATTAAGACGATAAGAGGAAATATAAATGGACATAGGTAGTATAAATAATTATGTTGATCAATATCAATCGACGCAGCAGACAAGCAAGACTGCAGGGCGGATTTCAAAGCTGTCACAGAGCGATTTGGAGAGTGCGACTGATGAAGAGCTGATGGATGTCTGCAAGCAGTTTGAATCTTATTTTTTAGAGCAGGTCTTTAAAGAAATGGAAAAGACGACGAATCTTTTTGGAGAGGAAGATAGCGATTCGTCAGCCAAACTGGTCGATTTCTTCAAGGATTCGGCGATTGAAGATTTAGCAAGCCAGTCGACGGAACAAAACAGTCTGGGATTGGCACAGATGTTGTTTGAGCAGATGAAACGTAACTACGAAATATAAAAACGGGGGCTGTTGCATGATGCGACAGCCTCTTTAAATTATAATACGTTCTAGATATAAAATTATATTCCTACTCACAGACTGTATAAAAACGTCAGCACTTAATGAGCAATTTATTGCGAATTTAGTACTGCTACGTTTTTATCCAAGTGAGAACGCGTCTGAGAGTAGAATATATAATTTTACATCGAGAACGCATAGAAATTAAAAGAGAGAAAAACCAGATGGAATCAGAAAACAAAGTTGTGTTAAAAGGATATGTGGATCATATCATTTTTGAAAACAAAGAGAATCATTATAAGGTTCTGGCACTGACATGTGAAAAAACAGATGAAAAGGTTGTGGGAATTTTTCACGGAGTAAGTCAGGGAGATTATTTATATATTGAAGGACAGGAAGAGGAACATCCAAACTTTGGCATACAGATACGTATGGAACGGTTTGAAGTCATACCGCCGGATGATAGTACCAGTATCAGGCGTTATCTGGGCTCCGGAGCTATCAAGGGTATCGGCGAAAAGCTTGCTGAAAGAATTGTGAAAAAATTTGGGGAGGATACTTTTCGGATTATTGAAGAGGAACCGTTAAGACTGGTTGAGGTAAAAGGAATCAGTGAAAGAATTGCACAACAGATTGCCATGCAGGTGTGTGAGAAAAAGGATATGCGACGTGCTATGCTGTTTTTGCAGGATTATGGGATGAGCGACCGGCTGGCTGTTAAAATCTATGAATACTATGGAGATGCCATTTATGATGTGTTAAAGACGAATCCTTATCGTCTGGCGGAAGAAATTGATGGAGTTGGTTTCAAGACTGCAGATGAGATTGCACTTTCAGCAGGTATTATGATTAATTCCGAATATCGGATACGGTGCGGTATTGTATATACACTGACACAGGCTATGTCTGCCGGACACACCTGCCTTCCAAAGTATGAGTTAATAAAGGAATCGGCAAAACTGCTTGGTGTGGAAGAAAAAGAGATTGATACAGAAATTTCTAATCTGATTGTGGAGCATCGGATTACCATGCGGCAGGAAGAAGAAAAAGGACCGGTATATATTTACAGTCCTTCGGCTTATCGTGCCGAGAATGAATGCGCCTATATGTTAAACAATCTGGATATTTCCTTTTTTGAAAGCGGAAAAGACTGTATGACCAAACAGGAAAGTCTGATTCGCGATAAAATCGCTGCAATTGAGGATGAATGTGGGATTGTTCTGGATGAAATGCAGCGGGAAGCTGTGCAGAATGCCATTCAGCATGGTGTTATGATTTTAACAGGGGGACCGGGAACCGGAAAAACCACCACCATTCATATTATGCTTAGATATTTTGAAAAAGAACAAATGGAAATTGCACTGGCAGCACCGACCGGCAGAGCGGCAAAACGTATGACGGAAGCCTGCGGTATGGAATCAAGAACTATTCACCGTTTGCTTGAAGTAAATGGAGGCGGGGAGGAAAATGGTGGCGGAAGTTTTGCAAGAAACGAAGATTATCCACTGGATGCAGATGTGATTATTGTCGATGAAATGTCCATGGTAGATATCTTTTTGTTCCGGGCACTCTTATCGGCAATTCCCCGGGGGGTGCACCTGATTATGGTCGGTGACGTTGATCAGCTTCCGAGCGTAGGACCGGGCTGTGTATTAAAGGATATGATTGATAGTGGATGTTTTGCAACGGTTGCACTTCAAAATATATTCCGTCAGGCTGCAGAAAGTGAAATTGTCATGAATGCCCATCGGATTCAGGATGGAAAAGAATTGTTGATTAACAACAAGGAAAGCAAAGATTTTTATTTTTTGGAACGCAGTAATCCGATGGAGATTTATACCAATATTATTAAACTTGTTTCTGATATGCTGCCGCGCAATTTTGGGGTAGATGTTATGGATGTCCAGGTTCTTACTCCGATGAGGAAAGGTCCGCTTGGTGTGGAAGAATTGAATACAATTCTGCAAAAGTATCTCAATCCTGCGGATTTGTCCAAACGAGAACATGCTTATGGAGATGTTTTGTTCCGTGAGGGCGATAAAGTGATTCAGACCAAGAATAACTATAAACTGGAATGGGAAATTCGAGGCAATTATAATCTTCCCATAAAAACCGGAATGGGAATTTTTAACGGCGATGTGGGTGTCATAAAAGAAATCAATGATTATGCTTCCTTTATGATCATTGCCTTTGATGATGGAAAAATTGTGCAATATCCATATGAATCGCTGGATGAACTGGAGTTAGCATATGCTATTACCATTCATAAATCTCAGGGAAGTGAGTATCCGGCTGTTGTAATTCCCTTGTTTGGAGTTCCGGGGCTTTTAGTTTACCGAAATCTGCTCTATACGGGTGTGACGAGAGCTAAAAATTGCGTAACATTGCTTGGCAGTATGAATATTATGAATCAGATGATTGAGAATGAAAACAAGCAGAAGCGGTATTCGGGGTTATATTACCGCATAAAAGAACGGGAGAGATTATGCGAACAGGAGTATAATTGAAAAAGATAAATTTTTTGGATTATTTATATCCTCCCAGATGCCCGGTTTGTGATAAGCCGGTTTTGCAAAAACAGAATTGGTGTGGATTTTGCATTACATGTATAGAAAAACTTCCCATGATTAAGCATAACCGGTGTTACAAATGTGGACGTGCGTTAAGCGGACAGGAAAAAGAGTACTGTTCGGACTGCCTAAAATATGGGTGGATGCATATTTATGATAAAGGTTTTTCGTTGTGTACCTATGATGATACGATTCGTGATACGGTTTACCGGTTGAAATACGGAAAGCGGAGTGAATATGCTAAGCCACTTGGGAAACTGATGGCACATGCTTTTGCCGCAATATTTAAGAGAGCGGGAGTGGAGGGTGTGGTTGCTGTTCCGCTGCACGAAAACCGTATTCGAAAGCGCGGTTATAATCAGGCAGAACTATTAGCCAAATCCTTTTGTGAATATTCAGGAATTCCATTTTATGCGCATTATGTGGAGCGTATAAAAGATACAAAGCCGTTAAAAAGCATGACCCGGTCAGAACGCCAAAATAATTTGAAAAAGGCTTTTAAAATAGGCAGAAATGATGTAAAATTGAAAGTATCTATAGTCATTGATGATATCTATACAACCGGCAGTACCATCGATTCTATGGCAGCGGTACTGAAAGAGGCGGGTGTATCCAAGGTGTATTTTCTGACAGTTGCAATTGGTGATGACTGATCGTGGGAGGAATACGGATGAATGTTATAAATTGCAGAAAATGTGGAAAGTTGTTTAATTATATTGCAGGTAACAAAATTTGCCCCATGTGCAAAGAGATTAGTGAGCAAAAATTTCAAGAAGTAAAAAAATATATTCAGCAACACGGGCATTGCAGTATGACAGAGGTATGTGAAGAATGTGATGTGGAACCGCAACAAATTCAGATTTGGATACGTCAGGAAAGATTGCAGTTTTCAGATGATTCGCCGATTAAGGTGGCCTGTGAGAGTTGCGGAAAGATGATCGGAAGCGGCAAACTATGTCCGCAATGCCGTGAAAACATGAGCCGTAATCTCAACAATATGTTGACGAAGAATGTTGAGGAATTAAAAAATCAATCACATAGAAAATCGGATTCCAAAAACAGGATGCGCTTTTTAACAGACTAAAGTATGGAGATTATTCATGATAAATCAGGATCGTTTACGTCTTATGACAAAAATGGCTGCTTATGAGGCCGATGAAGGTAAGAAAAATATGGCGATTGCAAGCTATTTCAGAAGTGATTACATGGGATTGCAGATCATAAAATCAATTGTCTGTGCCACGATTGCGTATCTGATTATTTTTGGCTTGTTCATATATTATGACTTTGAGACCTTTATGCAGGATATCTACAAAATGGACTTGATGGCATTTGGAAAAAATGTCTTGTTTTACTATGTGATTTTTGTTGTCTCTTATAGTCTGATTTGTTACATTGTCTACTCTGTTCGTTATTATAAAGCAAAAAAAAGTCTCAAAAAATACTACAATCGGCTGAAACAGTTGTCAGCCATGTATGATTTGGAAAAAAGAAAGAGTTAAGATTTCTGACTTTTGAGTAAGATATCATAAAATATAACAAGAAAGGAAAACAATATGTCTGCTTTGCTGGAAATGAGAGAAAAGCTTCGCGATATATACAGTAAAGGCGAAGTATATTTAACCCCTCTCTTTAAATTCTTATTGGCGCTTGTTGTTTTGCTAAGTATTAATGCCAATATAGGTTATATGGACCGGATTGCCGGCAATATTATCATCCCGCTGATTGTGGCACTGATGTGCTCTTTTTTGCCGATGAATTTTATTGTATTGTTTGGTGCAGTTTTTGTTTGTCTGAATTCGTATGCGGTATCTATGGAATGCGGCATTGTTACATTGGCTGTTTTCGTTTTGATGTTTATCCTTTATTTTCGGTTTTCATCAAAGGATACGATTGTGGTTGCACTGCTTCCGCTGATGTTTATGTTGAAGATACCGTATATTATTCCGATTGCGGTAGGACTTTTATGTACGCCGTTGTCTGTTGTATCCGTTGCATGTGGGACGATAGCATATTATCTGGTGCTTTTTATCAAGGAAAATGCGCAGACTATCAGTGACCTGCAAACAGAAGAGGCCATCGGAAAATTCCGGTTTATTATTGACGGACTGCTTGGTAATCAGGAAATCATCATTGTTCTCATTGCTTTTTCGGTGATTGTTATTACCGTATATGTAATCCGTATACTGTCCATCGATTATTCCTGGACAATCGGCATGTGCGTTGGCGGTGTTTTGGGAGCAGCGATTTTGCTGATTGGTGATTTGTCTTTTGATACACACATTTCACTGCTTTCCCTGATTTTGGGAATGATTGCATCCCTTTTGCTTGCGGTCGGATTACAGTTCTTTGTATTCAATGTCGATTACTCGCGTACGGAGTTTGTACAGTTTGAAGATGATGAATACTATTATTATGTCAAGGCGGTGCCCAAAAATTCTGTACCCCAGACGAAAGTAAAAGTGAAGAAAATACATTAGAGAGAATAAATTTAAGCTGTGGCCATAAAATAAAGGGGAATGGATTCGCATGGAAACGATTTCTGCATTTATAAATAAATATCTGACTACCATTCATTTTCCCACCAGAATTGTATGGACCGATATTGTGGAGATAATTATTATCTCCTTTTTGGTGTATCAGATTTTAATATGGATTCGGGATACAAAAGCATGGAATCTGTTAAAAGGCATTATAGTTATTATTGTGTTTCTGCTATTTGCAGCCATATTGAATCTCAGTACGATTTTATGGATTGCTGAGAAAGTCTTTTCTGTGGCAATTATAGCTATTGTTATTGTTCTGCAGCCGGAGCTTAGAAGAGCTTTGGAGCAGCTTGGACAAAAGAGCTTTTTGGCGGGATTGATGCCATTTGATTTGACGAAATCCGAGACCGGACGTTTTTCTGATAAGACTCTTAACGAGATTGTCAAAGCAAGTTTTGAAATGGGTAAAGTCAAGACGGGAGCCTTGATTGTAATTGAGCAAAATCAGGTTTTGGCAGAATATGAAAGAACCGGTATAGAAATAGATGCAGTTGTGACTAACCAGCTATTAATTAATATTTTTGAACACAATACGCCGTTACATGACGGAGCTGTTTTGGTTCGTGGGAATCGTGTTGTTTCAGCAACCTGTTATCTGCCTCTTTCCGACAGTACCAGATTGTCCAAAGATTTAGGAACCAGACACCGTGCGGGTGTGGGTGTATCTGAAATGACAGATTCCATCACCATCATTGTTTCGGAGGAGACCGGAAAAGTATCGGTTGCATATGAGGGAAAGTTAATTCGCAATGTCAATGCTGATAAGTTGCGCTCTATGCTTGTGTCTGTGCAAAATAAGACAACGGATGAAGAAAAACAGCGTAAGGGCTGGAAAGGCAGGTTGAAACGCGATGAAAAACAAGCTGACAAATAATCTTGGCATGCGTATCCTTGCCGTTGTAATCGCAATTTTGATCTGGATTATTGTGGTCAATGTCAGTGATCCGATTATTGACAGTACTTATTCCGGTATTCCGGTTGAAATTGTGAATGCAGATGCCATATCCAAACAGAATAAAACCTATGAAGTTTTGAATGATACGGACAATATTACGGTTACGATATCTGCCAAGCGTTCTATCAATGATTTGCTCGGAAGAGATAATATCAGGGCGATCGCAGATTTATCCAATCTGGATATGGAAAAGGGAACTGTCCGCATAAAATTGGAAACCAACAAATATAATGATAAGATAGAGAGTATAAAAGGTAAGACGGATACCTTGGAAGTTGCAATTGAAAATCTGCAGAAAAAGCAGTTTGCAATTATATCCCAGGTAAACGGAGAGCCGGTTGACGGATATGTGATTGGGGATACTGCTTTAGACCAAAACGTAGTAACGGTTCAGGGACCGGAATCCATTGTGTCCAAGATTGATAAAGCCGTAGTAGAGGCTTCTGTTGCAGGTATGGCTGCAAGTATCAGCACCACGTCTGCAATCCGGTATTATGATGCTGAAGGAAACGTGTTGGATTCCACCAGGCTTAGCGGAAATATTTCTTCCGTCAATTTCAAGGTGGACATTCTGAGTACGAAGATGCTTGGTTTCCGTTTTTATACTTCCGGCAATCCGGCTGCGGATTACAGTCTGGCAGGAGATATTACCTCTGATATTGATGTGATTACAGTTGCGGGTAAATCGAATGTTTTATCCGGTATTACAGCGATTGCCATTCCGGCAGCGGCGATTGATCTGGAAGGGAAAAAAGATACTTTTACGATAACTCTGGATGTGACCAAATACCTTCCGGACAATGTCAGTCTGGTTGATGATGATTTTGATGGAAAAATTACGGTTACAGTTCCGATTGAAAAAATGGAAACAAAAGATTTCACGGTTTTGAAATCTAATATTTCTGTTACAGGATATGATTCCGAAAAGCAAAGCATTACTCTCATGGGTGGAGATTATGTTGTGAGCGTCAAAGGATTGTCAGCTGATTTGACGGCTTTAAAGAGAGATTCCATTAAAGGTGTTGTATCCATAGAAGACTATCTCGAGAATAAAGGACTGACGCACTTAAAAGAAGGAACATATGAGCTTTCGATACAATTCGAGCTTCCGAGTGGCATTTCTACCACGAAAGAAAACAATGTGATTGAGTGCCGGATAAGAGATCTGGAATAAGAAGCATTCATGCAAAGCAGACAACTAAATGATACTGAAGCGTTAAAATGATAAAAGTGTTATAATATAAAAGGATTATATATAAAAGAGTACAGAAGATAAAAGAGTATAATAGAATAAAGATATGAATTGAGGATAAACAAATGGCCAGATTATTCGGAACAGATGGTGTCAGAGGAATAGCAAATGATGAATTGACTGTAACACTTGCCATGAAACTCGGACAGGCGGGGGCAGCGGTGCTTACAAAAGGAAAACAAAAAAAGCCGACCATTATGGTAGGGTGTGATACTAGAATCTCCGGTGGAATGCTGGCAAATGCACTGATGGCAGGTGCATGTTCGGTTGGAGCCGATGTTTGTTATGTCGGAGTGGTGCCGACACCGGCGGTTGCATATCTGACGCAGGCTTATCATATGGATGCGGGGGTTGTGATTTCAGCGTCTCATAATCCGGTGGAATTCAATGGAATTAAATTTTTTGATGCGGATGGTTTTAAACTTCCGGATGCATTGGAGGATGAAATTGAAGCACTCATAAAAAATGATATGCAGGGCATAAAATTTCCTACCGGCACAGGAGTTGGCAATATTACATATGCCATGGAAGCAAAAGAAGATTATATCAGACATGCCAAAGAAGCGGCAGACGTTAATCTTACCGGATTAAAGATTGTACTGGATTGTGCACAGGGGGCATCATTTGAGACATCTGTGAAAGCAATCACGGAGCTTGGCGCAGATGTTATTGCTATTCATAATGAGCCGGATGGGACCAATATTAATGATAACTGTGGTTCCACACATATGGAATCACTACAGAAGGCTGTAGTGGAGCACAAAGCGGATCTGGGTCTGGCTTTTGATGGTGATGCGGACAGAATGCTTGCGGTTGATGAAAACGGTACGAAAGTTGACGGAGACCAAATTATGGCAATCATCGGTAATCACATGAAGGAGCAGGGTAAACTAAAAGGTGATACGATTGTTGCAACCGTAATGAGCAACCTGGGCTTTTTCCTGATGGGAGAAAAACAGGGGATTCATGTGGAACAGACCAAGGTTGGAGACCGTTATGTACTGGAACGCATGAAAGAGATTCATGCTAATCTTGGAGGAGAGCAATCCGGACACATCATATTGTTGGATGAGAATACGACGGGAGACGGACTGCTTAGTGCACTATTTTTGTTAAAAGTACTGGTGGATACGAAAAAGCCATTGTCAGAACTGGCAGGTATTATGGAAGTGTTGCCGCAGGCACTGGTAAACGCTAAAGTGGCTAATAGTAAAAAATACAATTATATGGATTATCCTGAAGTAGAGGGCGCGATCAAAGAATTGTCGGAGAAGTTTAAAGATGAAGGAAGGGTGTTGATCAGACCTTCCGGAACCGAGCCTTTAGTCAGGGTTATGATCGAAGGAAAAAATCAGGAACAGATTGAAAAAGAAGCCGGGGTACTTGCAGCACTGATTGAAAAAGTCATGGCATAATCGAGTGTGGCGGTATAACTGCTGTTTTGCATTTTTTGATGAGCTGTCTGAGAGTGAGATTCCGTTTTTATTAGGCTTGTAGAAAAAATCAAAAAGTGTTATAGTATTCTTGGGTATGACAATTGGAGGGTTAAAATATGGTTAGTCAAAAGGTAGTAATTAAAAATCCTACGGGATTGCATCTAAGACCGGCCGGCATCCTATGCAAGGAAGCCATGCAGTTTAAATCGTTAATAACATTCTCATTCAGAGATAGCACGGCAAATGCCAAAAGTGTATTGAGTGTCCTTGGCGCATGTGTAAAATGCGGAGATGAAGTAGAATTTGTTTGTGAAGGCGAAGATGAAGAGGAAGCTTTAAAAGCACTGGTCACAGCAATCGAAAATGGATTAGGTGAATAACAATTGGCATATGACGGCTCATCTTTGTGATGAGCCGTTTTCTTTTTTCATGCATGCATGAAAAGTATGGTTTTTTGCCAGAATTATTATATTTATGCATAAAATTATTTTACAATAGTATATAGTACGGGAGGAGTACAGAAATGTTAAACTATAAGAGATATCGTAGAAATCCGGTGGTATATTATCCAGAAAGAGAATGGCCAAACAAGGAAATTGAAAAAGCGCCTATCTGGTGCAGTGTGGATTTAAGAGATGGCAATCAGGCACTGATTGATCCTATGATTGTAGAGGAAAAAATAGAATTTTTCCAGTTCTTAATCAAATTGGGATTTAAAGAAATCGAGATAGGTTTTCCGGCAGCAAGCCAGATTGAATTTGATTTTCTGCGTCAGCTGATTGAACGCAAGATGATTCCGGATGATGTATGTGTTCAGGTTTTGACCCAGTGCAGAAAAGAACTGATTGATCGGACATTTGAAGCGATTGAAGGATGTAAACAGGCAATCGTTCATATTTACAATTCGACATCGACCTTACAGCGCGATGTTGTATTCAACAAGGATAAAGATGAGATTACCCAGATTGCTATTGACGGAACCAATATGGTAAAAGAACGTGCCAAAGATTTTCCAGGGAAGATTATTCTGGAATACTCTCCGGAAAGTTTTACCGGAACCGAATTGGATTATGCATTAGAGATTTGTACAGCGGTTCAAAAGACTTGGGGAGCAACCAAAGAAAATCCGATTATCATCAATCTGCCTTCGACGGTTGAGATGACAACTCCCAATGTTTACGCAGATCAGATTGAATGGATGAATAAACATTTTGAAAACAGAGAAAGTATTATATTATCCGTACATCCACACAATGATCGCGGTACCGGTGTTGCCAGTGCAGAACTGGCGCTGCTTGCAGGTGCGGAGCGTATCGAGGGTACTCTGTTTGGAAACGGAGAAAGAACCGGTAATGTTGATATCATGAATATCGGATACAATATGTTTTCACAGGGTATCAATCCTGAATTAAACATTGAGCGGATTAATGACATTATTGAGATTTATGAAAGATGCACCAAGCTTCCCATTCATCCCAGACATCCTTATGCCGGCAAGTTAGTATTTACTGCATTCTCCGGTTCTCATCAGGATGCCATCAACAAAGGCGTTGCTGCAATGAAAGAGCGCAACAACGAATATTGGGAAGTACCGTATCTGCCGATTGACCCTGCTGATATCGGAAGGGAATACGAACCGATTGTTCGAATAAATTCCCAGTCCGGAAAGGGTGGAGTTGCCTTTGTTATGGATACGTATTTCGGCTTTAAGCTGCCCAAAGGAATGCATCGTGAATTTGCGGATGTCATTCAGAAAATTTCCGAAAAGCAGGGTGAGGTATCACCGGATTCGATTATGGACAAATTCCGTGAAGAATACCTGAATAAAAAAGAACCGATTCATTTCCGTCAGTTAAAAGTTGATGACTTAAGTGATACCGTTGACAGTGAATTTGATACTCATGTAAAAGTTGTTTATACCGATCATGGTGTGGAGAAGGTATTTGAAGCTGTCGGTAACGGTCCGATTGATGCGGTTCAGCGCGGTCTTCAGGAAGAATTGGATATCCGTATCAAAGTATTGGATTATGAGGAGCATGCATTACAAAGCGGTTCCAATTCCCAGGCTGCTGCATATATCCACATGTTGGATTCCGAAAGCGGAAAAGTAACATACGGTGTTGGTGTTTCCAGCAATATTACAAGAGCCAGTGTGCGTGCCATTTTCTCGGCAATCAATCGTCTCGGGCTCGGTGAAAAATAAATTTGCAGTTAGCAAAAGCTAATTCAATGTGCATTTGAGAGGAAGGCTTATGCTAAATAAATTCAAACAATTTTTTTCAAAATATGCATATATTTTTCTGCCAATAGGTACCCTGCTATGTTTAGCAGGGTTTATTGGCAGTTATTTATTTCCGAATGAAGTTCTGGACACGTACAAGGTCAATGTCACGGAAGAAGAAGGAGATATGGAGTTTGTACAGTTTTTTACCGGAGCGGAAAATGAGATTGGTTATATCATGGAAACCGATGGCAGACCTATGAAAGGATTCCAAATCGGGATTTCCAAAAATGGACAGGCATTGGAAGGAACGGAACTGGTTTATCGGGTTTATGACAAATCATCCATGACACTACTGGATGAGGAGGTATATGACCTGGGTGCCTGTCTGGACGGACAGTATCCCTATCTGCCGTTTGGCAATGAATTATGCACCGGAAAAATCTATATTACTTTCACATATCGTGCCAATGGTAATACCGAACCGGCGCCCGGTATTTTTATGAATCATAGTGAAATTCCCCATGTTGCCACTTATGTAGATGGTGAAAAAATAGAAGGCAACCTGAAATGTTATTATATTTACTCGCATAATACCTATCCATTTCTTTATGACAGCAGAGTCATGTTGTGTGTGTTTCTGGCGGCGACTGCCTGTGTTGCGTTTCCTGCCTATTCCAAAAAGAAGGAGGTAGCAGAGTCGGATGAAGAAAAATAAGAGACATATTATTGCTATTCTTTTGATACTTGTTTTGGCTGCATTTTTGGAAATTGTGTTTTTTAACAGAGATGTTATAAACAGTCCCTATACATTTTTACGTTTCAACGTTGCAGAAAATGAAGATCAGACGCATGCTGCTACCGGTTACACAATGGAAACCGAAGTGGTTGACAGCTTAACTCCGCTTACAGAAGAAGAAACCAATGAAATAAAGGTTCTTCAGGAGAATGAAAGGATGATCGCCGAGTACAGAGGTGAAGAATATGAACCTGTATATGAAGAAAATATTGTAGTTGGTGATGACGGAGCACTATTCCGAAAAATCAAGCAGACAATTATTACGTTGGATTTGGGTCGGGATTACTATATTAAAAAACTGAAATTGGAAGCAAATCTGGATTTTCATGGCGGATATCTCGCAGAGGCTTATCAAAACAGCCAGCTTGTAAAAGATAATATGTATTGCAGCATTGACCCGAAGATTGATGCCGGTATTATGTATGTGGGATGTCATGCGGATTGTTTAAAAATCGTATTATCATCAGGAGAAAATCTTTCACAGGATGATATACGGATTGAAATTTCAGCCCAGATGAGATTTAGCTTTTTTAGAGCTGCTTTTTTTGCGGTATTATTGTTTTCGGTTTATCTCATGTTTTTGGCAGGACGGGATATATGGTCCTTTATGCGAAAAAGACCGGAATGGTTTTTTGCAATTTTTGCGCTTATGCTGGGTGGATTGATTATAGAAGGTCTTGGCAGCAATATGGTCAGTTATGATGAATATGTTCATGCAAAAAGTGCCTATAAGCTGTCTTTTGGGACAACTATTGAGACGACGGAAGCTGCTATGCAAATGGTTGGAAATACGTTGCCCTATTTCAATAATCCCGAGGAAAGGGAATTGGTTGAAGCATACGAAGATAAAATGAATGATTCTTCTTATATAGCACCTGACATTGGGCATCAGTCGAGCTTACCGCGTACGGAAACGCGAGTATATTATCCCATGGCAGCCGGATTTTATCTCGGAAGAGTGTTTCATACCGGATTTGCGAATATGATGGAACTTGCTAGACTGGGAAATCTGTTGTGTTATATTTTTGTTGTTTTTTGGGCTGTGAAAAAAGCAAAAGGCTTTCAGATGTTGGTTGCGGCAATCGGTTTGTTGCCCAATAATATTTTTCTGGCATCTTCATTATCCTATGATCCATTGGTAAATGGGTGTCTGTTGCTTGGCTATGTACTGATTATCAATGAAATGCTGACAGCAGATGAAAAAATAAAGCCTGCTAATGCCTTTTTGATGCTATTCTCGTTTTTGGTAGGATGTCTGTCAAAGCCGGTTTATATTGTTATGTCACTGATGCTTCTATTCCTTCCGGCAAAGAAATTTCATAATAAATGGTCGGAAGTGATATTTAAGACAGCACTAATTGGATTAAATGGGTTGATGATTTACAATATATTCTTTCCGACGCCGGTTTCGGGAGGGGATTATGCATTAGTAGCAAATAGTGCATATTCAGGCGATAAGAGAAATCTTGGAACCAGTACGATGGGACAGATACAATATATTTTGGAAAACCCGGATAAATATGCCGGCACATTACTCGGTTCTATGGCGCATATGCTGGCAAAATATACGATTTGGAAAGAGCCTTTTGTTTCTTATGCATATCTGGGTACTGCAAATTATCTGATAAACTGGCTTATGATAGGATTGGGAGCATTTGCCGCTCTTTTTGCAAATGTTAAAACTTCTGTCGGAAAGGCAGTCGGAACCTTGACTCATATTATGAATTTCGGTGTTGTTGCTATTGTTTTTTCATCCATGTACATTTCCTATACACCCGTGGGAAGTTCCGGAATTCAAGGTGTTCAGGGAAGATATGTGATTCCTTTATTTTTGTCGTTTTTAAGTTGTTTCTTAGGCTGGGGGATTCGGAAAAGCGAAGAAACCGGAAATGAAGGTTTCATTGTAAAACAAAGAAAAAGATTGTCAGCCCTGCCTGCGATATATGAGAGAGTGATTTTTGGTGTTATGCTGGCCGTTAGTCTGTGGATGACGTACCGGCTGATTATTCTGACGATGAATGTGTAGAAGAGAGAAAGCTATGATAAGTGTCATTGTTCCGGTTTATAAAAGTGAAAAAACATTACAGCGGTGTGTAGATAGTCTTTTGGCACAAACATATAAGGATTTTGAAATTCTTTTAATTGTGGACGGCCCGCCGGATAATTCCGGAGTATTGTGTGAACAGCTGGCAGAAACCGATTCACGTATCCGGGTTATTCATCAGGAAAACCAGGGAGTATCCAAAGCACGGAACCGTGGTATTGCAGAGGCCAGAGGTGAATATATCCGGTTTGTGGACAGTGATGACTATATTGATCCGGATTCCAATGATATTCTGTTGCAGGCAATGCAGGCAACGGATGCAGATTTGGTTATTGCAGGCTATCATCATTTATATTTTGGAAGAGATATTATAAAGCTGCCAAAGACAGGATGCTTTGAGTTTGCTTCCATGTCACAAAAGGATGAAAAAGAATTTCTGGATATATATAAAAAGGGCTTTTTAAATATGCCCTGGAATAAGTTGTATAAAAAAGAACTGATACAGAAACCATTTCCTACGGATTTAAATCTGGGAGAAGATCTGTTGTTCAATCAGGCTTACATTTTGCAGTGTAAAAAATGCGTAAGCATAACGGCTCCGGTATGTAATTATATTCAGGATGACAGAGGGACCACATTATCGACCAAAAAGAGGATGGATAAGATACCGATTGCATTCCGTCTCTATGAAGAAAGCTCTCACTTTTTTAAGACGCTTTCTATTTCGGATGGAGATATACCGGCAACCAAGGTTGTGATGGAGTTTCTGGATGATCTGGAAGGGCTGGCATATGATCGAGAGATGAGCAGACAGAAAAAGACGGAGATGATTCATGTTTATGAAGAGGCGTTGAAATCACTGGATGTTGCTCATAAAAAGATATCATTGGAACAGATAGATTACAAAATCATATATCACTTCCACAAGAAAAACTGTACTACTATGGTATACTTTTTGATTGTTATTCGGGGAATTGTGGTAAAGCTGTTGAAAAAGCGTGGATAGAACAGATGGAAAATAAATAAAAGAGGTATTTATGAATCAATGTGTTTCCGTAATTGTTCCAATATATATGGTGGAACCATATTTGAAACGCGCTGTGGATTCGATTCGGAATCAATCCCATCAAAATCTGGAGATTATTCTGGTAGATGATGGGTCAAAGGATCAGTGCGGCAGAATATGTGACGATTACGCAAAAGCAGACAATCGAATAGTGGTCATTCACAAAGAAAACGGCGGCTTGTCCGATGCGCGCAATGCAGGTCTGGATGTTGCCCACGGTGATTATATTATGTTTGTGGACAGCGATGATTATATTGCACCTGATTGCGTAGAAACTTTGCTTAACTGCCTAAACAGGCATAATGCGGATGTTTCGATGTGTTCTTATGCCGTTACGGACAGTACAGAATATGATGAAAGTATCTTTGCAAAATCGGATGGCAGGGAAGAAGTCTGTGACAGGCAGGAACTTCTTTCCAATCTCTACGATGCGAATCACAAAGATGCCACTTATTTTATTGTTGCCTGGAACAAGATTTACAAAGCTTCCTTGTGGGATGGCATTCGATTTCCGAAGGGAAAAATCCACGAAGATGAAGCAACCACCTACAAGATATATGACCGTGCAAAGAAGGGGGTCTATCTTCATAAGCCGCTTTATGGGTATTTTTCTGCTCCGGATAGTATCACCAGGGCAAAATTCAATATCAAAAGACTTCAGTGGATGGATGCTCTGGATGGTAGAATTGCATATTTTGAAAATAAAATACAGACGATGCAGAAAAGCAAGAAATCGGAAGAAATAACTGAGCAGATATCGACTGCGAATGGAATATCGGAGATTGATTTTTTGCAGGGGCAGATTGCCTGCGCCAAACGAGCAAGAGCTGATGCTGCAATTCATTACTATTATCCGTTGAGAGATGAGCTTCCCATGGAAAGGGATGCTGCAAAGCGATTAAAGCAATATGTATATCAGGAGTGGAAAAATGAAAAACGACCGGGATATCTGTTGTTTTCTCTTTCTGCACCTCTATACCGGCTGGTAACCAACATAGATCGGGATTATAAGGAGAGGATATTTCAAATTCTGTGCATTTTCCTGTTTGCATGGCTGACGTTTCTTTGCTTTTATAAGTTGGATATAAAATATGTAGATCCCTGGGATGAAGCAAGGCACGGTGTGAATGCTTATGAGATGTTAAAGCAGGGGAATCTCGTGGAAAGCACATATCGTTATGAAACTGATTATTACAATTTAAAACCACCGCTTAGTATGTGGAGTATCATGCTTTCCATGATTTTGTTTGGCAAAACGGTATTTAGTCTTCGTTTGGCATCGGTTTTGTGTTATCTGATACTGGCTTTTGTAGTTGCCCGTTTTATAAAAAAGCGTTATGGAAGACTGCCGGCTTTGTTTAGTCTGATGTTGCTGGCCGCTAACACAACCCCTTTTATTGCACATATGGTGCGGGCGGGAGATGCGGACAGCTTATATGTTCTGTTCTTTTCACTTGCCATGCTCTGCATGCTTCAGATTCGGGAAAATCATCGGAATTTGTATTGGTGTGGTTTGTTCTTTGCTCTGGCGTTTTTGACAAAGAGTTTTCATGCCGGTGTGATTGTGGCAATTGGTGGATTGTATTTATTATTGACCGGCGAACTAAAAAGAATAAAGCCTAAAGAATATCTGAAGTTTTTTACTTCTTTCGCCATTCCGCTTAGTTTGTGGATTCTTGGCAGAATTTGTGTGGACGGCACCGCATTTTTAAAAGAAATGTGGCTTACGGATGTAATGGGAAGATCCAAGAGTGGCTTTGGAAGCAATGAAGCCGGATTTTCTTATTATTTCTCATATTATATCGGTAATATGACCCATACATTGACCGTATACCGGGCGACTTTGTGTTTGCTCATTCTTGCTGTCATCATTTTATTCGTTGTAAAAGTAGCAGAAGATAGGAAAGAATCTAAAATCACACTATTGCAATCCATAACAGGATGTCTGTTTCATCGGGATGTGATGGGAATCGCTTTGTGGATTTTACTCCCTTTTTTAGCTTTCTCTGTCGTCAGAACAAAACTGTTATGGTATCAGTATCCGGTGATAACTGCTTTGTTGATTGCTGCGGCAATAGCCACAGGAGTGGTTTGTGAAAAGAAGAAGATACCGTTAATGCTTCAATTCGGAATGGGGGCAGCAACGGTTATTACCGCGTTTTATTTTAGCTATTCACTGTTTCAAACATTTGAAACGTATGGAACGGACGGTTATATGACCAATGATTTTCAACTTCTGATACAGGATGTAGCTGCAAATCAGGCTTCGGAGAATACTCATACGATGGTATACCGGGCGCTTCCAACGGATGATTCCAATCATCCGGTTGAAGAAAAATGGGCACAGCAGGACGTTTTTGTAGCAGAAGCATATGGCGATTTTATTTGTGATGACGGTGGGGCTGACGGTATGTTTGAAAAATATCTGACCGCTGATACGACAACTGATTCGCATATTCTTTTTACAACGCCTGAATTGTATGATTTTTATAAGAATGACTTGTACAAAAAGGAAGAGAAAAACTCTGACACGGAAATGGAAATAATCGCCAAACGGGGTGATTATGTTGCTGTAAAGATCAGAGAAAAATGACCGTAAATCATTCAAAACAGCAAACACCCTTTTCGGATTTGTGTTTTCGAAAAAGAGGTGCTGTAAGTGCGATATATGGGGTTGTAGACCGATTATGCAGACGCTCTGCCACGTTTCTCACATAGTTCGCAATCTTTGCGGGATGGCAGTCACCCTAAAAATAAAAACTATACAGAAATAATCTAAACAGAAATTAAGCCGGAGATTATTCTCCGGCTATTATTTTGGGGATTTGGTGCATATCTGCAGCAATATCCGTAAACGATGAAAAAAAACTGCCAATAATTTTTGTGGTAGCAGCAAGACAGTACAAATCAAGCATTGCATCCTGAATGCCGGAAATGCTGTCACGCGATAAGTTGCGTTCACGGTTGGAGATGATTTTATCCGGAAATTGATTTCTGAGATATTCTTCTTCTGATAAATCATCCGTTGCAAGATAAAACATGGTCTGTGGATCTTCTTTCAGTGCTTCGTTCATGGATTTACAGAAAGCATCGGTTGAGCTTTTACCGATGGCTGGTTTGTTGTCTGTGCGACGGATGTGAACGCCGACCGCGTGAGAACCGAGTTCATTCTGTTTTTCTCTGATTTTATCTGCAATTTCTTTTGCGGGGACAAAAGGCGTGTAGTCGTGACACTCAAAAAAATGCTCCTCTGTAGCAATATAAGTAAGTTTTTTTAACGATGCTGCAAATGTTTCATCCAGAATACCATTGCCTTTGTGACTGCGAATAAGCTCATTGTCAGCAAAGGAACCAAAAGCCATGGCAGCTAACTGCAATGCCATTTTTCGGATGTCCCATTTAGAACGGATATTGATTACCCGAAAAGCATCGGTTGGTTCAAAAATGCGCTCAAAAGGACAACCTAGTTCTGCATTGACAAACCAGATGACAAGAAGCTTCTCATTGCGTTTTTTTGCCAGAATGCGAGCGGAGTTTATGGAACGCATGCGGTTGCATAAACCGCCTACAGGTTGTATTATTAACATAAATATATCCTTTCTGTTTGCATTGTTTTCGCCTGTTTTGCATGTGAAAATAGATTGCAAGACGGACAGATAACGATATTATTATAGCAGACTTGCTGATGATTAGAAATGAAAAGAGTATAAATACATGAAAATATTATTGGTAAATACCGTTATTAATCGTGGAAGTGTGGGAAGAATAACGGCAGATTTGTATCATGAGATAGAGGCATCCGGCAACGAGGCACTGCTGGGAATCGGAAGAGAACCATGGGATTCTTCTTTTAAAGGCCGGTTGATAGGCAATAAGGGTGATTTTTATCTGCATGTCATGAAGAATTTTGTGCAGGGACAGGCCGGTTTCGGATCCGATGCAGTGACTGCCGAGTTTTTAAAATGGGTGGATGAAGTAAAACCGGATTTGATTCATCTGCAGAATATACATGGATTTTATATTCAGATTGAGCGATTGTTTGCTTACATTAAAAAAAGAAATATTCCCGTGGTATGGACATTACATGACTGCTGGCCCTTTACAGGACATTGTGCATTTTATGATTATGCCGCTTGTGATAAGTGGAAAACCGGTTGTAATAATTGTATCCATCATGCCAAGGTTTATCCTTATGCTTTGTTAAAGGATAACTCGGTAGCTTCCTACAACAGAAAAAGAAAGGCATTTTGCGGTGTGCAGAATCTGACTATCGTGACACCGAGTCAGTGGTTGAAAAAACAGCTTGCAGAATCCTTTTTAAAAGAATATCCGGTTGAGGTTATTTACAATGGAATTGATTTAGATGTTTTTAAACCATCCGGAGATCCCGATATAAAAGAAAAACAACCATATCCTATTGTATTGGGAGTTGCCAATGTCTGGGAACATCGCAAAGGATTGAATTATTTTAAAAAGCTGGCAAGAGATTTACCTCAAAACTGCAAAATCCATCTGATCGGAGTAAACAAAAAGCAGATCAAAGAATTGAAGAAAGAATTTGGGGATAGAATGATTCTGACACCTCATACCAATGGACAGGAAGAGTTAGCTAAGGCTTATCAGGAGGCGACGGTTTTTGTGAATGCAACGTTGGAGGATAATTTCCCGACTACGAATTTGGAGGCCATGGCATGTGGAACGCCGGTGGTTACCTATCGGACGGGCGGAAGCGGGGAATCGGTTTCCGACAAAAGTGGTATTGTCGTTTATAGAGCTTCTTATGACGGACTTTTACAGGCTGTGTGTGATGTACTGGACAAAAAACGTATTTTCTCTCAAAAAGACTGTCGAAATCAGGCTTTACAATATGACAAGCATACACGGTATCAGGAATATCTGAAATTGTATGACAAAATACTAAGCTCTGCAAATCACGACAAGACGAAGATATAAACAAGGATGGTACGGTTTGTACGCTGGAGAGGCATCGGACAAAAAAGTAAAAACAGGTTCATTCAAAATGCAAATAAATAAAACAGCTTTGAAAAAAAATAAACAAAAAAGTATTTTACAATCAGCCATAAAGATAGGGATTATTGCAATTATGGCGGTTCTTTTTTGCGTACTCTCATATTTGTTTTTACATGGTTTTTTGTCCTATCCGGATGCCGGCTTTATTCATTCATTTGCGACTATAGCAGAACGCATTTTTTTAGCTGCACTTTCCGTGTTGTTTTTTTGCCTGCTTTATCATATTCTGGGATTGATTTTCAATAAGTGTTCCGATAAAGCGATTGGATGCTTTAATCTGCTTATGTGGATACTTTTCTTTTCACTTCAGGCGTACTTTTTGTTTTATATTCGCAGTTATTACAAATGGGATAGTGGATTTGTAATTGGTGCTGCTGCTTCTCTGGCTGAACAGGGGAGTATTGTGGATGAAGCATTTTATTATATGTCGATTTATCCGAATCAGAATTTCTTTGTGTTTCTGACGGCAGTGCTTGTCCGGTTTTCGGATTTCCTTGGGATTTCAGTTGCAAACAGACCTATATTGTTCAATCTGTTTAAT
The DNA here is from genome assembly GCA_016297945.1 of Lachnospiraceae bacterium. GTDB lineage: Bacteria > Bacillota > Clostridia > Lachnospirales > Lachnospiraceae > UBA2882. The sequence continues at coordinate 34,910 of JAEDFR010000006.1, read as the reverse complement.
ACACTTCTGATAGATTTATCGTTGGTCTTTTTTCTTTCTCTTTTAAAAAGATTTCATAAAACTGTGATTTTTGGGAAACGAATAAAGTCAGAACATGAAAGAAAGGCTGCAATGTGTCGCATCCGTTTTATTCTGTTTTGCAATCCGTTTCTCTATCTGGGAGTGTCCTATTATTATACCATTACACTGTCATGGATTTTTACGATGGGCTTCCTTTTTCTCCTGTTTTCTGATAGTAACCAAAAAGAGAAAATAGAAAAGAAATGGTTTCAAAAGCAGTCAATAAGAGACATCTGCAAATGGATTTTGGCCGGTATTTTACTTGGTGCCGGTTATGAGCTGCGTGCAACAGCGGTCATTTATGCAATAGCTGTCCTGATTTTAGTAAGCATTCGCTTACTAACCGGTGAAAGAGAGAAAAAAAGACTTTTGAAAAAGACGGTTATGATTGCTCTGGCGGCAATTCTTTCTTTTGCCTTTATCCATGCAGCATTAAAAGATTTTGTGAAAATAGATACGACAGATACCGCGTTCCCTGTTACACACTGGGTGATGATGTCTTTGACACCTCCCGGCGGACATAATGCCGAGGATGAAGCTTTTACCGCTTCTTTTTCAACAAAAGAAGAAAAACAGACGGCGGTAAAAGAGCGTATGAAAGATAAACTGCAGGAGATGGGCATAGGGGGATATGTAAAGCTTGTCCGTACAAAGATTACCAGAACCTTTGGCGATGGAATGAATGGCTATACGACATTTTTAGCAGATGGATATGGAACGGGAAAACTATATGATTCTTTATTTGGAAATCATAAAGATCTGTTTGTTCTGTGGCATCAGGGATATTATCTTTTTATGCTTCTGGGGATTTTGATGTCCATTGTGGCTGTTATAAAAATGACATGCCGTCAGGATTCTTTTTTTAAGAAAACTTATCAGCAGTTATTTTATCTGTTGGTTACACTGTTTGGAGCAATCCTGTTTTATGTTTTTTGGGAGGCCTCAGAGCAGTATAGTGTACCGTTTATGCCAATTATGATGTTTTTAGGTTTTTCCGGAATGCTGTGTATGGAAGATGGCTGTTTGGAAATGTCTGTCGGAGAGCGGAGACAGACCGGAAAAGTTAAATTCTTTGGAATTCAAAATCAGTTAAGCAGATGCTTGGGGACTACTGCATGCATTGCGGCGTTATTATTTACGATTTGGGGGATTTTCCGGTTTCCCACGTTTGTTAACATGCCGTTTCATCAGTCACAGACACTGGCAACGCAGATTTTGGCAAATGAACCGCTTTTGGTTGATGATGGAGAAACACTGATACAAAATCTTAGTCTGAACGGCTCTTGTAATCATCTGGTTATTCAATGGAGAAATCCCACCGGAGCAGAAAATGATTCGGTCTATGAGGTTGTGTTTGGCAGCAGGGACGGAGAAAAAATATATTTATGTGAGCAAATTATTGCATCGCAGAGTGGCTATAACGGAGCCGGCATTTATGATTTTGAAAGAGTTATACCGGAAAAAGACTCTGCCATTTTTATCAGAAAGGTGGAGGGAAGTCCTGATTCAGACCTTTTGTTTGTATGCTACAATATGTATGGATACACACCTTATCCCGGAGGCAGTCTGGATAGTATTAAGAGTGGACAGGATGTTGTAAAGACGGATGCTTCCTTGCTATTTCTTTTGTCTGATGAAAAAGAAGAAAGCTATGCAGAGACCGGACAATATATATTTTTTGTGACTTGTATATTCCTTGTCTTTCTATTTATGGGAATTTGTTGTAAAATAGAAAAGATAGGTTTATTTCAAAGAGCATTCAAATCATATGGAAATTAAGAGGTAGAAATATGATTAAGAAAAGAATATTTACAGTAATTTTGTCCGTTTTACTGGTAATATGCTGTGTAACAGAGGCTTTTTTCATAAAATTCCTGCAAAGTGATAATGCAGAACTGAAAGAACAGGTTCAAAGCCTGCAAAATGCTGTGGACGATCAGAGTAAGCAGATGCAAAATATGAGCGAAAGTCTTATGGAAAAAGCAGATAAACCCTTACTTCGTATTTATCTTCCGGATGATATCTATGTTTGTGAATCGCAGGGAACAGATATCTATAACAGCTCGGTTGTTTATGGTATTAATCTGAACAGCTATGCGTTTTACTGGGATGCACCCATTGGTAACAGCCGCAATGATCGATTTGAGATTCCGGCAAAATCCGTTCCGGGTGATTATGAAGTGACCTTTCGGATTTATGATCTTCAGTTAAATGAACTGGCATCAAAGACAACTATGCTTCATGTTGTGCGGGATGCTTCAGGAACAGAACGCGACAGTGCAATTCTTGATATGGTCTCACCGGTTGTATTTTGTGAAAATGATGAAGAATTGCCGGATAAAATAAAACAGATTTCTGTCATGCATGGGAAAAACAACGAGACAGAAAATGATTCAAATGTAGTTTTCGTTTTTCCTTCCGCATACGAGACTTATTCTGATCTTGATGCAACAATGGAACAGATTACGACATTGGTACCCAAGATAAAATCGCAGTATGGAGATATTCCGGTTTTAATTGTGGAACCTTCCTATCCGGGCAGTAATGTGGAAGAAGAAGCTGTACCTGATGAAAATGGTGCTTTCGTTCAGAGATGGGCATACGCGGAAAAAACCATGGTTTTTCGTCTTGCTTCGGATTTGGAAAAAACTTATATAGATGATGATAATATCTGGATTGTACCCAATGCGCTGATGACAAAAGCCGAAAACAGCCCTGAAAAAGTTGAAAGTGCTATATGCGGCATTTTATGTCATTTAATTCAGGAACAAAGGATAAAGACAGATGAGTGATAAAAAGATTTCGATTATTACGACCACCTATCAGGATGTCGATCATCTGAAAAAAGTTGTTGATGGTATCCAAAAACAGGATTATCCCCGTTTGGAATTGGTGATTGTGGATGGTGGTTCAACAGATGGTACCGTGGAGTATTTAAAAGAGCTGGAAAAAAGTTTTTCTTATGGCTGGCCGGAACGAGAAGTAAAATGGATTTCGGAAAAAGATAGCGGGATATACGATGCTCTAAACAAAGGAATTCGAATGGCAACCGGTGATATCATAGGTCCGATGTTTGATAAGTTTTCTTATCCCCAGGTGTTATCTGATATGGTTTCCATAATTGAAAAAGAGAAAACGGATGGTGTGCATGGAGATTTATATTATGTAGATGAAGAGGATAATCCGGTTCGGGAATGGAGGATGGGCAATCAAAAGACTATCCGGGACGGCTGGATGCCGGCACACCCCACCCTTTACCTCAAAAAAGAGGTTTATGATCAATACGGCGTTTATAAGACCGACTATAAGATTGCGGCGGATTATGAATATATGATTCGTATTCTAAAAGACGGACAGATAAAGCTTTCCTATATTCCGGATGTTCTGGTAAACATGTTTTATGGTGGCACCAGTACAGGAGGACTTAAAAATTATATTCGGTCATTCCGGGAAGGAAAGAGAGCGCTGGAAGAAAATCAGATAAAGGGAGCTTTATGGATAACCGTTAAAAGAACTATGATTGTGCTATGGCAGTTTGTAAAAGCTAAGAAATCCGACTAACAAAAGAAAAAGCTGGCAAAAGGTTAATCAAAAGTCAGAAAAAGTTATAAAAAATGATAGATAAACACAGGAAAGAGTCAGGAAACAGAGATGAAAAGTATTGTTATTATTCCGGCTTACAATGAAGAAAAGAGCATTGTAAAAACTGTGCAGGATATTTGTGAACATGCACCGGAATTCGATTATATCATTATCAACGACTGTTCGACAGATCATACGCTTGATATATGCAGAGAAAATCAACTTCATGTATTAAATCTGCCTATTAATCTGGGGATTGGCGGAGCAGTACAGACAGGATTTTTATATGCATACACAAACGGATATGATTATGCGGTTCAGTTTGATGGTGATGGGCAACATGATGCACGCTATCTGCAAAGAATGCGTGATTATATGGAGGAACAAAAAGCGGACATGTTAATTGGTTCCCGTTTTTTGGAAAAAGAAGGTTTTCAGTCGACAGGAATGAGAAGATTTGGCATCCGTTATTTTTCGGTATTGATTAAGTTGTTAACCGGAGTTACCATTACTGATCCGACTTCCGGAATGCGTATGATCAATCGCGATATTATTGCCTTGTACAGCGAATCCTATCCGAAAGATTATCCGGAACCGGAAAGTGTGGTTTCTATTATCAATCGCGGAAAAAAGGTTTTGGAATATCCGGTTGAGATGAGAAAGCGCATGGAAGGAACATCATCCATTTCACCGCTTAAGAGTGTTTATTATATGATTAAGGTAACACTTGCCATTCTGATAGAGATGCTTAGAAAAAAGGTATAAAGGATTGAAAAGATATGATGACATTTAAAATTCAGGTTATTATTGCTGTATTTTTAATTATAGCATTGATTGTTATTATTAATATGATACGCAGGCGCGGACTGGAGTTAAAATATGCTTTGTCCTGGATGATTGCAATCTTCTTTGTTCTGGTGTTGGATTGTTTTCCTGTGCTGTTGGCAAAACTGTCTCAGGTTCTGGGTATCTGGGCTCCGGTTAATATGATTTTTTTCCTGGGATTTTGTTTTTCGCTTGTTATCATTTTTATACTGACGATTGTAGTTTCAAGAATGTCTGAACGGATAAAAAAACTTTCACAGACCCTTGCTATCCATGAAGAGCTGCTGGAAAAACTGCAAAACAAAGAGGAAGATGAGTGAGAAAATGCTAACGTTTTTCATGGATAAAAACTGACAGGAAAAGCAAATAGACGATAGTCATGAAAGAGGGAAAATATGAAAATTTTAATGATTGGACTGGGTAGTATCGGTCAACGTCATTTGAGAAATATCAAAAGAGTGCTGGGAGACGAGGCAGAAATTCTGGCATATCGGGTTCGTGGTCTGCAACGGACATTTTCCGACACGATGCAAATTCGTGAAAATGTCAGCCTGGAAGAAGAATTTGGGATTACCGCTTATACGTCTTTAGAAGAAGCATTGGCACAAAAACCGGATGTCGCATTTATTACGAATCCCACGAATCTGCATATGAAATGCGCGATAGCGTGTGCAAAAGCCGGATGTCATTTATTTTTGGAAAAACCGATTTCCGATGATTTATCCGGAGTGGATGAATTAAAGGAAGAAGTAAAAAAGAAAAATCTTAAGGTTTTCGTAGGATATCAGAATCGCTTCCATCCCGGAATTCGTACAGTGAAAGAAACTCTTAAGAAAAAAGAGCTTGGCCGGATTTTATCTGTGGAAGCTGTTGTGGGAGAACGTCTTACCACGATGCATACTTATGAGGATTATAAAGAAACCTATATGGCAAGAAAAGACATGGGCGGTGGAGTTGTGACAAACCAGCTTGTACATGAAATGGATTATCTTTACTATTTGTTTGGAAAACCCCTTACCGTTTATGCTTTTGGAGGCACACAGGGTGACTTGTCCATTGATGTTGAAGATAACTGCGATGGTATTTTTACCATGGATTATGAAGGACAGACATTGGGGGTAAGAGTACATGCCGATTTTTATCAAAGTCCGCCGTCACGATATCTTAGAGTAGTTGGAGAACATGGTAAAATCTGTGTAGATCTAATCAAAAATAGCGTAACCAAAACAGTAGAAGATAAAACAGAGACGACAGAGTATCCGGATTTTGCCCGCAATGATATGTTTATCGAGGAATTAAAGTTGTTTTTTGACAGCATAAATAATAATTTGACTGAAGACATTACTTTAGATGATGGAATCGTCAGCTTAAAGATGGCTTTGGCAGTTAAAGAATCTATGAAAACGGGGGAAATTGTGCATGTCAATATTTGATCAGTTTAAAATCAAAGATCAGGTTATTATTATAACCGGAGGAGCCGGATTAATCGGCAGACGTCACGCAGAGGCGGTTTTAGAAGGAGAAGGAATTCCGGTCCTTCTGGATATTTTTAAAGAGCCGTTGGATAAGGTAAAAGAAGAATTGTTAAAACAATATCCAAAGCAGACAATAGAGACTTATGTTGCAGATATTACAAATCGCAGTTGTCTGGAAGAAATCAGAGATGACTTGTTAAAAAAATATGGACATATTGACGGATTAATTAATAATGCAGCCAACAATCCAAAGGTAGAAGGCGGATCCAAAAATCTGGGTGCGATGCGTTTTCACAACCTGCCCTTGGATATCTGGGAAGATGATATGCGCGTTGGTCTGACAGGTGCTTTTCTTTGCTGTCAGGTTTTTGGCTATGAGATGGAAAAGCAGAAAAAAGGCGTTATTATTAATATCTCATCGGATTACGGAGTGATTTCGCCAAACCAGAATATCTATAAAAAAGAAGGCGTTCCGGAAGAGGAACAGACGGTAAAACCGGTTTCCTATTCTGTTGTAAAACATGGAATTATGGGCCTTACCAAATACCTTGCAACATACTGGGCAAAATGCGGCGTGCGTGTTAATACACTCTGTCCGGCATCTCTTTCCAACGGACAGAATGAAGAATTTGTTCAAAAAATCAGCGAACTGATTCCGATGGGGAGAATGTCCCGACCTGATGAATATCCTGCAACGGTACTCTATATGTTATCGGAAGCCAGTTCTTACATGACAGGCGCAACGGTGATTTTAGATGGCGGAAGAACAATTTGGTAGATCGTTTTGGACAAAGTCAGAATAAATACAGTCCGAACAAACACAGACTGAACAAATAACAGTCCGGGACCAATATGAAAGTTTGGGACAATCCGGAAACAGCATACGATGCTCATGCAGATATCAAAAATTAAGGAAGAAATAGAATGCGGGAAACAAAAAAACTGGATTTTTTAGATGGATTAAAAGTGTTTTCATGCCTGTTGGTTTTTGAATTTCATTTTTTTACTTTTTTTTATCCGGGCATATATTGCCTGATGCCGGAATATTATCATGTGCCGGCAGTGGAGCATTTATTGGGAACTACGCCATTAAACCTGATTTTTAACGGAAAATATACGGTACGTATTTTTATGGCTTTAAGCGGTTTTTTTGTAGGATACCGTTATTTCATAACCGGAAACAAGGATTCGCTCAAATCCGGTATCGTTAAAAAATATTTTCGTCTCATTCTTCCGATTGTATTTACCAATATCATGATATATATTTTGATGAAATTGTCTCTATATCAGAATTGTGAGGCCTCTGTACTGGCAAATTCAGAGATATTTTATGGCGGTTACAATTCTTTTGCACCGAATTTGGGAGATGCATTGAAGGAGGCGCTATTTGGCTGTTTTATCAATGGGGCAAACCAGTATAACGGTCCACTCTGGTTCATTTTCTATGAGTTTTTCGGAACCATCATGATTTCTGTTATTGTTTTACTTGTGGGTGACAAAAAATGGCGGTATGTTGTTTATGCGGTTGCTGCACTGATATTTGTGCGTTCCGATTTTCTTTCCATGATTTTAGGTATGGTGGTTTGTGATCTGACTTACCGTGAACCAAAGTGGCTTTCTAAATATTCTTCCAAAAGATGGCTGGTAAGCTTATTGCTTGTGGGATGTCTCTTTTTGTGTTCCTTTCCTGCCGTTGGTGAACGATATGAGGGTACCATTTACCAGTATTTCCCGATTAAGGTTATGTTTTATTATAATGTTGCTGCACCGTTGATTATATATGCAATATTGCATTTGAAAACAATCCCGAAAGTATTGGCGGTCAAGCCGTTAACCCGGTTGTCAAAATACACATATTGTTTTTACCTGATACACTTTCCAATAATCTGTACTGTTTCATGCGGATTATTTATTGCATGTTATGATAAAATGAACTATCACCTGTTGGTGCTTTTGGATGCCGTCTTGACGCTTATCATAACGGTATTATTGTCGATGACGATGCACAAATTTATTGAGCTTCCCGGTATTAAAATGGCAAATAAAGTTGTGGAATTGTTGGAAAATACAAAAAACAAAAATGAATAAGATGATATGTGATCATCCGGAGAAAATGATGGGAAATAAAAATTTACGAAGGAACTGGATTGATGCCGCAAAGGCTGTCGCCATGTTCATTGTAGTATTAAATCATAGTGAACTTCGAATACCCGGCGTAAACTTTTGGGGCGGCATGTTTTTTGTGCCGGCCTTTTTCCTATTGTCCGGTTATACTTATCATCTGAATCATGGCTCCTATTTGGAATATGTAAAAAAGAAAGCAAAACGACTGCTTATTCCTTATCTGACAGCCAATCTCTTTTTGTTCCTGTTTTTTCTGATAAAACAGATGTTAACACATAATTTAGCTTCGGATTTTGTATTAAAGTCACTCTTAGGTATTCTATATGGTCGAAATCAGATTTTAGTAAATGCTGATTATCACTCGAAACTGATGATTAATCTCAATGCGCCAACTTGGTTTTTGCCGGCATTATTTGTCGCATTGATCATGTTGGAAGGGTTTTACCGTTTATGCAAAGGAAATGAAAAAAAAGTTGTGCTGATCGTTGTGATTTATGCACTTCTTGCAACCGGCTATCATTACTTTGTGCCGGTTCTTTTACCTTGGTGCCTGGATATCATGCCATATTTTCTTTTGATGATGCTTTCGGGAAATCTGTTGAAAAAAATGGATTTTTTTGGAGACGATCAGGAAATTATTCAGAAAAAAGAGACAGGAGAGGGCTTCGTAATCCAACCGATTGCAAAGCGTGCTATAATTGTATTCCTTTTTGTTGTTTGCATTGTTTCAGGACTGCTCAATGGTTCCTTCAATTTATCTTTGAGTGATGCGGGAAAGAGTATTACCCTGATGTGTATGGCAGCAATCAGCTCTTCTGTTTTATTGATGGTTATCATGAACTTACTGGAAAAAAAGGCAAAGAAACTGTGTGCATGTCTGGCAGGACTTGGTAAGCATACACTTACTATTTTATGCTATCACTATTTTATACTGGTAATGACGATGATTGTTCTCGGATTTTTGGACAATTTTCTGATGCCATGGCTAACGCAACAGGATGACCGGATTTTACAGATGTTTTTTGCAACAGAGAAATTGGTCGCAATTGTTGTTTCGATTACAGCTTGTGTAATCATGGATTTGGTAAAAGAACGGTTTAAGATAGAGGTCCGGACCAATGATTGAGGACCGGTTAGCGGGTTTGTCATTCGATTTAATGACCGGGAGGAAGAGTAGATGAAAAACGCGGCAGAAAATGTCAGAGCAAATACAAAAATTACAAAAAAAGATAGGGATATTTCTTTGGATGCCGTTAAGGGATTTGCCATACTTCTGGTCATGCTGGGTCATTGTATTGTGTTAAATGGGTTAGCAGACCCTTATTTGTATGATGCCATTGCAGCGGTACAGATGCCGTTATTTATGGCAGTGAGCGGATATCTTGCGGGACTACATCAGAGTACATCAGGGCAGAAACCTGATTTAAAAAAAAGGATCCGAACTTTTGGTAAGAGAAGTTTAACGTATCTGGTTCCCTTTTTTACATGGATGATAATTGTTTCGTTTCCGCATTGCCTGCAGGAACTGAAAACTGAGTTATTTCATCTGGATTACGGACTTTGGTTTTTGGCAACACTTTGGATTATTACGCTTGTCCATACAGTGGCAGCATATCTTGCTGATTACGCAGCATACACGATAAGATGTGGGGGTGTAAAACCGGCAGATAATATGGATTGTCGTGCGGTTGGCACGATGAGCAGCAGGATAAAAGCAATAAGGTTTCTTGCGTATTGTATGCTTATTTTTATCTGCTATGCCGTTTTCTTTTTACAGGCACGAGGCGGCAACACTTTTCTGAGCCCCAGCCTGACAGTACGCTATCTGCCGTTTTTTGTTGCAGCTTATCTGGTATCTTATGACGTTATTCCGTATTTGCGAAAAAGGAAAAATCGAGAGGCAGATGATGAATTAGTATCTGAACAAGGGGCTTATATTACTGAGAAGAATGAAATAAAAAAAGAGATTTTAACAGAAAATGATGATATAATTCAGGAAAAAAAATTAGACCCCAATAAATATGTAATCAGTAACATTCTGTGTATGATATGCGCATTTATTTTCATTTATCTGGTCTGTGCTTATGATATGGTTGTGGTAACTGACACAACCACACTTATGGCTCAGATGCTTGCTTCTTTTTTGGGTGTTTATGTTTGTTTTTATGGAGTAGCGCATTTTTGTAAAGGCTGGTTACAGAGAGCATTAGCTTATATTGGACAATATACGCTGGAAATTTATGTGCTGCATTTCCGTTTTGCAAGAATTCTGGGACTTTCTGATAAAAATCTGAAGCTTTTTCATCCGGATACCGTCTTGTGGATACTGGCATCATTTGTGCTCATGAGCATTTTGACAGCTGTCTTTATTTCTGCTTTGAAACAACTTTGGATAACTGATCTTTTATGCTTCGGAAAAATCCGTTCTCGCAGGAAGAAACAAACATCACAAGAAGCAGAAATACCGTAACAAACATCATCGGATAATTATATTGGATAAAAGAAGCGGGAGCAGTCAGAAAAATGACTGCTTCTCTTGCTATCAGGGAAGCAAACGCAAAGAAATAGAATAGTTTTTTCTCTGCTAATGTATATAGAATAAAAATACCGGCGAAGAACAAAATGATCAGATAAGCTTCACCACCGTGATCAAACAAAAACAACAAAATATTTTGATTGCTTTCATAATGCCATCTTGCATTTCCATTTACCAGTTCTTTACCATATTCCCGATCTGCCTGAAAGGATAAAAACTCAGATGTAGTAACCGGCTTCAAATTCATTACCATAGCCGGATTGTAATCGTAATAACCGTTTGTCACTGCTAACAGCTGCAGACGTTCTGCAATGTACAAATCCAGATTGTTCCAAATCAGTCTCACGGCACTTTTTAAAAAAGCTTTCTGTGTATCTGCATCAGCCCCGGTTTCCGTAAAATGTCCGCTGTTGTGATCAGAATTATAGCGGTTATAGGAACTGCATGAAAGTGTTTCGTAACTGATATAATCCAGGTCAATGACAGCATCGATATTTGCAAGATCTTCCTTGGCGCCCGGATAGGTCTGTTCCCTGTGAATAATCAGGGAAAGAGGACGGATGGTGGAAATAATCAGATAGTCACTTCCGTAATATTTTTTTTCTCCATCCGTCTGGGGGATTTTTATCAAAGAAAACGTGATGATAAATACCAGTAAAAAACAGAGTGCCTGTTTCCATTGAAAACGGACAGCTTGGTCAGTTTGACCTGTTTTTTTCGGCAATCCATAGACGGTAGGAATCAAGACAAAACAGAATAAAATAAGAACAATCCCTTCGCTGCGCCAGAAACAAAGCAAAGCGGTTAAGAGAGAAAGCATAATGCTTTTTGATATGCTAAAAGAAGCTTTTTTCTGTTTTTCAAAGAATAGAAAAGCAAAGAAAAACAGAAAAAACGGTGCATACAATACCGGTCGAAAACACATGGACGCAGATAAAAGTGCAAAGGGAAAAAGACCGGCGGCAGCAATGATATATTTTACTTTTGAAGTATATAGCTGGTCGGTTTCAAAGAAAATATAGGAAAAAACCATGGCCAGAATCAGATCATTTAAAATGATAGGACCGGTGGAAGCCGGAAATAAAGAAAGTCCGGTCATATAATAGATGCTGGTCAGGTAATTATGCCAATAGACGGGATAATAGCGGGTTGCATAACCAAAAATAATGGTGTCGTCGCTCATGAAATAGCCGGGATAATTCAGAAGAAGAATTCCCAGATATATGACAAAATAAAAGCCAAAAGCAAATAATAGCTTGCGATGACGGATGCCATAAGAGATAAAACAGAGAATTCCGACAATCGTTCCAAGCAATACCATTTTGGAGAGAATCTGCATCAAAAAAACAGCATCCGTATCGATAGGGAGGCTACTCATATTGAGAGGGTCATCGGTAAATATTTTTTTGTCCGTGATAAAAGTAAGCGCCCACCAGACAAGCGAAAGAAAGCCAATGATTAGGATACGTTTGCGTCCGAATATGCGATTGTTGGTGTTTGGTTTGTCAGTTTTGTTTGGTTTGCCAGTTTGGTTAGTTTCGCCAGTGATATTAGTATTATCAGTTTTGATTATGTTGGTCATCTTTGTTCCTTTTAAATTTGCGTTTTGCTTTCCTTTTTGGGAGACAGTGAGAGTATACGATCAACGCTCTCTTTTTTATTAAATATGACTCCAAATACTATATAAAATGAGTTATTCTCTTGAAATATTATACATTAGATTGAAATTGAAATCTACCATGTAAAATTGATGATAGTTGTATGCTCTTGGTGGGTGTAAATAAGTCTATTAACCATGCGGAATTCTGAAAAGACATACCTAAAAGAGAATGTAAAGGAAAAAGTATGCCCCGAGAAGCCCCAAAAACATGTGAAAAAGAAAGAAAGGCATACCAGAGAGTAGAAGTAAGAGAAAAAGTATGCCCCGGGAAGCGGAAAAGGCATGCGAAAAGGAAAAAAAGGCATACCAGAGAGTAGAAGCAAGAGAAAAAGTATGCCCCGAGAAGCGAAAAAGACATGCAAAAAAGAAAAAAAGGCATACCGGAGAGAGCATGCAAAGGAAGAAGTATGCTCTGAGAGGCAAAAAAGCATGCGAAAAAGAAAAAGGGCATACCAGAGAGAGCAAGCAAGGGAAAAAGTATGTCCCGGGAAGCGAAACTGGCAAGAAAAAAGGTGCGCATCCCAACTGAGAGAACAAATTGACAAAAATTTTTACCACTATATAATTAAAAAAGATACAAGATTAAAAGATCATACTATTTGTGCTTAAACAAAAGTATGATTTGTGGGAATTCGCAAATCATGAGAAAATGGCCCGAATATATGGCCAAAATAATAATTCAAACTTGAGGAAACGAAAATGATTATAGTATTCATCATTTCTTTTTATATGATTTTTCAATATGTAAGTTGCAAAGTAAATGCCGGTTATGGGAAAATGCAGCGTGCAGAAGTTTGGTTTCGGACAATTGTATTGTTTGAAGCGATTGTTTTGATTCTGACTAATGCTTTGAGTGTTCTGCATATTATGACACGTGCCGTAGATTTTGTGGCATGGTTGGTTATAACCATCATATTTGCTTTTCTATATGGAAAAAGCAAAAAGGACCGTGATTTATTATCCGAAAAAAGCAAATCTGAAAAGAGCAAATCTGAAAAGAGCAAATCCGAAAAAGCACTTATTTGGATTATGCTTGCTGTTCTTGGTATTTTATCTTTGATTTTGCTGTTTGGAGCAATTTTTACCGTTCCATACAATTATGATTCCATGACATATCATCTGGCCCGTATTGGATACTGGATTGACCATAAAAGTGTTGCTCATTATATTACCAATATTGACAGGCAGGTGTATTCTCCGGTACTTGCGGAATACAATCTTTTGCATATGATGTTATTGTCCGATAATGATACTTTTGTGAATTTTTTCCAGTATTTTTGTATGTTTGCGGCTGCTTACTTTATTTATAAATGCGCACAAAAGCTGGGAACAAGCCGGGTGTTTGCTTTCTTTGGAGCTTTTATTTTTATGCTCATGCCTTTGACAATTTCACAGAGTATTACCACGCAGAATGATTTGTTTGCCGCTTTGATTTTTATTCTTTTTGTATACAAATTACTGGATGTAATATGCTATGACAAAATTGTTTTGGATGGAGAGCAGATTTTGGATATCGTCATGCTGGGTTTGTTGGTAGCATATGCTTACCTTGCAAAAACAAGTGTATGTGCATCTATGATCATGTTTATGCCCTGGCTCTTGGTTGTACGGCTTGGGAAAAAAGATGATTTCAAAAAATTGATTAGTAGCGTGGGAATTGCGGTTGTCAGTATTGTTGTACCTGTTTCGGAAACATTAGTGCGTACATATCTTTCCAGTGGCAGTTTAATGACAAGTACAGCCAGCGGAAATATTATGGTTGCCACAAAAAATGTTAAATATATTATTGTGAACATTCTGAAAAACTTTTCTATGCTGATTACGCAGAATTACTATCGGCCATTAAATGGATTTATCTATCGGATTGCAATTGGAACCGGAGAGAAATTACAGGTTGAAGTCAATCATGAGTCAATCGCTTTTCATGGATTTGATTTTCTGCATCATATGAATATGGGCGAAGATATGTATTCCCATGATAAGACACCAAGTGCTTTTGTGGCATATCTTGCTGTCATTGCCGGTGTGATTTTGATTGGAATGATAGTGACAACCGTTATCAAAAGATTGGCTCAAAGAAAAGACCGGGAAATATCCAGTAGAGGAAACCAAATAAAGCAAGAATTATCAATTGGCTTTGCCGTATCCGCATGGTTGTCTTTGGGATTTATTATGGCATTGCTTCGTTGGCAGCCGTGGGGAACCAGATTGATGTATCCTGCATTGGCAGTGACAGTCATCATGAGTGTAGATATGCTTTATTGTCTTATGAGACGTTGGAAAAAGCCAATCACGGTAGCGGTATTGGGCATATTGATTGTTTTGGCAACAATGCTTGCAGTTCCTTCTGTGTCCTATAATCTGCAGCCTGCCGTAGAATTTGTAAAAGGTGGTTGTCAAAATCGTCTCAATCAGTATTTCAGATACAACCATAGAGAAGACGGCTATGAGAAAATGATTGAATTGGCACAAAAAGATCAGGCAGAAGATATCGGACTGATTATTTCCGGTGATGGATACGATTATCCGTTGTGGCTTATGTTGAGAAAGGATTATTCAGAGGCAAAATTAAGACATCTGATGAAAGAAAATGCCTCCGATGTTTCACAAAAAGCGCCTGATTGTATTTTTATGATTGAGCGTGATGTGTTGGAAGTGGGAGAAACATTTGAATATGCCGGTGTTGTCTATATCTGTGCATATAAAAATGATACTTCCGGAGACTGTTATCTGAAAAAACCAATTGAATAAGAAACATTTCAAAAAATAGTCAAAAAATAGCTTAGCCCACAAACGGACTAAGCTATTTTGAAAAAGAAAAACTCTGTACTCAAATCTGAATACAGAGTTTTATTTGTTGTATCATTATATTAAAATATACTTTTCAAAATTCGCTTTATAAATATCGGGAACACAAATCCGAAAAGGGAAAACGGATATAAAAATTAGTCTTGGCAAAGACGTTTGACATCATCCCAGCTTCTGGCAATAAATACATTGTCACAAAGCGATGAAAATGCAGAAAAATAGCCCTCGTAGTCACATTTTTCATTAAACGAATCTTCGGCAAGGGGATATAAAAAGATAATGCGACACTTGCTTTTAAATAACAGTTTACCGGAAACGCAAGCGGTAGAATAAAAAGAAATCAGGGTCTTATCTTCGAATTCTCCGGAAGCTATGGCTAACTCAAAGGGGCAGTTATCTTTATATACTTTCAATTCGCCGTGAAAATCGTCATGTTCTCCTCTGGGATGTGGCTTTAAAATGAAATTGTCATCACCTGCAATATCCCGGAATTGTCGAATCAAACGCTGATAAGTCTTGGAATTTTGCATTCCGTTTTCAGTGCCTTGTCCCAAAAAGATATATTTCTCGTCAGGAACCTGTACCTGAAATTGAAAAATATCTTTTGCCATGGAAATGATTTTTTCGATACGTTCAGGTGTTTTTTCAATCTGTTTCTTTTCGAAAGTGACATTTCTTTCTGCCATATCAGGCTCGAACATCCACATATCACATTCCGTTTTTTCCACGTCATAATGCCAGAGGGTTTTGTACATTTTAATGCCCAAATCTGTATTGATTACGTGAGCAGGCATTTTGGTGTAGCTTGCAAAACCGTCTTCAAAACGATGAAAAACCAGTTTTTTGTTTTTTCTGATCAAAGATTTTGCTACTTCTTTTACAATTTCATCCGGAAGACCGGGAGAAGCAAAATACATTTGGTCATAAAAACCCAAAGGTTTATCCAGAATGATATCGGTTGTGTGGTTATAAATAAAGCTTTCAAAAAAAGTAACGAAAGCATTCTTATATGGATTTTTGATTTTTCTGCCATCGCCAAAAAAGACTTTATGAAAATAAGGATCCAGACGGCCGCTTTGATAGAGTTCCTCCATGGAAGCGGTTTTGTCCGTAATCATCAGATCGACTTCATCCTCTGATAAATATGCATCTTTGATAAATAAGAAAACCAGCAACTGATAGGGCGTGCTGGCAACACCTAAGATTTTAGCCATGATATTTCCTTTATATTTGTTCTTTTAATAAATCCCTTGTTAGATTTAGTCTTCTATTTCGTTCTATCTATATTTGCATCATAACTTGTATCATAATTTGCATTATAGTAAACTGCTGTTTTGACTTATTATCAATCATGCATTTAATATAATACTGTTTATTTTCTCACATACTTCTTTACAACATCCAAAAGCATGGCACGTTCTTTTTGACCAAATAAGAATAATATATTGATGACGGAGCCTGTCACACCGCAGATGCCAATATCAATAAAGAGCCATATCCAGTTAGTTGCAGGTAACACAAGATACAGACCCCAGAAAGCAGCACACATAGCAATGCTGACAACGACGTATCGAATAATGGTCGGATAGAAGGAACGCTTTGGAACGTTCAGACAATGTGCAGCATACATGGGCGTAAACGTAAGGTTTTTAATAATGCCGAGGACGGTTGATGTTCCGGCAACTGCATAGACATATAAATTTGTAGTCTTCAATAAAATGAACACGATAATGGTATTGGCAATACCCATGTACAGAGTAATCAATGAATTCCATTTTAATTTGTTAACCACGGTATAGACGTTAAACAAAGGGCTGATGACACCGCCGACAATAGTTCCAAACATTGTAAGCACAGTCAGCAGATAAATCATAATGATCACAGAATGGTCTGATGCCATGTCAGTCCGGGGAAGCCATAATGTATAAAACGGAATACCAAATGCAATGACAAAGCATAGCGGAATGTTGGCAAAAAACCCTGTCATTTTCATGGCAGAAGTCAAATCCTGCAATAATTCTTCTTTGTTTTCTTTCGCATAACTGATGGTAAGCGAAGGGGTAAAGACTGCAGAGATAGTTTCGTAAAGCGTATTGATTGCAACAGCGATGGTCTTAGATGTGCTGACATATCCCATCTCTTCGCCACCAATCATAAGGTTGGTAATCAGAATATCCAGTCCGTTTGTCAAAGTCTGACCGGCTCTCATGATGGTATTCCAAACTCCGGCAGAAAGAATTTCAATAACCTTTTTCATGGAAAAATGCTTACGACTGATTTCGATTTGTGGCATTAACTTCTTTGTATAATGAATATACGAAATTAACATGTAAGTGGTTGCAATGACAGATGCCAGAGCCATGTAACTTACATGAATTGGTAAAAAGAAAAAGGTAATAACTAATATAGCAGAACGGAGCAGTTGGGATTCGATCGTCCTAAATGCCTGTAAATCCAAACGGTTGGCCGCAAACGTTGCGGTTGAAAAAGTTGTGCTGATAATGGTGACCATAAAGTTTAAAAAGGTCAGGGCAAATAAAATCTTCACATCCGGTATCAGCGCAGGTGAAATATTGACCAGATGCTCTAAAAATGTCACAACAAAAACGCATGGCAGGAACATAAATGCCACGATGGCTATATTGGCGTACATAGTGGAATTGAAGTACTTGTTGGCATTGTCATAATCACCCTTTGTCAGACTAACCGTAATAAAACGACCTGCCATGGAGTTTAATGCCATGGCTGCAATATTGGCATAGCTGACAAAGTCATTGGCCAAAGTCCAAAATCCATATGCTTCAAAATTCAGTTTGTCAATGATAATCGGCGATAAAACAAAACTAATCGCAAGGCTGACCAGAGTGGATACCATGCTGGCCGCCATATTAATCATAATTTGTTTGCTCTTGCTTACTGTTTTCATAGTTTCAAGTATAGCACAAGGAAAAAGAGCTTTCCATAGAAATAAACTTTTCTGATTTTCGTTAAAAACAGAAATGAAACAATTTTGATTTTCGTTAAAAACTGATGCAAAACATTTTTGATTTTCGTGAAAAATAAGCGAAAAACAATTGTGATTTTCGTAAAAGACTGTATTGTTTGACGAGTTATTTCACTAATGGTAAAATAAATTGTGACTTTAGGTACATTACACCAAATTGTGTGTATGATGAAGAATATAAGAAATGTATTTCATGATAGAAATTTACCATATTTTGGCAGAACAAAGTGAGGATGCATTATGAAGATTATGCCAAACCGGATGGACCGGGGATTTTTCCGGTATCAGGATGAATTTGAAAATAAGGCCTTAGAAGTATTGCGCAGCGGTTGGTATGTACTCGGAAAGGAAGTTTCTTCTTTTGAGGAAGAATTTGCCGCGTATACCGGTGCAAAGTACTGTGTCGGTTTGGCGAGTGGGTTAGATGCACTTTGGCTTGCATTCCGCGTGCTTGGTATCGGCGAGGGTGATGAAGTTATCGTTCAGGGCAATACCTATATTGCCAGTGTTATGGGCATTACCATCAATGGTGCAACTCCTGTTTTTGTGGAACCGGACGATTATTATCAGATCAATCCGGCAAAAATAGAAGAAAAGATTACAGACAGGACAAAAGCGGTTCTGGTCGTACACTTATATGGACAGGCGACTGACATGGAGCCGATTGTAACTTTGTGTGAAAAATATCATTTGCGTCTGGTGGAAGATTGTGCACAGTCTCATGGAGCCTGCTTTAGGGGGCAAATGACCGGAACATTCGGGGATATTGGTTGTTTTTCTTTTTATCCGTCCAAAAATCTCGGAGCATTTGGCGATGGCGGAGCCATTGTGACCAATGATGAGAATATTGCAAAAGATATGAAAATGTACCGTAATTACGGTAGCGAAAAAAGATATTACAATAAAGTTGTCGGCACGAATTCCAGATTGGATGAATTACAGGCAGGGCTTTTACGGGTGCGTTTGTCACATTTGGACGAGCTGACTGCCGAGAAACAGGCAATTGGCGCGCGCTATCTGGCGGAATTGCACAACGATAAGATTACATTACCTAAGTTGCTTGATGAGGCGACACATGTGTATCATCAGTTTGTGATTCGCTGCAAAGAAAGAGACCGTCTGATTTCATATCTCAACGAAAAAGAAATCGGAACTATCATCCATTATCCGATACCGCCGCATTTAGCAGAGGCTTACCGCTATCTTGGTTTTAAAGAAAGTGACTTTCCGATTACTGAGACTTTGGCAAATGAGGTACTGTCAATTCCAATGTATAATGGAATGACGCGGGAAGAGCAGGATTACGTGATTGATGCAATTAACGCATTTTAGTCGCTATGACGAATAATTTTTTATAAAAGTGAGAATCTATGAAAAAACTAAGCGATTTATACGAAATCATCAATTTTAAAGAGTACGGCGATGAACGAGGCAATCTGGTGGTTGCCGAGGGAGATGGCATGGATGTGCCGTTTGCCATTAAGCGTGTGTTTTACATGTACGGTTCAGACGATGAAGTCATTCGCGGACAGCACGCAAATCGCAAGACGGAGTTTGTCTTAATCAATGTCAGTGGGACAAGCAAAGTTAAAGTGGACAATGGTTATGAGACAGAAATTATTGAATTAAATAAGCCGCGTATGGGATTATATCTTAAGACGATGGTTTGGAAAGATATGTATGATTTTTCTCCGGATTCGGTATTGCTGGTACTTGCCAGTGAACATTATGACGGGGAAGAATATATTCGTGATTACGAAGAATTTTTAAAGGAAGTAAAGCAATATGAGTAGAATTTCAATCGTTGTTCCGGTGTATTATAACTCAGATACCCTGATGCTGTTATATGAGGATATGAAAGAAAAGATTCTCGGAAAGATTGGGGATTATGAACTGGTATTTGTGGATGACGGCTCAGGTGATAATTCATGGGAAATTATGAATCAGATTCGGGAGATGGATGGTCACACACAATGTGTAAAGCTTTCCCGGAATTTTGGTGAGCATGCGGCACTTTTGGCCGGGTTGTCAGTTTGTACCGGGGATTGCGCTGTGACTAAGCAGGCGGATTTACAGGAAGACAGTGAAATCATTCTGGATATGTACGAGAGTTGGAAAAGGGGCAACAAAGTTGTATTGGCAGTACGAGCTTCCCGTGATGAAAACCCGATTAAAAAGTTTTTTGCCAGCATGTATTATCATATTATTCATAAACTGGTTAATGACAAGATGCCTGTTGGAGGGTGCGACTGTTACTTGCTGGACCGACAGGTTATTCAAGTTTTACAACTTTTGGACGAAAAGAATTCCTCTTTGACCCTGCAGGTTTTATGGGCAGGATTTCAGACGGATCATGTATATTTCCATCGAAAAGACCGTGAAGTCGGCGTGTCACGTTGGACTTTGTCCAAAAAAATAAAACTGGCGATGGATTCCATGCTCAGTTTTTCTTATTTTCCAATCCGCTTCATGTCCACAATGGGTGTTCTGTTTTTTTTAGCATCGGTTATCTGGATGATTTGTGTATTGGTTGAAAAATTCACCGTGGGTACGCCTATTTTAGGATGGGCTTCTCTGATGTGCGTTGTGCTGTTTTCTTTTGGATGCATGATGTTAATGATGGGAATTTTGGGAGAATACGTCTGGCGGGCACTGGATGCATCCAGAAACCGACCGCCGTATCTGATTGATGTTGTCAAAGGAGATGACCAAGGAGACGGTTCTTCTGGTGCAAGTTGCATAGAAACTAATCATGAAGATTAAAAAGATTGCATAGAAAAAAACATCTCTCTTGTTTTTAGACCATAAGATACTCTAGATAACAAGAGAGGTGTTTTTTATTAAATCCGACTCAAAATCAAATCAACCATGGAACCAACATTTTTCATGGTGGTTACTTCGTCCATGTTGAACTTGATGCCAAAACAATTTTCCACAGCCACAATTAAATTGATATGTTCCAGGCTGTCCCAGTCCTCAATATCATATGCGGTTCCTTCCTTATATTGTTCTATATTTTTAGTTCCGAATCAGCAATTCTAATTAACATCAATCACACAATTGCGCTTTTCATAATGCTTTGGAATCGTAAAACTCCAGACAGAATTTTCACCGTCATCGGAAATTTTTTCAAATCCTAAAGTATCGCCGTAAAAATCTTTTACCATCGCGTTTTAAGACACGGCAACTCATCAGCCAGAGTTCCATATGACAAATAGTATCTTCCATACGACCAATGGCTACTGTTACCACACCATTGTCGCCGAACTTATCTTCCAGTTTTCCGTAAAATGTAAGTCGTGTGGAATCTTCAAAAACCCGGGCAATTTCTTCCTGCGTATATCTGCGGGTGGTCAGGTTAAACTGATTACTTTTGTTTGTTAACTGCGAAATACGCGATAAATAAACGGACTCAAATGGTCCAATCACAGCCTTCATCTCCAAAGATTTTAAGTAGTCTTCATAATTATCAAAAGAATGAATGGAAGCAGTTCGTTCCATGTTTGCCTTATACATATTACTTCGATTTAAATCATCTTTGGATAATTTCAGAACTTCAAAATAGCCGTGTTTGTCTATTTGACGAATGTATTGGTCCACAGAGGTGATTTCTGGAACCGCAACGGATGGAAGTTGCTTTTTAATAATTTCTCTTTCTGCAGGATTATCATCCACAAATACCAGACTGTTTTCCAAAATGTTCAATTCTTTTGCTATGGCAGCGGTATTCATGCTTTTGGGCTCCCAGTTAGCTTTGATAACGATAAAATCATCTTTTTTCAAAATGCTGTCCGGATGTGATAGTCCTAAAAAAGCATTTTCTTCTTCAATTTTGGAACTGATATTTAATAATACGCCCATGTCTTTGTGGGCTTTTAGGTAGGACTGAAATTCACAATATGCCTGCCCGATGGATGTTTCTTGACCCAATTCCAGATTTTCCATGCCATCGTCGCCGACAATACCGCCCCAGAGTGTATTGTCCAAATCCAGGACAAATGCTTTTTTGTTCATGCCATAAATTGCCTTAATGATATGAGAAAGATTATGCGCAAAGGTGGGAATGGCAGGAACAGCTAAAGCATACTTGTACATGTGCCAGTAAAATGGATCTGACCATGCATCCAGACCATATCCGGCAGATAATGACAGGATATCGTGGATATAAAAACTTTCGTGTTCTTGTGCATACTGGTGAAACAACTCATTTAATTTTAAAATGAAATTGGTGCGACCATGTGGATTGGCACAATCCTGATTGCCGAGTAGACGATAAGCAGGCAGTTCCTTGTGCTTTCCAAAGGAACAAAATCTGCCACTCCTTCTTCGTGCAGACTGCCATAGAGAGGTGCAAAACCATACAGTTTGCTGGGAGTGTAGGAAAAATCCAGCTTTCCCAGTTCTTTCCAACGGTCATGATACCGCACAAAAGGAAGATAGTAACTGAGTTCAGACTGGGAAGAATCCAATGAGCAGATATCATGGACAGCAGATATTTTGACTTTTGACCATTTCATATAGTCGAAATCTTTGCGTTGTCCGGGCTCCTTAAAATTGAGCGGTTCATCTTCGTAACAGGTAATGATGATAATTAACAGACTAAAAACAGCTGCTTTTATGACAGCTGTCTTTGTGAATGGTTTACTTTGCATAAAAAGGTTTCTTCTTTCGCATATCTTTTATTGATGTAATAACGTTGCTTGCGATACTGCGATTGGTAATAACGCAATATATCGGAAATACTTTAGGCGCATGCAATAGGTCAATGAATGATATTGTTGTAAATAATGGCAATGCTGATTCCCAAAACCGCACCGACAAAAATTTGAATGGGGGTATGTCCGACAAATTCTTTCAAATGTTCATGTGCATGGGAAGGCTTCCACTGCGGCATCTCTTTAAACATTAACAGCATGTCATTGATAATTTTGGCCTGCTTGCCGGTTTCCAAACGCACACCCATGGCATCATTCATCACAATGATGGCGAAAAAAGCAACCATCGGAAACTCAAAACCGGAAAAACCATAATGAAGGCCGGTAGCAGTTGCTAACGCACATACAGTGGCCGAATGAGAACTGGGCATTCCACCATTTCCCAGAAATCGTTCAAAACGGAATTCCTTATTAACGATTAGATAAATAATCACTTTTAAAAACTGTGCAATAAACCAGCCCAGTGCGGCACTGGCAAATAGCGGATTATTGAGTATATCAAGAATAATATTCATCGGATGAATGCTCCCTCTGCACGAAGACAATAGTGCAATTTATAAAATTCCCATAAATATTATAGCAAAGTCATCTGTTTTCTACAACAAATAAACTGAAATAGGAGTAATGGCAAAACAATCTCCATTCATTTAGTGCCACAGTTTCCGATAGCTGCTGGGTGTCATGGATTCGTATTTCGTAAAAACCTTGGTAAAATAGTTTACATCCGGAATGCCACAGGAAATAGCAATGGAACTAATGGATTGCTCTGTAAAACGGAGCATTTTTTTGGCTTCACTGATGCGGCGTGAATTCAGATAATTGATAATTGTGACCCCTGTTAGTTTTTTAAACTCCCTTGAGAGATGAAATTTGCTGATAAAAAAAGCAGATTCTAAATAATCTAAATCAATATCCCGATTGTAATTTTCATCCAGATAATCACGGACGGCAATCACCTTATCAAAATTCGATTCGCGGGCATTTCTGGTTGTATCACTGTTTTCAATATAACACAGAGTAATAAGATCAGTCAGATACTTATGACATTTTTGCTCAAAACATGTATGTTTTACGCTTAACTCTTCATATACATTATGTAAGGTTGTCAAAAACGGAGAAGAATCCATGGGATGAAAAATTGCGTTTCCGTTTTGTTCTGTATAATGCCGATATATTTCAGCAGCATCTTTCCCATAAAAATGTACCCAGCTAAGTTCCCATGGATCATTTATACTGCTTTCATGCGAATATTCATCCAGACAGTTGATAAAAATACAGTCCCCTGCCTGAATTCGAAAACGTCTGTCATGCAGCGTTAAATAACCGCTTCCCTTTGTGACAATAAAAAATAGAAGAGACTGTAAATGTTCTCTACGACTGATATGTGGTTCCAGACTCTGTAAAGTACCGGTCTCCTGGACATAAAGATAATGGTTTTTTGCATAGGAGGAAGGGGTGGAAATGATACGATTTGAATGATTTTTTTTCATAAAAACTCCCAAAACTGGCAATTGTGTTACTAAAAAAGGTACAGCAATATTTTACTATTTTATAGCAAAATTGTCTATTGCTTTCTGCCTGATATAGAAGTAAATTAATCAAGAAATGGTATTATAAATAAAAAATATTCACAATGGTTATATAAAGAATATTTTGGAAAGAATTCAGTAAAAGAATTTTAGATTAAGGAAGGTTAGATAACATGAACAAAACAGACAAAATTTATGTGGCCGGGCATAGAGGATTGGTTGGAAGTGCGATTGTGCGCAATCTGAAGTCCAAGGGCTATACCAATATAATAGGTAGAACACATCAGGAACTGGAATTGACCGATCAGGCAGCTGTCAGGAAATTTTTTGAGGAAGAAAGACCGGATGTAGTAGTTCTTGCAGCGGCAAAGGTAGGAGGAATAAATGCAAATAATACAGCTCCTGCAGACTTTGCATGGGACAATATGCAGGTTCAATGCAATGTGATTAAGTGTTGCCATGATTATAAAGTTAAGAAATTATTATTTTTAGGCAGCACCTGTATTTATCCTAAGATGGCGGCGCAGCCTATTGTGGAAGATGCACTGTTAACCGGACCGCTTGAGCAGACCAATGAGGCTTATGCCATTGCCAAGATTTCCGGAATGCAGATGTGTAAATATTTTAAGCGTCAGTACGGAGATAATTTTATCAGCTGCATGCCCACAAATTTATATGGACCATATGACAACTACGATTTAAAGGGATCGCATGTTTTGCCTGCAATGATCCGCAAATTCCATGAAGCCAAGGTGCAGAATGCTCCCAGTGTGGAATTATGGGGAACGGGTTCTCCGCTTCGTGAGTTTTTATATGTGGATGATATGGCAGATGCCTGCGTATTTCTTTTGGAAAATTACGATGGCGAGCAGCATGTGAATATCGGAACCGGAAAAGAGCTGACAATCAAAGAGCTGGCAGAACTTGTGAAAAAGACAGTTGGATTTGAGGGCGAAATTGTATGGAATTCAGCTATGCCGGACGGAACTCCCCGTAAATTGACCGATGTGACAAAACTTCACGAGTTAGGGTGGACACATAAGGTTGAACTGGAAGAAGGAGTACAACTTGCTTACGACTGGTTTAAAGAAAATGTGGATCATGCCCGTATGAACGGCAGATAACATGAAAGTGGTGTAAATTTAAACAGAAGCAACAAAAATGATGAGTTTACTGACATATCAATAAAAACAACGATTTGACAAAGAATAAGAAAGAATAGAGGAAAACAAATGAACAAATTCGGAGTAGTAATGGCAGGCGGCGGCGGAACCCGTTTTTGGCCGTTGAGCAGAAAAGAAAGACCCAAACAGTTATTAAATTTAAGCGGCAAAGATTTGATGGTAAATGAGACCTTAGACCGACTTGCCAACAGCATTGAACGGGAAAATCTTTTTATTGTAACTAACGTGACTCAGGCAAAACTGATGAAGGAAGAAACAATCGGAAAAATGAATCCGGAGCATATTCTTTCAGAGCCTGCAGCCAGAAATACAGCAGCCTGTATCGGATACGCTGCAATGGAGATTGTAAAAAAACACAATGATGGTGTCATGGTAATTGTGCCGTCAGATCATTTTATTAAAAATGAAAAAGAATTTACATCGATTATTAATGCTGCAATCGAAACCGCAGAAAAAACAGATGCATTGGTGACCATTGGGATCAATCCGTCCTTTCCGGCGACCGGCTATGGCTATATCAAAGCAAAGGCAGGCAGTGTAACCGAAATCGGAGATGCTAATCATAAAACATATTCTCATGTAGAAGAATTCGTGGAAAAACCGGATTTGGAAACTGCAAAAAAATACCTTGCAGAAGGTGGATATTCATGGAACAGCGGTATGTTCATCTGGAAAGCTTCGACTATTTTATCCTATATGGAAAAACTGCTTCCGGATGTATATGCATGCCTGGTAAAAATTGGAGATGCTATGAATACAGAGGATGAGGAAAAAGTAATTGAAGAAGTATATCCGGTGATTCCCAAAATTTCCATCGATTACGGCATTATGGAAAGAGCGGACAATGTATTGGTTATTTCCGGTGAGTTTGGCTGGAACGACATCGGAAGTCTGGATATGTTAAATATCATGAAAGATGCGGATGAGAATGGAAATGTGGCATATGGTGAACAATTACTGTTAGATACCAAAGATTGTATTGTATATGGTAATGACAAGATGATTGCAACCATCGGGCTGTCCGATATGATTATCGTGCAGACTGCAGATGCGCTTTTAATTTGTCCCAAAGACCGTGCGCAGGATGTAAAAAATGTGGTTGAAATACTAAAAGAGCAGGGAAAAGACCAATATTTATAAGGAATGATTCTATCTGGCTAACAGATCCGAATCGCAAAAAACGTATGAAATGTGTTATTTTAGCAGGAGGCAGCGGCGATGCTTTGTGGCCGCTGTCCCGTAAAAATTATCCAAAACAATTTATTAATATCAGAGAAGGAAGGTCACTTTTTCAGGAAGCAGTTGTAAGAAACCTTCCTTTTTGTGATGACTTCTATATCATAACCAATGAAAAATACCGCTATATTGTGGAAGGACAGATTCAGGCTTTTCAGGGATTGTCATACCAGTTGTTTTTAGAGGAGATGGGCAGACAGACGGCACCGGCAGTAGCTGTTGCGGCAATGTGCATTGATAAAGAGGAAGATGTTTTGGTAGTATCTACAGATCATTTGATTGATGATGGCGATTACAATGGTACGATACTTGCCGCAAAAGAATTGCTTAAGGATGACAATGTTGTTGTGATCGGATGCGACGTCAAAAATGCATCGGAAGGCGGCACGCTAAAGGGACATAGTGCTTTTGTATGCAGGGACAAGCAGGTCGTAAAATTTGTTCCTAATTTTTGCCCGGATGAAAACATTACAGAAAAACAGGAAACGGAAAATTCTTCAGAAGAAATTTTTTTAGACAGCGGTATCTTTATGATGAAGGCAGGCGTCTATTTAGAAGCCATTAAAGAGAATGCCCCTGATTTATATAAAAAATGTCAATTGGGAACCGATCGTGTCCGTCTTTCTCAGGGGGCGCTTTTAATTACAAAAACATGGCTTTCAACGATTCCTTCACTGAGTGTGGGAGAAGTAGTCTTTGCTAACTGGGCAGGGAAAAAAGTAAATGTTGTAAAAGCACAATTTACATGGTCCCGTCTGTTAAATACCGAATCGCTGGCACAATTTGAACCCCCGTCTCTGCAGGGACCTTCCATTATTGAAAACAGTAAGAATGTCTCGGTTCTGAATGAAACAGAAAACAGGCTTGTGGTTGTGAACGGCTGCGAAGATCTGGTTGTTGTCAATGCAAAGGACGCAACCTATATTGCAAAAAAAGGAGAAAGCTCTGCCATTCGCGAATTGATGCAGCAACATTATGAAGAACAAAAAGATATTTTCGATGAGGGAGATATTTTTTATACGACATGGGGAATCAAAGAGACATTAAACAGGACTGAAGGATATATGGTACGTAAAGTCACGGTCTTTCCAGGTAAAGAGATTGCCCTGCATAAGCATGAAAAGAGAAGTGAGCATTGCTCCATCGTAAGTGGAAATGCAACGATTATCATGGATGGAATCACCAGGGAATACTGCCGTGAAGATAATGTTTTTATTCCGGTTGGATGTTTTCATTGTATCAAAAATGTTTTTGCAAAAGATTTGGTTTTTATTGAAGTGTCCGTCGGAGACAGCGCGGGACAAAAGACCGGCGACATGGTTCGTGCGATGGATGATTTTGTAAAGTTAGGACCGGCTTACAAGGATTATTTGTGGGGTGGTACCAGATTATTTGAGAAATACGGAAAGAAAAATAAAGATAATAAAGATCACATTATTGCAGAAAGCTGGGAAGTTTCTGCACACAGTGCCGGACCGTCAATTATTACGGAAGGAAATGCGAAGGGAATGACATTTCCGAAATATCTGGAAAAGATTGGAAAAGAAGCCTGGGGGTGGAAATGCAAGCCGTTTGATCGTTTTCCGCTTTTGATTAAACTGATTGATGCAACGAAATCTCTTTCGGTGCAGGTGCATCCTGATGATGAATACGCCATGAGCGTGGAAGGCGAATACGGAAAAAATGAAATGTGGTATGTCATGGATGCGGCTGAGGATGCCGGATTGTATGTGGGATTTAAAGAAGAGATCACCGCAGAGCAGTGTCGTGCACATATTGAAAACGGTACATTGACAGATGTCCTTCAGAGAATACCGGTCAAAAAAGGCGATGTCATTTTTGTGAAAGCAGGAACCGTACATGCGATTTTAGAAGGATTGTTGATACTGGAAATTCAGCAAAGTTCAAATGCCACTTACCGGTTATATGACTATGATCGTGTGGATAAGAATGGTAACAAAAGAGAACTCCATTTGGAAAAAGCATTGGATAATCTCAGTTTTTCGGTATTTCCATGTGACTGTAAGCCGGCGGGAGAACCGGAAGAAGGAAAGGGATATGCCAGACAGCTCCTGGGCGAATGTAAATACTTTTCGGCAACCCTGTATACAGTTGAGAAGGAAGCGGAAATTTCTCTGGATGATACGTCCTTTAGTGCCATTGTATTTTTAGAGGGGAAAGGCAGAATTCAGACAGAAAAACAAAAAAGCCGCTTCAAAGCGGGAGACAGTTATTTTATTCCGGCCGGAAAGAAAGTGCTTGCCATTGACGGGGCATGTCAGTTTGTACTGAGTCGGATTTAAATATTGCCCGGTTTCAACTGTCTGAAGACGAAGTCTGAGTTTTGAAACCGGGCATTATTTTTGTTCGCTTATGCTAATCTAAAACTCCCTTAAAATATTCAATCGTTTTCTTTAAGCCTTCTTCCAATGCAATCGTGGGTTCCCAGTCCAGTTTTTCCTTGGCAAGGGCAATGACCGGTTTTCTCTGTGTCGGATCATCGCCCGGCAGCGGCATATATACCAGCTTGGAATGGGATCCGGTCAGTTCTAAAACCTTCTGAGCCAGCTCTAACATCGTAAATTCGCCGGGATTTCCCAGATTTACCGGTCCGGTAAAATTCTCTGAATTCATCATCCGGATCATGCCTTCAATCAGATCATCCACATAGCAGAAGCTTCTGGTCTGCTTACCGTCTCCGTAGATGGTGATGTCTTCCCCTTTTAATGCCTGCACAATAAAATTGGAAACTACACGTCCGTCATTAGCATCCATTCTGGGACCATAGGTATTAAAGATTCGTATCACTTTGATATCAACATCATGCTGTCTGTGATAATCAAAAAACAGTGTCTCAGCCATTCGTTTTCCTTCATCATAGCAGGAACGGATGCCGATGGTATTTACATTTCCACGGTAGCTTTCCGGCTGGGGATGAATGAGAGGATCCCCATATACTTCCGAGGTACTTGCCTGTAAAATTCTCGCACGAACTTTTTTGGCGAGTTCCAACATATTCATGGCACCAAACACGCTGGTCTGGGCTGTTTTAATCGGATCGTACTGATAATATGGCGGACTGGCGGGACAAGCCAGATTATAAATCTGATCCACCTTAATATCACCCAGGGGATTCGTTATGTCGTGACAAATAAACTCAAACTTTGGGTGTGCAAGCAGATGCCGGATATTATCCTTGCTGCCTGTAAAAAGATTGTCTACACATATGACTTCATTCCCGGCTTCAATTAACCGGTCGCATAAATGTGATCCTAAAAAACCGGCTCCACCTGTTACTAATACTCTACTCATGAAATTGTTGACCTTTCTCTATTTACTCTTTTTTCTTCGTTTTAATCTATTTTCCTACACCAATCTGATAATATTCGAATCCCTGCTCTTCCAGCCGTTCTGCATCATACTGGTTTCTTCCGTCGAAAATAACCGGATTCTTTAAACGCTGTTTGATTTCATAAAAATCGGGAGCACGGAACTCTTTCCACTCCGTTACCAGAATCATGGCATCTGCATCCACCAGTGCAGAATATTTGCTCTCACAGTACTCTATATTTTCATTACCTTTTAAGTAACATTCCTTTGCTTCTTTTACCGCTTTCGGATCATATGCCTTTATTTTTGCACCGCGTTTTGTCAGTTCCTGTATCAGGGTAATGGCAGGAGCCTGTCTCATGTCATCTGTTTTGGGCTTAAAAGCCAGTCCCCATACGGCAAAGGTCTTACCGCTTAAATCTTCCCCATATTTCTTGACAACCTTGCGGACTAATACCATCTTCTGGTCTGCATTTACATTTTCAACGGCATTTAATATTCTGGTTTCATATCCGTAATCAGAGCTTGTCTTGATTAAAGCCTGTACATCCTTGGGAAAACAGCTTCCGCCGTAACCACAGCCGGGATAAATAAACTGGAAACCAATTCTTCTGTCGCTTCCGATTCCCATACGGACTTTATTGACATCCGCACCGACCAGTTCACAGATATTGGAAATCTCATTCATAAAGGAAATCTTGGTTGCCAGCATGGCGTTGGCTGTATATTTGGTCATTTCAGCACTCGCGATGTCCATGAAGATAAAGGATTCCGTATTTTTCACAAGCGGAAGGTACATTTCACGCATAATCTTTGCTGCCCGGTCGTTATCCGTGCCGATGACAATACGGTCAGGTCTCGAACAGTCTTCCACAGCCGTTCCTTCTTTTAAAAACTCAGGGTTGGATATCACGTCAAAAGTCAGTGTGCTCTGTCTTTTATCCAGCTCTTTCTGAATCGTTTCGCGTACTTTTTTAGCAGTTCCAACAGGTACCGTTGACTTGTCAATGACATATACATGGTGGTCCATATATTTGCCGATGCTTTCGGCTACTCCCAGAACATACTGTAAATCTGCACTGCCGTCTTCGCCCATCGGGGTACCCACGGCGATAAAGCAGATATCCGATTTTTGCAGTGCACTTTGGATATCCGTGGTAAAATCCAGTCTGTCGGCGTGATAATTTTCCAGCACCATGCCTTCAAGCCCGGGCTCATATATCGGAATGATTCCTTTTTTTAACTTCTCGATTTTTTCTTCCATGACATCCACACAGATGACATCATTTCCATAATCAGCCAGACAGGTTCCCGTAACCAGTCCGACATAGCCTGTTCCTACAACAGCAATTTTCATGGCTATTCTCCTTATTTTACAAAAGATTAAAGTCAATTACTATTTTCTGCGACTGTCTTATTTTAACACTAACAAATAAAAATAAACAGTATTAATTTGAAAATAGGGCCGTTTAGTCGCAATTAGAATTGAGAAAATGAAATAAAAATGTTGTGCGATTGTGAAAAATAACATTTTTAATAAGAAAAAGCAAAATAATAAACAGAGAATTTGACGATTTGGCAAAAACTGTTCATTTTTAGGCAGTTTTTGCATTTGACCCCAATAGATTTCTTTCTACAAAAAATATATATTTATACTATAACCGCGCAGGGTATAACAGACAAAAACATTTTCTTACAGAAACAAAGAAAATAAAACATTTTAAAATGAAAAGGGGAGATATTATGATAATGGTAGAAGAAACAAAACAAAAAATCGGATTAGAACGGTACATTACAAAAATCATGTTGGATCTTGGCGTGCCGGCACATTTGAAAGGTTATCACTACATACGCGAGGCAATTCTTTTATCAGAACAGGATATGGAAGTTGTCAGCAGTGTAACAAAACTATTGTATCCGGAAATTGCAAAAACATATAGAACAACTTCTCAGAAAGTAGAGAGAGCCATTCGTAATGCAATTGAAGTATCCTGGAGCAGAGGAAATACGGATACGATGGAGGAATTATTTGGATATTCCAGCGCAGAAGGAAAAAACAGACCGACAAACAGTGAATACATTGCAAGAATTGCAGATAAAATACGATTGGACTTGAGAACGGAAACATTGGCTTCCTAGATGGTGAACGTGAAAAAAAGAAGAGAGAGCAAAAAAGATTTGGAAAAGGCG
This sequence comes from Lachnospiraceae bacterium, assembly GCA_016297945.1. Taxonomy (GTDB): domain Bacteria; phylum Bacillota; class Clostridia; order Lachnospirales; family Lachnospiraceae; genus UBA2882. The sequence goes on along the minus strand of JAEDFR010000006.1, from coordinate 2,652 downwards.
CGGTTTTATTCCAAATCTTTTTTTCATGTAGGCGGTTCTTATGGCACAAGAGAGGTCGCAATAAAAGACTTGCTGAAAGTACTCTATTAGAGTATAATTTTATTGCGTTGTAAATTATACTTTTGGAACATACAGTATACTGTGATATCAAAATAAAAGGGTGATTGATGAATTGAAAACGATAAAAGAGCTTAGAATGGAACATGGCATGACACAAAAGGAATTCGCAGAAAAATATGATATTCCGGTTCGGACAATTCAAAAATGGGAGCGGAATGGTTCAATACCTCCTTTGTATATAGCAGAAGCAATTGATAAAATTCGTTTTTTGGAACAGAGTGAGCTATTTTTTGAAAGTTATTGGAAAAATGAAAAAACAGCCAGTGTCAGGGTTTTGGGACAGAATGTTTATATTGAAAGACATATATTGCATCCGGTAAAGCAGATTTTTTATAAAGACAGAATGACCAGATACGAGTTGGGCGAAATATTGAAAAATCGCTGCTGGAGTGAAAAACGCCATGATCTTCCCGTAATCATGGAGAAGCTTGGTTTGTCAGAATTTAATCCCTATGAAATATGCCGAATTACACATGGTAAAATGTATCAGGATCACATTTGGTTTCGTTATCCGGGAGAGTTGATTAATTATGAAGATATTAAAAGAAATAATCATTGATGATAAATATCTGGTAAGAGATAAAAGTTCAAGTGATGGAGTGCAGGACAAATTCTATAAAGAGGGGATCTGGTATAAGTCTGATTATTATGGCGGAGAAGCAGAGGCAGAATATCTTTCTTCCCTTTTATTATCATGTACAAATCTCGAAAAAAAGACTTACGTCTTATATGAAAAATGCGAATTGAATCAATCAAAAGGTTGCTTTTCAACAGATTTTTTAGATGCTTCACAAAAGGAAGAATTTGTCACTTTTTACAGATTGTATTTTAATATTTATGGCAAAGATCTGGCTGCAGTTACATCTCGCATGGATTATGATGACGCGATTGAGTATGTCATAAAATTCGTGAAAGAAGTTACGGATTTGGATATTCGCTGTTACCTTGCCAATACTTTTTATCTGGATCGAATTATTCTCAATACGGATCGACATTTTAATAACATGGGTATTATTTTTGATGGTGAAAATTACCGTGAGGCACCGATTTTCGACAATGGAAAATCGCTCTTTGTGGGAGAAACGTATGAAGAAGATATGTCGGATAGTGAAATCCAAGCGAAAATTCGAAAACTGTATGCAAAAGCCTTTAGCCCCTCATTTCAAATGAATTACAATTATTTGAAAGAAGATACAGATATAGCCCTTAATCTTGAGCTGCTAAAAGAAAAGTTAAAAGAGGTACCGGAAAGCTTTCAAAAGCGTATCTTGATAATGCAGTTGTCAAAAATATTTGCTTAGACAAAAGAACCGTCCCCACGAAACATATTGAAAAAAAACAATTGTTTGAATATAATAGATACAGTATCTCATTCGGCTTTATATGATGATGCATATTTTCCGGATGAGGCAGTAAAATGAATTAAAAAATAGAAAAAGGACATTTAAAATGGCAAATAAAGAAATAAAAATCGGCGATTATGTGGTTAATGAAACCAGTCGTCCGTACATGATTGCAGAAATCGGTATCAATCACAATGGCGATATAAATATTGCCAAGAAATTAATTGATGCGGCAAATGCGACAGGCTGGAACAATGTAAAATTCCAAAAGAGAAATCCGGAGCTTGCGGTTCCGGAAGCACAAAAGAGTGTTCCGAGAGAAACCCCCTGGGGTACCATGACCTATCTGGAATACAAATATCGTGTGGAATTTGAAAAGCCCGAATACGATATTATTGATGCTTATTGTAAAGATAAGGGGATGACCTGGAGTGCATCGCCCTGGGATATGCCGAGCTTGGAATTTTTATTAAATTACGATATCCCCTATATTAAAGTGGCAAGCGCTTCCAACGGCAGGGATGAGATGATCAGCGAGGCTGCCAAATCCGGCAAACCGGTTATTTTATCAACCGGAATGACAACAATGGAAGAAATTGACCATGCAGTTGAAGTACTGGAAAAATACGGACATGGCGATTATATTTTACTTCATACCAACAGTGCGTACCCGGCTCCTACTAAGGATTTGAATCTTCGCATGATCGAGACGCTTCGCAAGCGTTTTGACTGTCTGGTGGGCTATAGTGGACATGAGGCTAATATGGAACCGACCATTGCGGCAGCAGTACTGGGCGCATGTGTGATTGAAAGACACGTCACTCTATCTCATGAGATGTGGGGCAGCGACCAAAAAGCCAGTCTTGAGGTACATGCAATGGATATGTTAAATAAGCGTATCCAGAGTGTATACGATGCTTTGGGAACCGGTGTAAAATACATGTCTGAGAGCGAAGCTGCTCAGCGAAAGAAATTAAGAACGGTTTAAAATTGTGATATATATATTTGTTTCTATTTAAATTATTTAGTTACTTTCTCTTATTTAATTAAGGGGAAGTAACTATTCTAAACTTATTCCATGCACATTCGTGCAAGATTTCCAAATTTAAAATATTTATATAAGTTCTAAAAAAATATTATATGATACCAGGGTCAAAAGGTCATACTTTTCATGCTCGCATGAAAAAGT
>JAEDFR010000051.1 GCA_016297945.1 Lachnospiraceae bacterium | reverse complement strand
ATCTTTGTATGGGATTTACAGATTATCTTGAAAAACCGATACTGCCGGATAAGATAAAAGAAATATTAAGAACATACATTGGGTAATTATATATAATTTTAACAACACATATTTTGATAAATTTGCAAAAAGTGTGTTGTTAAATTAATATATTTGAGATAAAAAAAGCAATATTCCTACATGGTTAAAAGGAGATTTATTGCAATGAGTGATTTAACAACAAATACCAACATAAATCATCATAATTTGTCAGATGATACAGAAGATGATGAAATTAGAAATGATCTTGCAAAAGCATACCAACAGTCTGTGGATATTCTCAGTAGTTTGGTGGATAACCTTTTAACAGCGGGAATCATTGATTTGAAAGATAATTCTTATACCGTATTAAAAGATTTGACAGGAAAAACGACCATGAATGCACGTCATTCGTACGAAGAGTTCTTTCGCACATGGATGAAACCATTTCTTTTGGAAGAATGCGAAGAGGGTCTGCGTTTTTCTGATCTGTCCTATTTAACAGCAAAGCTTAAGGAAAATAAGAAAGTAAGTCAGGATTATCCCATTATTGATGGAATCTGGTTGCGTTGCACATGGACACCGTTACAAGACATCGGATGTGAAGGGAATCGAATTCTTTTATATAGTGCTGATGTTACAGAAGAATACAAGGGAAATGCAAAGATAACAGCACGTATCCAGGAGCGCGAAGCTATTATCCAAGGCTTGGGCGATGTCTATTATTCTGTTTTGCTGGTAGATTATCAAAATGATTATGTCACGGTATTTCGTCATGAACATGAAGACGGAAGAGAAATTGCAGAATATTTCGGAAGATTTGGTTTCTGCTGGTCAGAAGGACTTGCGCAATATTGTACGGATTTAGTATCAGAAGATACCGGAGAAACTTTAAGAAAGGCTTTATCTGTAGAAAATCTTGAAAAAGCAGAAGGTGGATTTTCCGTAAACTATCATAGAAAACGAAAGGATGGACTTCGCTATCTGGAAGCCAAGGTTTCTTTTGTCAGAAAAAATGATGGCAGTCGTGTGGCTGTAGTGGGAACCCGAAGTGTAGATGAAACAGTCCGGCATGAAAAAGAACTGCGAACCCGTTTGCAAATGGTTGCTGCTGCAGTCGGAACGGTATATCCTCTGGTAGCGGAGGTAAATTTAACCCGGAATACATACCGGATTATTTCCTATAGCAGTTTTGTTAACAAGACTGCGGCTATTGATGGGACTTTGGATGATTTTATTGAGGTGGGTGTTTCTACCCTTCCGGATAAGGAAGAGGCAGAAGCTTTTTTTAAGCTTTTCTGCAGGCAGAACCAGATTGATGCTTTTCGGAGAGGTGAAAAAGAATTACAGCTTAAGCACCGTCAAATTGGTGATGACGGGCTCATTCACTGGATGGATACCCGGGTAATATTTGTAGCCGGTGAAGATGGGGATATGCATGAGATTTCCATGGCCCGTTGTATTGATGATGAGATTAAACTCAGCAAAGATCTTGCAAAAGCAAAGGATGCTGCAGAATCTGCCAATCGAGCGAAGTCGACTTTTCTATTTAATATGTCGCATGATATCCGCACACCTATGAATGCAATTATGGGATTTACGGAGTTAGCTCTTCAGAATATTGATAATAAAGATAATTTAGAGGACTATTTAAAGAAAATCAGAGCTTCCGGTGACTATATGCTGAAATTGTTGAACAGTGTATTGGAGATGGCACGGATTGAAAAAGGAAAACTGACACTTGATTATGAGCCGGCAGAGCTTGTAGGCGTTATCCAAAGTGGATTTAGTCGTTTTGAGGATGAGGCCAAAAACCGCCATGTAGAATACCGGTATTCCATTGATTTTGATGAAATTAGTGCAAATATTGACCATGTCCGTGTGGAAGAGATTCTTTCCAACGTGGTTAGTAATGCCATAAAATATACCGGTTCCGGCGGTAAAATAGATGCTTTTGCCACCATTATAGAAAAGCAGAACAAACAATATGATTTAATGATTGTTGTGCAGGATACCGGTGTTGGAATGTCCAAGGAATTTTTACCTAATATATATGACAGTTTTGAGAGGGAAAGAAACAAAGCAACCTATGAGATTCAGGGAACCGGTTTGGGTATGGGCATTACCAAAAAACTATTGGATATTATGGGTGGCACGATTGAGATAGAAAGTGAACTGGGAATAGGAACAAAGGTTACAATAAGAATTCCTTTTGAGAGCGTGACATTACCAAATAGATTTAAAGAAAGCGCCTATCTTGAAGATTTTACTGATATGCTTCGCGGTAAAAGAATTCTGCTCGCAGAGGATAATGATTTGAATGCAGAAATTGCCATAGAAATTTTGGGAGAAGCAGGGCTTTTAGTGGAACGTGCAGCAGATGGTGTAGAGTGTGTTTCCATGCTCTGTAGAGAAGAATCTCATTATTATGATGTTATTTTAATGGACATTCAGATGCCCAATCTGGACGGATATATGGCTACAGAGAAAATTCGTATGTTGAATGACACGGAAAAAGCAGGCATTCCCATTATTGCCATGACTGCCAATGCATTTGAGGAAGACCGGAGAAAGGCATTGGAAAAAGGGATGAATGGTTTTGTATCCAAGCCGGTAGAAATAAAAAAATTGTTTGAAACGCTTGCTGAAATCATAAAAAAATGAAGACAGTCGTTTTTTCGTAAATATGATCCGTGCTGAAAACATCGACATTCGGCTTTGTACACGTTATAATAGAAATAATGATATTTATGATTATAAATTCCGATGAGAAAGAATAAAATGAATTACATTGTTTTGGATTTAGAATGGAATCAATCGCCCTCCGGAAAGATTTATTCCAATAAAAGTCTCCCCTTTGAAATCATTGAAATAGGGGCGGTAAAATTAAATAGCTGTTTTAAAGAAATCGGAAGATTTAGTGAACTGATTAAACCGAGAGTGTACAAAAATATCAATCACATTATTGGTAATATTATACATATTGAAGAATCGGAGCTAAAAAATGCCCGTTCTTTTAAAGAAGTAATGGATTCCTTTTTGGAATTTTGCGGATCCAATTATATTTTTTGTACCTGGGGTTCTTTGGATTTGCTGGAGCTTCAGAGAAATATGAAATATTTCGGTTTAAAACCGCTATCAAAAGGACCTATTTGCTATATTGATGTTCAAAAAATATTTGCACTTCAGACAGAAGGCAAAAAATATCAGCATACTCTGGAATATGCGGTTGATTATTTTAAAATCAAAAAAGACATTTCTTTTCACAGAGCATTTTCCGATGCATATTATACAGCGAAAGTCTTACGTTTAATTAAGAGAAAGAACCGCAAAAAGCTATCGTTTGATACGTATTGTATTCCCGAAAGCAAAAAAGAAGAAGTACATATTGCTTTTGACAGCTATTACAAATATATTTCCCGGGGATTTGGTTCAAAATCAGAAGCAATGCATGATGAAGAAATCTCTTATTGCGGATGTTATCTTTGTAAAAGAAAAACCACAGAAATAATTCCATGGTTTAGTAATAACAGTAAACATTATTATTGTGTTTCGATGTGTAAAAAGCATGGTTTTATTAAATGTAAAAACCGTATCCGAAAATCAGAATCCGGAAAAATATATGTGGTAAAAACCATGAAAAAAATTTCGGATGAGGAAAAAGATATTCTGATGGAAAAATATCGGAAAAATCTGATTTCGAATATACCGGAGGCATAGACGCTAAAATAACGTATTCTTCAAGTGATTACCAGGAATCATGAAGACCGTTGTTTCGGCGTCTTTTTCGTCTGCTTTTTTTCGGACGTTTTATTTTTATGGTTGCTCCTCTTCTTCTACGGGATGAAAAACTGTAATTACGGACAAAAGTGATAGCCCCAATGATGCCAAGGACGAGTAAAAATGCTACAACAACAGCAATGAGAATATGAATAACATTGATAAAAAGTATATTGTCACTGTTTTGCTGAGTTTCACTATCGTTATTTTTTCCCATTTCTGATAAAAAGCTATCCGAGGGAGTTGTTTGTGTAATGGTAACATCGGCAGAGCCTAAGTAGATGCCCTGATATTCATAATCTATGGTAGCGAGTATCGCTTCGGATTCCTGTGCGTTTTCATAGGATAAGGAAGATGTCAGACCATCAAAGGCAACAGTTTTTGGCATAATAATATAAGCATTCGGGTCAATTTCCATGATAGGATTACTGCTAAAAAAGATATCATGATCACTTTCAAACAGAGAAGATTCATTTACGGAATAATTGGTTTCGTTATCTGCAATGACAACTTTTTCAAAGTTGTTAAATCCATAATCGAACAAGGCAATCGTATCTAAAAACTGATTCGGGGATTCTTCTTTCATAATTACGCAGATTAATTTTATACCGTCACGTTCTGCACAGGAGACAAGCGTCTGTCTTGCCACTGTGGTATATCCCGTTTTTCCACCGATATATCCGTCATATTCATAAGTCTTTTTTGTCAATAAATTGTGTGTGTATAAATCTACATCATCATCCGGCTGCGTCGGAGACTGCGGAACGTGATAATATGCGGTACCGGCCATTTTTGAAAGCGTGGGATTTGCAAAAAAAGCACGGGCGATTGTAGCAAGATCTCTGGGAGTTGTATAGTGGTTTTCATCATGAAGGCCGTTTGTTGTAACAAAATGTGTATTGGTACAGCCAAGCTCTGCAGCCTTTTGATTCATCATTTCAACATAAGAATTCATGTCACCGGCAATATGCTCGCCAACAGCATTACATACCTCATTTGCAGAATAAACCAAAATGCCATAAAGAGCCTGTTCCATCGGAATAGACTGACCTTCGTCCATTCCCATGTTGGAGGAACCTCTTTCTATGGAAAAAACCGCATCATGTGAAAAAGTAACCATTTCATCCATCTGAGAATTCTCGATTGCAAGAAGGGCGGTCATGATTTTTGTGGTACTGGCAGGATAAAGCTTTTCATCTATATTTTTTGCATATAAAACCGTACCGGTATTGGCTTCCATTAAAATAGCACCTTCAGCACCAATCTGCGGTCCCTGCGGCCAGTTTGCAATTTCATTACTCTGAATGGGAAGAGATTTTCTTGCCTCAGCTAAGGCATAATAATCATGAGGATCTATTTCACCGGATGATTCGGAATCAGTAGCAGGTTCTGCATAAACAGTGTTTGCATTTGTAAAAAAACCGGAAAAAGCAATTGCGACAGACAGACAAAGGGGCAATGCTTTTTTGATTAAGTTTTGATGCATGTATGATCTCCTTTGAAAACAACTACAATTATGATACAATAAAACAATTGAAAAACAAAGCGAAAAAAGGAGAAAAGCATGCGTCTTCGTAATATTAGCGGTTCCAGAGAAGTAATAGCCGATTCAAAATATGTCATTCAGAATGTTACAGAGCAGAAGGGAAAAATCAAAAGCTTTTTTGAAAAAGATCAGCCCTTGCAGATTGAAATCGGGATGGGAAAAGGGCGTTTTATCATGGCTTTGGCAGAACAAAATCCGGATATCAATTTTATCGGGATTGAAAAATATTCCAGTGTATTGTTACGTGCCATACAGAAAATGGAGCAGAATGAATTGCCGAATTTAAAGTTTATCCGCATGGATGCAGAAGAAATTACCGAGGTTTTTGAACAAGGCGAAGTGGATAAAATCTATTTGAATTTTTCCGATCCCTGGCCCAAAGACCGGCATGCAAAAAGACGTCTTCCTTCCAAAGAATTTTTGCAAAGATATGATGAAATTTTAAAAAAGGATGGATTTATTGAGTTTAAAACCGATAATAGAGATCTATTTGATTTCGCGGTTGAACAGTTAGAATTAGCCGGCTGGAAGGCAAAGGTCATTACCTATGATTTACACAGTGATCCCGTCTTAAATGAAGGTAATATCATGACTGAATATGAGGAAAAATTTTCTTCAATCGGAAATCCGATTTGTAAATATATTATATATAGATAGAAGGAATGCCCGGTTTCAACTGTCTGAAGACGAAGTCTGAGTTTTGAAACCGGGCATTCCTTTTTGTTCGCTTATGCCGCTACCTCTTCTTTATCTCTGGAGAATAGAAACTTCAAAATAATCGGTGTCATAACAGAAGAACTGATAATGAGTAAGATGACAGCCGTAAAGTATTCGGACGAAATCATTCCGACTGACAGACATTTCTGGGCAACAATCAATGCAACTTCACCACGTGTCATCATTCCGACACCAATTTTTAAAGAGTCGGACCAGTTGAACCGACAAAGCTTTGCCATAAAGCCGCAGCCAATGATCTTGGTTAGAAGGGCAACAATAACAAAGCAGAGACTAAACAACAGGAATTTGCCGTTCATTGCCGAAAAAGTTGTTTTTAAACCAATTCCCACAAAGAAAATCGGAGCAAAAATCATATAGGTGCTGATGTGCGCTTTGGTATTGATATATTCAGCATCTTTTAAGCTGCATAAGATAATACCTGCCGCATATGCACCGGTAATGTCAGCAATGCCGAAATATTTTTCCGCAACGTATGCAAGAGCAAAGCACAAAACAAATCCCAAAATCGGAATTCTTTGGGTATGTGGATTTCGGTTATCTAACCATTTGAATCCCTTGTATGCAAAATATCCGCCAACGAAGGCCACGATAAAGAACAATATCGTTTTAATTACAATCATGGAAGGTTTTACGGAGGTATCCTTAAAACCGATGACAACTGTCAAAACAATAATGCCGATGACATCATCAATAATGGCAGAACTTAAGATGGTGGTTCCGACTAATCCTTTTAATTTTCCAAGTTCCTGCAGGGCGGCCACGGTAATGCTGACACTGGTTGCTGTCATAATGGCACCGATACTCATACCGACAAAAAAGGAAGGTGTTCCCACTCCTTCAAATCCGTAAAAAGCAAAATATAAAAGGGAACCGAAAATAAAAGGAATAAATACGCCGAAGCAGGCAATGGCAAAAGCCTTAGGTCCGGTTTTAATTAAATCCTTGAGGTCTGTTTCCAGTCCGGCGGAGAACATGACAAGAATAACGCCGATTTCAGCCATTTTTGCAATAAAATCCGATTGTTGTACCAGACCTAGAAAACAGGGTCCGATAATTAATCCGGCAATAATCTGTCCGGCTACCTGCGGTGCTTTACATTTTCTGGCAATCATACCACATAGTTTTGCGGAAAAAAGAATAATTGCCAAATCGCGTAATATTTCATATGTTTCCATGTTATCAGTCCTTTCATATCTTATGTCCAACACAAAATGTAGCAGAGTCTTCCCAATACTTCAAGTGTAAATGAACTTTTTCTTAAAAAATTTTTACTAAAAAGCAAAAAATAAGTTGAAAGAAAAATTATTGTATTGTATATTAGTATATGTGCCGAGAAAAAACGGCATACATAATACCGGGGTGTGGCTCAGCTTGGTAGAGCGCTACGTTCGGGACGTAGAGGTCGCGTGTTCGAATCACGTCACCCCGATTGGCTGTAAACTTTACGGTTTGCAGCTTTTTTAATTCTCTTACATTTCAATTCATACATTTCAATTCATACATTTCAATTCATACATTTCAAAAAAGAAGAATAAAATGGTTATTTTTTACAATATCTTGTCTATTTTTTACATATATATGATTTTTTCTCTTTTTTTCGATATAATTTTACTTTGTGACATAGGAAATTAAAAACTATGAACATAGCGAAATAAAAAGAGAGTGGGAGAGAAAATGAAAAAAATTAAAAAGTATGTATTGATTGATTTATTAACCGGTATAGGATTCTGTATTCTTGCCGGTTTTTTGGTGTTTGTCCTAAATAAAAAAACAATATCACAAAAAATGATTGAGCAGTGTCTGGATCTTTTTGGAACTATAACAGGAAGTTTTTATATAACAATTATTTTGTCACGTATAAAAACAAAAGACTTTAGTGAAAGAAAGACAAAAGAAGAAATCAGAAAAATTACAATACTTTCTATAATGCTTATTATTATTCGACTGATTAGTCTGATTCTATATCAGGTAATTTGGAACAATGCAAAAATATCGGCAAACATTCTATCCGGAGTTATTGATTTTTTGGGGATAGTCATCTTATACAGGCTGTTACCTAACAAAAAACAAAAGAAATAAAATGAAAAAGGAAAGAAAAATGAAAATACGATTAAGAAAAATAATTATACGTGTTATAGCATTATTGTTAATATCAATTATGGTTTTTGATAACAGCGGATATGTATTTGCAACCGAACTGTCAGAAGCCATTACAAAAAATCGGGAAAAACTGGAAAAACAAAAAATTGAGGAGAATACAAAACAAAAACAGGAATTATTGTATGAACAATATTTTGGGGAAAAGCAATCCATTTCCTTATCCGGAAACGAGCAGCTGTTTAAGCAGGAAACAATAGCTGAAGCAGAAGATAAATTTGTTGAAAATGAAATGAAAAACACAGAAGCCTGCCGAGATCCTTTTTTTGAAGAGGATTTTGAAAAAGATAAGCCTGTGCATGTCGGATGCTTTGAAAAAACATATCAAACATCAGAAAATCAATATAAAACAGTTTTTACAACTTATCCAAATACTTACTTAAAAGACGGAACAGAGAAGATTATTGATAACACACTGATAAAAGAAACCGAGGCAAATAAAACAACAGAAAAAAGTATAAGCCAAAATGCGATAGAGCATACAGAAAGTTATACCAATGCAGAAAGTTATATTGACACAGTTATAAAAGGAAATAATGAAGAACTTCAATTGCAGATGTCCATGGAAGATACGACATTGGAAATGTATTCGGACAAAGGAAATTTCAGTAAAGAAAGTGTATCTGAAAATGCCATACGATACAATGATGTGTATGAAAATGTAGACATACAATATACCATTACAAATGCAGGAGTTAAGGAAGATATTATTCTCTTAACAAAAGACAGCCGGAATACGTTTTATTATACGTTAAAAAAAGATGGAATTTATGCAGAAAAACATGGTGATAATATCAATGTTTATAAAGAAGAAAATGACATCTTTGATGATGAAGTATGCATTGACGGAGTCAGTAGTAATACAGTCAGAAATAATACTGTCAGTCATAATGATATAAGTGAAAATACAAAAATTCCTTTTGCTGTCATTAGTGCACCGAAAATGGAAGATGCCGTAGGTGCTGTTTCAAAAGAAATAAAAATGGAGCTTACGGAAAAGGAAGATGAATACATAATTACCATAGCACCGGATACAGAATGGTTAAATAGTAAAGACCGTATTTATCCGGTTATGATTGATCCGACAACAACTATACAATCAGAAATCATGGATTATACTGTGATGAGTGGAGGAGGATTTATAGCCGGTGAAAGCAAACATTATACCGGAAATTTAGGGGTATTTGGAACAGCCAGATATTATTTAATTACGGGATTTATGTATCAGAGTATTTTTGATCTGGCCGGAAGTAATCATGTTGAGATTTTAGATGCAACACTCAGATTGGTACAGACTAATGACATTAATGATTCTGTTATTGGATGCTATCGAAATATGGAGCAAATCCCGGTAGATAATCCAAGCTTTGATACAGTAGCTGCTATTGATAGGAAGATAGCCGGAGAGAATGCAACCAGTCCATCCGGTTATGGAGTTCATATCTTTGATGTGAAGGATGCCGTGAACGGATGGATGAACAGTATATATCCCAGTCATGGATTCGTATTTATATTGGATAATGAAACAAAAGAAGGCGTTCGAATAGCCGGAATAGGAGCTGAAAACATAGAAGAAAGACCCAGTTTGACTATAAACTGGCAGGTTGCGGGAGACGTATCCATTGACTATCCCTTGGATGATACTACAATTAATTTACGGCCCATGGTAAAAAGTGATATTTCAGGTGCATTACAATGCTATGGTGTTTTTGCGGACGGAATTGCTAATCCAAGATCTATTGTAACTTATGACCTGAGCGATACATCAAAAAAATTCGGACAGAGTATTTTGATTTCAAATCAGAAAATATATCCCAATAGTTCTGCTTTTGATTCTGCATTTCCAAGCGGAACTGTAAGATATGCAGATTCTAAGTCTAACTGGCAGACAATTGTTCCGTTTACGGAGTTTTCTTATGATACTTTATATAATATGAATGTAAAAGCATCATATAATGGAAAAACCGGGAAGACTACAAATAGTGATAATTTTTTGATCTATAAAGTTTCAAGATATGACACTATGAAGAAGATTGCAGATCATTACGGAGTTTCTTTGTCAGACCTTTTATTTGATAACAAGGCACCCGATATGCTTCTGGTTGAAAATAATACACTTTTCATCAAAAATCCAACAAAAAATCAGAACAATCCGTACCAGCCAACAGATTTAACGGATGAGGAAAAAGCACAGATAGACCGTTCACTTCTTGGAAGAGCCAGACATTGCGAATATGGATTTGAGCCAATAAACTTAAGTACGGGAAATTACTATCTGTCACAGGAAGATTTACATTACAGCGATTCTTTTGGAACATTTTCTGTTATCCGTTCATACAATAGTCTGAATCCGACGAGAATTGGCAGCTTTGGACGTGGATTTACTTCGTTTTTGGATGAAAATATAGCGAAAAACGCCAGTGGAGATATCTATTATAACAGAGAAGATGGAAGTACTTTACTGTTTTCTAAGCAAGGGGATGGAAGTTATAAAGTCGAAGAAGGCAACAATCTGAAACTAATAACAAAGCAGGTTGGAGAAAAAATTGTAACTCTTTCAACAGGAGAGACAAGGGTTCCGATTAATATATATCAAATTGAACGAGAAGACGGAAGTCAAGTAACCTTTGATGAAAGTGGTGTCTTGGTAGAAATTGCAGAAAAAAATGGTGCGATAATGCAGATTATGCATGACAATACAAGCGGAAATGTTATCGGATTTATGCGGGAGAGTGCATATTTTGCAGTAGAGACAAATGCGAGAGGAAGCGTTAAAAAAATTACAGCTCCGGATGGAAGTGTTATGTCTTATGGATATGATGCGGAAGATAATTTGATTACGGTTAAAAATCCGTTAGGATATGAAAAACGTTTTGTTTATGATTCAAATCATTTAATGCTGTCCTGGTTTAACGAAAACAATATAGCAATTGTACAAAATACTTATGATGTGATGGGAAGAGTGGTAAAACAGCTTGATGAGGGTGGCATAGCCCATACCTTGTCTTATGAACCAGGGAAAACCATAACAACAGACGGTAATGGCAATCGCACAGAATATTACTATGATTCACAGGGAAGGACGACACAAATACTTTATGCAGACGGAAGTAAGGAAACAAAAACATATCAAAACGGATATTTATCATCTGAAACAGATGCAGCCGGAAATCTAACCACCTATTCTTATAATGAAAACGGAAAAATTACAGAAAAAAAGATAGAAGATAAAAAGTGGACTTATAGCTATGATAATTATGGAAATATAATAAAGACTGTTGATCCTCTGGGTAATATATCTACTGGTATCTTTAATGAAAAGGATCTGGTGACAAAGACAGTGGATGGAGATGGACGAGAGGAATTATATACATATGATTCCAGAGGCAGGCTTATTTCATATACCGATTCGGACGGATTGAAAACGGTATATACTTATCAGAATAACCAATTATATTCCAAATCAATCGGTAATAACCTGATTGCAACCTATGCCTATAACAGAATGGGTGATTTAACAGAAGAAAAAGATGCTTTGGGACATACTATGCAGTATGCATATGATAGTTTGCATCATTGCATTGCCAAAAAAAATAAAAATGGCATTCAGACAACTTATACTTTCTTTCCAAATGGATTGTTGAAAAGTGCAACAGATGGGAAGAATCATACAGTTACCTATGACTATGATGTATATGGAAATATCGAAAAAATAACCAGGCCGGATGGCACAGTAAATCTATATACCTATGATGCAGAAGGAAATATGTTATCCCAAACAGATTCAAAGGGCAATATGAAAACATTTTCTTATGACAACAGAAATCGTCTGATAAAGTCAACGGATGAAAGTGGATATATTGTTTACTTCGAATATGATAACATGGGCAACCTCATAAAAAAGAGAGATGATAAAGGAAGTCTTTTAGAAGCAGATTATGACACTGTCTGGGGGCTTCCGGTTTGTGAGACCGATGCCATGGGACATAAAACAGTCTATGATTATGATTCCATGGGTAATTTATTGAGAGTATATTATGAAGATGAACTGCAATTTTCCTATGAATATGATGCATCAATGCGCCGTGTCAAAGAGACCTTTGCAAACGGACTAAGCTATTCTTATCTTTTTGATGCAAGAAATAATCTGATTTCAAAAAAAGATTCGAACGGTTATATAGAAAAAACGGAATATAATGTATTTTGTGAACCGATAAAAGAAATCAGTAAAAGCGGAAGAACTACAGCTTATACTTATGATGCATGTGGCAATTTGCTATCACAAACCGATGCATTGGGATATGTGACAGAATATGTTTGTGACAATGCGGGAAATGTTTTAAAAGTAACGGACGGAAACGGAAACAGTACGGAATATACCTATGATGCATGCGGCAATATAACAACATTAAAAAGAGCAGACGGTTCTGTTCTACAATACGCGTATGATGAAAATGAAAATCTTACAGCATATAAGGATGGAAATGACAAGATCACAACCTATTCTTATGATAAAAACGGAAACCGGATTCTCGTCACAGACGCATTGGGATATACGACGGCATTTGCATATAATGAAGCCAACTATCTGACAGAAACAACAGATGCCCTTAATAATAAAACAAAAATTGAATATGATTATGCCGGTAATATCAGGAAAGTTACAGATGGAAACGGTGCGGATATTACATTTACCTATGACAGAAATCAGAATCTGCTTTCCGAAACAGATGAAAACGGACATACTGTTACCTATCTATATGATGCGTTTGGTCGGATTAGCAGAAAAAAAGACGCATTAGGTAATGAAACAAATTACTCCTATGATGCCGTGGGAAATCTTATAAAAACAATCGATGCTCTCGGAAAAGAAACTAATTATGCATATGATATATATGGAAATCTAATCAAAAAGACCAATGCCTTAGCAGAAGAAACGACATATACATATAATAGAGAAGGAGAATTGTTAAAAGTCACGGATGCTAAGGATTGTAGTGTATCATATAAGTATGATGCAGCCGGTAATCTGGTAAAAGAAATCGATGCATTGGGAAATATGAAAAGCTATTCATATGATGCAATCGGTAATTTGATAGAAGAATGCAACACGCTGGGAAATAAAACGGAATACTTTTACGATTCTGTTTATAATCTGATCAGAACGACCGGAGCGGACGGAAACAGTACAAAGTTAGCATATGATAACGAAAATCATGTAATTGAAGTATCAGATGCCAAAGAAAATAAAACAATATACGACTATGATGCATTGGGTCGTCTTATCAAGATTACTGATGCAGAAGGATATGAAGAATATACGGCCTATGATGCACTTTCCAGAGTGTTGGCTGAGAAAAAAGGTGACAGCCTTTACCAATATACATATGATGCAACCGGTAATCTGATAACAGAAACAGATCCTTTGGAAAATACAATATCCTATGTATATGATAAAGCCGGTAATCTGATTAAAAAGAAAACTGCGGACGGAAGCGAATGGATTTACGGATATGATGCAGAAAATCAAGTAACAAACTATACAGATGGAGATGGAAAAGAAACTACTTATACATATGATGCATTAAAACGATTGCGTGAAATTGCAAATGTGAATGGTACCTATCTGAAATATGACTACGATGCTGTTTCGAATGTAATAAGTACAACTGATGGAAAGGGTGCGACGACACACTTTGTATATGATGCCACGGGAAATCTGGTAAAAGAAGAAAATGCAGAAGGAATAAGTACGACATTTTCATATGATAAAGCCGGTAGATTAGTTAAAAAGATATATGCAAATCAGGCAGAGGAAACCTATGAATATGATAGTGAAGGCAATCTGCTAAAGCTTACAGATGTTACCGGACTTGTTACAACCTATGACTATGATGTTATGGGAAGGCTGATAAAAGAAACGCAGACTGCCGATGGAAAAAGCCATAGTAATTCTTATGAATATGATGAAAATGGAAATCTTTTAAAGAAGACAGATCCTTTAGATTATGAAACAAAATATAAATATGACACCAATGACCGCCTGATAGAGGTAATATCACCTCTAAATCATGAAACAAGCTATACCTATACAGAGCTAGATAATATTGCTTCTGTCAAAGATGCTTCAGGAACTGTTTATCATTTTACTTATGATAAAAAAGGAAGAGTATTAACAGAATCTGTAGATAATGAAAATATCCGCAGTTATGAGTATGATGCATTGGATCGTGTTGCCGGTGTACAAAGCGGTGAAAGTAAAGCCATCTATTATTATGGAGCAACTAATCTTTTAAAGACAGAAAGAAATGGGGAAGAAGAACAATATCGGTATAATGCGGTAGGAGAACTAGAAAAGAAAATTGACAGTCTTCAAAATGAAATTAGTTATTCTTATGACAATGTTGGAAACCTGACACAAAAGACAGATGAAAACGGAACAACCATCCGGTATACCTATGATGCCTTAAACCAACTTACAGATATAGACAGTGGGGAGGAACAAAGCAATGCAAAATATTCTTATGATGACATGGGAAATCTTGTCTATGTGGAGGATGTGACCGGTAAAAGTACTTATACTTATGATCTCGCCGGACGTTTGATTCAGTCTGTAGATGGAAGCGGACAAAGAGTAGGATATTCCTATGACGGCTTCGGAAATCTTTCTACGATTATGTATCCGGACGGAAGTGTAGTCCGGTATGAATATGATGATAACAATCGCCTAAGTAATGTTTCTTCAGAAACAGGTAAGGTAACCTACGATTATGACGCAGAAGGAAATGTTATAAAAATAACCAGAGAAAATGGATATACGATTATTAGTTATGATGAATTAAATCGTGTGAAAAATCTGGTAAATACCTGTGATGGAACTGTTATCTCCGCTTATGGATATGCATACGATAAACGTTCCAATATTACAAAAGAAATAATACTTATTTATGCAGACGGAAAGGAAGCAAAGAAAGAAAACAGTTATAAATATGATGTACTGGGAGAACTGATTGAGTGTAAATCCATAGAAAACAATGAAGAAACAGTTGTAAAATATTCTTATGATCCGAACGGAAACCGCATTAAGATGGATACCACATCTCCTGAAGGAAGACAGACGGTATCCTACCGGTATGATCATGAAAGACTGGTCTATGAGGAAGAAAAAACAAATGATGTTATTACCCGCGTTACAGAAAAGAGCTATGATAAAGCCGGCAATCTGGTAAAAGAAATTATTCGGGAAAGCGGAACGAATCAAAATCAGGAAACGGTCATTACATCGGAGGAAGAAAGCAACAGTACCGAGAGATATTACAGTTATGATGCAAAGGGACGCTTATCTGCCATTGCAGACAAAGAAAGACTTCTTTTTGCAGCATTATATGATGGTGGGGATAACCGTGTCTTTACTTTGGAGTACGATCAGAAAATAAAAGAAGTGGAGAAAGAGGAACCGGCAGATGTTTGGGATGAGAATTCCAGAATAGAAGAAAATACGGCAAAGATAATACCATCGGACAATCCTGCAGAAGCGGATCAGACAAAAACACCACAGGATAAGGAAGAAATAAAACCGGACAAGGAGAATCAACCGGAACAAAAGAGACCGGAAATGTCTGAAAACGCACAGGAAACTCCTGTAACCAGAGAGGAAAGACCGGAGCCGGAAGAAAAAAATGCTTTCTTATTTGGTGTACTTATGGAAGCAGCAAGCTTTTTACCCATATCAACACCGGTAAAGCAGTGGATACAGAAACATGTGGATTTTTACATATCCTGTGCTATAGTAAAAGAAAAAGCTACTGAAAGTGGTGCACAAGAGACAGGGTGTTACTTTGAGGATTTAGAATCCGTAGATTATGAAAAGGGCTTTACCGCATTTGATGCAATAAATGAAGCCGT
>JAEDFR010000192.1 GCA_016297945.1 Lachnospiraceae bacterium | reverse complement strand
TGATGAAAATGCACGCAGAGAAGCTGTGTTTTTAAGTACCAGATAATAGATTTCGTAATGAAAATACCGCGAAAATCTAATACTAAATTATAAAAGGAGCAGGACAATGATTAATCAGTTAGTTTCAAAAATTCAAAAAACAGGGGCGCCGATTGTTGTGGGATTAGATCCCATGATGAAATTTGTGCCGGAACATATTCAGAAAAAGGCATTTTCCGAATATGGAGAAACGCTGGAAGGGGCTGCTGAAGCAATCTGGCAGTACAATAAAGGAATTGTTGATGCCGTTTATGATTTGATTCCGGCAGTAAAACCGCAGATTGCCATGTATGAACAGTTTGGCATTCCCGGCTTACAGGCATTTAAAAAGACCGTGGATTATTGTAAAGAAAAAGGATTGGTCGTAATCGGCGATATCAAACGAGGCGATATCGGTTCTACTTCAACGGCATATGCGGTAGGTCATCTCGGAAAAGTACAGGTGGGAAGTAATCAATTTTCCGGTTTTGATGAAGATTTTGTGACGGTCAATCCCTATCTTGGTTCCGATGGTGTAAAACCGTTTATTGATGTTTGTAAAGAAGAAAAAAAAGGTATATTTGTTTTGGTTAAGACATCTAATCCGAGCAGCGGTGAATTCCAGGATCGTCTGATTGACGGAAAACCGTTATATGAGCTTGTAGGCGCTATGGTAGATCAGTGGGGATCAGAGGTCATGGGAGATTCTTACAGCTATGTTGGTGCTGTTGTCGGTGCGACTTATCCGGAAATGGGCAAAGTTTTGCGTGAGATTATGCCAAAAGCTTATATCTTGGTGCCCGGATACGGTGCGCAGGGGGGGAAAGGCAAAGATTTGGTACATTTCTTCAATCAAGATGGCCTTGGCGCAATTGTCAATTCTTCGCGAGGCATTATTGCAGCCTATCAGCAGGATGCATACAAAGAGAAATATTCGCCCGAAAATTATGCGGATGCTTCCCGTGCGGCTGTGTTAGCAATGAAAGAAGATATTGCAAGTGCTTTGACATAAAGATATTTGGTGGAAGGTCCGATATTGCCTTTGGTATAATTGGTAAATGAACCGATATTGTTTCTTGCATAATTGGTAAATGAGCTGATATTGGCTCTTGTATAAAGTTTTTCGGTAAATGAACCGATATTGTAAATGAGAAATGCGGCAGTTTGCTTAGGTGGATATATAGCTATTTTCCCACAATGATAAAATGATGATGGCTGTCGCAAAATGATTTTAAATTAGGTAACTATTAATCAGCAAAAGGATTTGCTAATTTTACATGAATCAAGGAGGATAAGATTATGTCAAATGTAAGTTCAGTTGGAAGCAATTATACGGATGCATACAGCAGTTACAGTGCTTCCAAAGCAAAAAACACAACGCAGACAGAGGGAGCCAAAAATACCGCTAATACAGCTGCAGTATCATTTAAAGCTTCAGCAGAAGGAAGAGCGGCTGTCGGTAAAATGTCTGATGCAGACCGTGCAGCACTGGTTTCGCAGTTGAAAGCAGATGTGCAGTCCCGTACGGAGCAGCTTACGAGTATTGTCACCAAAATGCTGGAAAAACAGGGAGTTGCCATAGGAACGGCTGATGATATGTGGAAAATATTAGCCGGCGGTAACTTCACGGTTGATGCGGCTACAAAAGCACAGGCACAGGCAGATATTGCAGAAGATGGATACTGGGGTGTAAAACAGACCTCACAGCGTATTTTTGATTTTGCAATGGCTTTGTCCGGTGGTGATCAGAAAACGATGGAAAAAATGCGCTCTGCATTTGAAAAGGGATTTAAACAGGCTACGTCTGCATGGGGAAAAGAACTTCCTTCCATCAGTAAGGATACCTATGATGCAGTAGAAAAAATGTTTGATGATTATGCAGCGAGTTTTCAAAGTGATTCCAATGAGTAGTTCGGAGGTGTAAACGATGGGTATTTCATTTCAAAATGATTATTCTTTTTTGTTTGGCAATGCAACCAATACCACAACCGGAAATACGTTTTCTTTGTCCGATTATGCCATGATAAAAAGCGGCACGTATAAAAAGCTGATGAAAGCTTATTATGCAAATACGGATAATAGCTTTGTGAATAGTGTGGCCGGTAGTAAAGCGGCGAGTAAAGATGATACCGTGCAAATCAAAAAGTTACAGGAAACATCCTCAGCGCTTTCCGATTCGGCAAAAGCATTATATTCTGAAAAAGGAAAGAAATTGTTTGATGAGGAAAAACGTGATGATCTGGTCAAAGCGGTTTCTACACTTGTTAAGGATTACAATTCCATGGTTGATGCGGCCAATTCATCGGACAATGATAAGATACTTCGTGCCGGTTCATCCATGTTAAATAGTACAGTTGCAAACTATAAATTGTTGTCTTCGGTTGGAATTAGTATTGGATCGGACAATAAGCTTTCTTTAGATGAAGATACGCTGAAAAAAGCCGGTACATCAGCTGTTAAATCTGTTTTTAGCGGTGTTGGTTCTTTTGCCTATAAGGTTGATACCTCGGCATCCTATATCAATAGCTATGCAAAGGATGATGCTCTTAAGGCAAGCGGATTATATGGTGCGGGCGGTTCCTACAGTGCTTATTTGCAGGGAAGCACATATAATTCTTTTACATAATTGTGTGGACCATTAGCATGAATACATAATTCTGATTAGCTGACTTTTCGATTAGCTGACTATTCGATTAGCTGACTAGAATTCTGATTATTTTGCAATTAAACGCAATGAAAATGAAATAGAAAGCAATAGAAAGTAATAAAATGCAGTATTCACTTAGCAAAGTGATGCTGCATTTTTATTGTGTGTTGAGATTTTTGTTTTTGAAAAAATACGCTGATATACTGTTAATTTTATTCAAATAAAATTTGAATAACACAAATATGATTATATTGTTTATTTTAATGACAAAAATTGCTGAAAATACATCCGAAAAGTGAATGGAGAAAAAGGCATACCGTAAGAAGAAGGTAAGCAACCAAGTATGCCCGAGTACTGGAAAAAGAAGCAAGAAAATAGAAAAAAGGCATACCGGAAGAGGAAAGTAAGCAAAAAAGTATGCCCTGTCGGCAAGAAAAGAAGCCTGAAAACAAGAAAAAGGCATACCGGAAGAAGAAAGTAAGCAAAAAAGTATGCCCTGTCGGCAAGAAAAGAAGCCTGAAAACAAGAAAAAGGCATACCGGAAGAAGAAAGTAAGCAAAAAAGTATGCCCTGTCGGCAAGAAAAGAAGCCTGAAAACAAGA
>JAEDFR010000191.1 GCA_016297945.1 Lachnospiraceae bacterium | reverse complement strand
ACCCGGATATGGTCAGTGGAATTGTGTTTGTTGATCCTTTGTCTGCAAAAGACAATACCTACAAGACGGTGTTGCAAACGGTAGAAGAGCAGAAAAAGAGTGGATTTGATAAATCTGAAAACTTTGTAATCATGCGAAAACTGGCATCCTGGCATCTGGGATTTGTCATAAAACTTATTATGAGAAAGGCCCCACCTTTTTATTACTATGATCAATTTTCGAAAGAAGCAAAGAAATATATTTTAGATGAATTAACAAAGGTTTCCCTTCATGATGCTTCATTAGAGGAATACCGTCTGGCGCATGAGGAGAAAGAAATCCTTCAACTAAAAGAAAAAGGAGATTTTCCCCAACTTCCGATTGTGCTGATAACCCATGGAAGTGAGTTTGAAACAAAAGAAATCATGGAATTTGGACAAACGACAAAAGATTTTGCAACGAAGGTTGAAGAACTGTGGCAGTCGTTGATGCAGGAATATCTTACCTTTTCTGAGCAGTCCACCTTGTTAAGAGCAAAAAACAGTGGGCATTATATTCATTTGACGGATTTTGAGGTGATTAGGGATGGTCTGCAAAGCCTGGGAAATCTAAAATCATAATTTTTATTTATTGGAGGAATAGACGAATTTGATGATTTCCCTTTTTGAATTTGGCAGATTGGAACATATATAGCTTGCACCTTTCATGCAGCGGGGCCTAGAAGCGGGAAATGGCGAAAAAAACCACGCGGCAAAGAATGGGACGGGGCATTCATGTCGCACTGGCGCGCTATGCGTTCAGTCCGAAATTCAGCCGTTTGTGAGCAAACTCCACGGCTAATTCCATCCTGTCTACGCACCGCTTGTAGAAAGACGCAAATTCTGGTATGACTAAATAAAGAAATACGGTGCATATGACAGACAGCACGAATTCAGAAGTATAGTCAGTGTTACATCTCTATAATGAAATCCTGCAAAGGAGAGATGTAATTATGGATATTAAGCAAATCAAAGAAAACAAACGCAAGTCTATTCTTCGGTTTTCGGTACCAAGTATCATAGCAATGCTATTAGGGACAGTAATCACAATAACTGATGGCTATTTCACTGGAAACTATGTTGGCGAAGATGCACTGGCAGCTATTAATCTTGGATTACCGATTCTGTATTTTTACTTGGGCATAGGGCTATGCATAGGTGTTGGAGGAACAGTAATTTGTGGGAGACTGCTTGGAGCAAAGGATAAGCAAAAGGCCTCTGAAGTGTTTTCACAGACGGTTGTAACAGCTACGATTGTATGTATATTAGCATCATTTGTAATATTAGGGTTGTTCACGCCCATCCTGAAAGTTTTGAGAGCAAACGGAAATTTGTCCGTTTATTTCATCGGGTACTATAGAATTATGCTTTTCAATTATCCACTGATGATTATTGGAAACATACTTGGAATGTTCATCCGTGTGGATGGGAAACCACAGGTGTGCATGATTATGAGTATTATAAGCTGTATTCTGAATGCAATTCTTGATTATATTCTGGTGGGCAGATTATCGATGGGAGTACAGGGGAGTGCGATAGCTTCACTTATAGTACAGGCGATTGCAGTAATTGTGCAGTTCATGTATTTTATTAGACCGTCATTGGGCATACGTTTTAGGCGTTACAGATTTGACAGAGCTGCGAATAAAGAAATCATTTTTAATGGTTCGTCAGAATTTATCGGGGAGATGGCAAGCGCGATATCTATGTTTGCATTTAACTATGTGTTGATGAAATATGTCGGAACAGAGGGTGTTGCAGCATTCACGATTCTTGGGTTTACGGTATATGGATACAGCATGATTGCTATCGGTTTCGGACAGGGATTGACTACTCTTGTAAGTGTCTGCTGGGGCGCAGAGGAACAGAAAACAGCAATGCAACTGCGTATTATGACGAATAAAATATTATTTGGAATAGGTGCCTTGTTTGCAGTATTCTTTTTAGTAGTAGGAAGAAGATACGCAGGTATATTTGGATGTAGCAGTAGTGTGATGGATATGGTATCCGCAGGATTTCGGTTTTACGCTGTTACATTTCTGATTATGGGATATGATGTGATAAATTCAATGTATTTTACCAGTTGCGGTGATGCTTTAAGCTCTGCTCTGATATCGTTCCTAAGAGGAATTATTCTTCTTCTTGCATTTACATTTATCTTCCCGGCTATATGGGGAATGACGGGAGTATGGATGGCTGCTCCGGCTACAGAAGCTTTGACAGCGATCGTTTCGATAGGGTTGATTGCGAAACAAAAGAAGATGATGGAAGGCAGGTAATCTGCAGTGGAAGAGAAAGACAGCAATACGATTCGAAATGCAGTTATCAACAAAGCCATTAATTACATATTTGAAAATATAGATGAAGATATCACTGTGGATGATGTGGCCAGACATTGTTCCTATTCAAAATATCATCTTATGCGAATGTTTAAAGAAGATACCGATGAAGCCTTGTATCAGTTTATAAAACGTGTTCGGCTTGAAAGGAGTGCCTGGAGACTTAAGGTAGAGAAAGATAAAAGCATTACAGAAATTGGTGCAGATTATGGATATTCGCCTTCTAATTTTGCAACGGCATTTAAGAAGCATCTGAATTTATCTCCAGCTGGCTTCAGGAAGATCAGTGAACAAATGGTGGAACAGAGTCCTTTTTCACATGGGATATCACTTGACGAATTAGAAGAATCAGAAAAACTGATCACGGTCGAGCAGCTTAACAGCTTTATGGTTGTGTATGAGCGTAAGAAAGGCAATTATCATAATCTGCCGGAAGAATGGTGTAAGTTTATTAAAAAGTATGAACATCTGTCTTCAGAAGATACGCTATATATTGAATGTACGATCGATGATCCGTCAATTACGGATGAAGACAGATGCATGTATGAACTGTGCCAGACAATTTCACCGGATCACCCGGCGTTGAAAGAGGACATAAGTATCTTTACCCATACCTTTGATGGCGGGAAATATGCAGTTTATCATTTTAAGGGATTCCCGCAGTTTCTCTTTATGGTATATCAGGAGGTGTTCTGCAGGTGGCTTTCAAATACCGGAAATCAGCTTGATGAAAGGCCGATACTTGATATATATCGAAACATAGGTGATGATGGCTACATGGAAATTGATATTTGTTTTCCGTTAAAATGAGAGGTATGTCTCTGTGCAAAAATAATGCTATTCTTATAAATAGAAAACGGTAGGAACACTTTTCCGAAAAGGAGAGACCGGTTATGAAATTTCATTATAAAGGAAAGTATGACTTGAAT
>JAEDFR010000050.1 GCA_016297945.1 Lachnospiraceae bacterium | reverse complement strand
GAAATTTCAACCGCCGGGCATACCGGAAAAGCAAGAGAGGGAAACAGGTATGCCCAAGGGAGCGATTTTTACGGGAAATTTCAGTCACCGGGCATACCGGAAAAGCAAGCGAGAGGAATAGGTATGCCCGAGGAAGCGATTTCCCCGGGAAATTTCTGACACGGGGCATACCGGAGAAGCAAGCAAAGAACAAAAGTATGAAATCAAAAAGAAAGGATGAATTAATATGAGTATTGAAAAGGAAATTAATGAAAGAAAAGAGTATTTAGAAACAATAATATCTTCAAAGGAGCATTCAACAGAAAATGAAATAGAAGGATATTTGAAAATTGTTAGACATAAAAACGGATGGCAATACTATTATAAAGAAAAAGAGAATGATGAAAGGTATCATTACATATGTAAAGGGAATAGAACATTAGCAGAAAAATTAGCACAACAAAAGTATGATCAAAAAGTTCTTTTGCTGGCAAGGAAAGAGAAAGAATTAATTGATCAACTTGATAAATTCTATAAAAACAATTCTTTGGACAGTCTGTATTCGAATCTGCCACCTCAACGTCAAGATTTAATAAATCCAATTGAAAAACCAATTGATAAATATATAAAAGAATGGCTTAATTTATCGTTTGAAAAAAATGGATTTCAAGAAAATATGCCGGAATATTATACGAATAAAGGGGAGCAGATGCGCTCAAAATCAGAAGTCTTAATTGCAAATATGCTTGAAAAGTATGGTTTGCCATATCATTATGAAAAACCTTTACTTATCAAAGGGGGTGGTAAGATATATCCGGATTTTACCATTTTAGAAATGCAAACTAGGAGAGAAATATATTGGGAGCACTTCGGCATGTTGGATGATGCGGAATATCTGGATAAGGCAATTAAGAAATTGAATTATTATGAGCAGAATGGATATATACTAGGAGAACGACTAATTATTACATATGAGACAGTTGCTTCTCCATTGAATATGAAAGTCATAGAAAAGAAAATTCAAGCATTGCTTTAAAATGTATAATAAAAACGCAGAATTATCTGAAGCCGGACAGGAAAATTCAGAGCGGAAGAAATAATCCCCACCGGTAAAACAATGGATAGAATTAGAAAACAATTGAAACTATTTGAAACTATCCGAAAAGTGTCATGAATAAAGAATAAAGATTTGCAAAGACTATGATAATACAGAAAAAAACCGGAGGATGATCTATGATTCGGGATGGATTTATGTACTTGGCAACATTGGTTTTTATTACTGCAATTTTAGTGTGTCTGCCGCAAATCTTTAAAGGCAGGACGGCAAAAAAAATATTCAGTTTTGCTCCGCCGATTGTATTAATTTATTTGGGAATGATGCTGTTTTGTACTGTGAGGCTGTGGGACTTGGAGGCAACCGCAGATGCCTATGGTAATTTGAAAAATCCACTGCTCTATGCGATGTTGTTTATTATGCTGCTTCGTTGTGATATGAGAATTATTTTAAAATTGGGACCTAAAATGTTGATTGGATTTTTTGCGGCAACGTTTTCGATTGGACTTGGTTTTATAGTTTCCTATGCCATTTTTCATAATCTTCTTGGCGCAGGTGCATGGAAATCTCTCGGGGCTCTGTGCGGAAGCTGGATGGGAGGCGGAGGAAATATGATGGCTATTCAGGCGGCACTTGATGTCGATGAAGCAAGTATGGCTTATGCCTTGGTTATGGATTCGATTTGTGCTACAATATATGTAATGTTTCTGCTTTGGGCAATCGGCAGGGCTGATAAATTCAATGCATGGACGAAGTCGGATACATCAATCATTGATGTTGTTGGAAAGAGTTTGGAAAAAGAAGCCCGGGCTAACTCCAAAATATTGACATGGCAGAATCTTGCAATGATTATCGGTTCAGGGTTGCTTGTTTCAGCTCTATGTCAAAAAGCAGGGATATTTTTAAATGGATATTTATCTTATTTTGACAAGGCGACATGGACGGTTCTTTCTGTCACATTACTCGGTGTTATGTTTGCATTAACGCCTTTGGGGAAATTAAAGGGAACTGAAGAAGTATCCAATGTCATGCTTTATATTGTTGTTGCCTTGATTGCGTCACGTGCAGATCTTTCTGCTATTGGAAATGCACCCGCCTGGCTGTTGAGTGGATTTGTGATTTTAATCATACACGTGATTATTATGCTATTTCTGGCAAAGGTATTTAAAATGGATATTTTTACCTGTTGCGTTGCATCTCTTGCCAATATCGGAGGAACGGCTACGGCTCCGGTATTGGCAGGTACGTACAGTAGTGCACTCGTTCCTGTGGGAATTATCATGGCTTTATTAGGTTATGTGGTTGGAACAGGAGGAGGTCTTTTTGTGGCACAGATGATGAGTTATTTTGGATAAAGCAGTTTTAGAAAAATGAGCTTTCTTTTGGACTAAAACAGAATATCAACTATGAAAATACAGAACATAATATGAGCATATAGCACGTAATGTGAAAATATAGAACGGAATATGTGAATATAAAACGGATTAAGAAAGATACAAATTAATAAGATACAAATATATAAGTTACAAAAGATAGGTTAGAGGGGGAAATGTATGCTGAAAAAAATAAAAAAGCTTTATGAGACACTCAAGGAAAATGTTTTTCTGAAATATCCGGTCACGATTTGCAATATTTGGATTGCGTCACTGCTTACTGCGGTTGTGGTGGATTTCCCTTTTGAGCAAGTTTACTATGATAGGTTTATGAAGATCACGATTTTCTTTTGGATTTTTGCTGCGGGAAATTTGTTGGTAGAAGAATTGTTTGATAAATACAAAAAAGTGGTCAGACTGATTGGTTTCATATTGTCTGCCGCAATTTCCGGATTTTTCATTATTATGTCGTCTATTGAGCAAGAGTACATATTCGGAATAAAAAATGACACTGTAATGACATTTATTGCAAAATTACTGGTTTGTTATCTGACATGGATTGCAATGTTTTGCGTATTCAAAATGTACCAAAAAAGTGAAGTAGGATTTGAAAAATATTGTTTGAGTGTTTTTGGTTCCACCATGCGAACGACGATTGTATATGGAATATTCGCTTTGGGCCTTGCTATCATAATCCTGATTTTCAATGTCCTGATTTTTGATACGGATGATTTCATTTTAAGAATTGAAACGCTGCTTGCCTGCGGACTTTATATTCCCGGTATGATTTTGGCTTTTTCTAAGATGCAGGATGAAATCGGTAAATTTCTACGAGTTGTTGTAAAGTATGTTCTGCTCATTTTAGAAATGACAGCTTTTCTTATTATCTATATATACATAGCAAAATTGGTGATTTCATGGGATTTACCATCGAATGAAGTGTTTCCGATCTTGAGCTGGCTATTTGTCTGCGGATTGCCGATTTGGACAGTGGCAATGTATTTTAAAGAGGATAAGCTTGGGAAAGTAGCTTCAATTTTGCCTTATGTTTTCATCCCTTTCATCATATTACAGATGATTTGTATCGGATTGAGAATACAAGAGTATGGTTTGACGCAAGCACGTTATGTTTGCTGTTATTTAATTGTTGTGGAAATTATTTATTTGATTTTGTTTTCAATCAAAAAGAGAAAGTATCTTCCAACGATTTTTCTTGTAGCCGCGATTCTTGTTAGTATGTTTTGTCTTGCGCCGATTATAAACTGTGACACTATGGTATACTTATCGCAAAAATCCCGATTTGAAACTTTGATGGAAAAAGCCGAGAGCGGAAATGAGTTAACGGATCAGGAAATCCGGAAGGTTTTAGGAGCTTATCGTGAAATAAAATATTTAGAAAAAGGAGATGCGTATGTGAAACAATTGCCATCTTCTTATCATGAAATGATTGATGAATTTGAAGAAAGCTGCACAGATTTAAGCTATGATTATCATGATTATTCGTACGTAAACTGTGGCTGGGATACAGAAGAATTCGGATTGGATGTAAGTAATTACAAGACGATATATGTCGTTACGTTACATGAAAATGATTATGGCGAGGAGTCTGTGAACTTATCCGATATTGTTTTTGAAGTTCATGGAGAAGAAAAAATAATCGATCTGTCTGATTTTTCAAAAAAAGCCCGCCAATATGATGAGGAAGGACATGATGGTAAAGAGTTTCAGGAGTGGTTATATCAGAATGGAAAAATACAAATGGAGGATGGCTCGATGGTAGTAATCTATCAAATGAATGTAAATTTCCGTGATGATACTTGCATTTACTATAATTTCAATGCATTTTATATGGAATAAAAAGGTGTTGTCTGCCCATACTACTTAATGAAAAAAGTGAGATTATGTGAAACATCGGATTGAGTAAAAATTCGATCAATAACATTTCAAAAAGTAGAAGGGGAAAGCAGATGGAAGAAAAAGCAATAAAGAAACTAACCTATGGAGTATTTTTATTATCAACAAAACTTGGACATGAAATGGATGGTTGCGTTGTTGATACCTGTATTCAGATTGCCAAAGAGCCGGAACGAGTAGCCGTTGCGATTGAAAACCGTCATTACACCTGCGAATTGCTGAATCATGCAAAAGAGTTTTGCATCAGTATTATGGATGAAACTTGTTCCTTGGAGACCATTGCCCTGTTTGGTTATCAAACGGGAAGAGAGACTAATAAATTCGGGAAGATAGCATATGAAACGGATGCCAAGGGCGTACCGTATCTGACGCATGAAACATGTGGCATGCTAAGCTGTCATATTGTGGATAAAAAGGATCTCGGAAGTCATACTCTTTTTATCGGAGAAGTTGTGGAAGACAAAGTGCTTAGCCAGAAGCTGCCGCTAACTTATGCAGAGTATCAAAAGCGACTGGGGAAATAGTGAAGTTATGAAATGACCGGTTTCAAAACTCAGACTTTGTCTTTAGAAAGTTGAAACCGGTCATTACTTTATTTTACAACATTTACATATAAAATTTACAACTGTCTTGTCAGGTGTAAAGAATGGTGCTATACTGTGCGTGACGCAAAATCAGTTGCGTCTGTAACCAAAGATGGAAGAACGGAGATTATGATGAAAGAAAGAATTGAGCAGTTAAAAAAAGAGAAAAATGCTGTTATTCTGGCTCATTACTATGTTGATGAGGATGTGCAGCAGGTGGCTGATTACATAGGTGACTCGTATTATTTAAGTAAGGTTGCCACGAAAGTTTCGGCAGATCGCATTGTTTTTGCAGGCGTAGAATTCATGGGTGAAAGTGCAAAGCTTTTAAACAAAGAAAAACGTGTGTTTATGCCGGATGCAACTGCGGACTGTCCGATGGCGCACATGGCGAGCGCAGAAGAGATACAATTGATAAAAGAAAAATATGAGGATGTTGCGGTAGTCTGTTATATCAATTCTACTGTTGAATTAAAGGCACTTGCAGATGTCTGCGTCACCAGTGCCAATGCAGTAAAGATTGTTAAAAATCTTCCCAACAAAAATATCTTTTTTATACCGGATCGCAATCTGGGTACCTTTGTGCAGGACCAGGTACCTGAGAAAAATATCATCTTAAATCAGGGACATTGTCCAAGACATACCATTATTTCCAAAGCTGATATGCTGGCTGCAAAAGAAGCACACCCCAAGGCAAAGGTTGCGGTTCATCCGGAATGTACCAAGGACGTGACAGAGTTAGCCGATTATGTGGGAAGTACTTCTGCAATTATCGATTATGTTGTAAATACGGATGCAGAAGAGTTCATTATCGGGACGGTTGACGGTGTATTTTATAAAATCCACGAGCAGGCACCGGACAAAAGGCTGTATCGTGTCAGAGCCGTTCAGGAATGTACCAATATGAAAAAAGTAACATTGGAAAAAATTATCGATGTACTGGAAAATGAAACCAATGAAGTCTTTTTGGATGAGACGATTGCAAAAGCGGCTATAAAGCCCTTAGAAAAAATGTTGGAGTTAGCACAATGAAAAAACAGACAGATGTACTTATTGCAGGAAGCGGATGTGCGGGACTATATTGTGCACTCAATCTTTCCGATGATACAAAAATAACCATTATAACCAAGGCTACGATTGAGGAAAGTGATTCTTTTCTGGCGCAGGGCGGGATGTGTATGCTGAAAAATGATGAGGATTATGACAGTTATTTTGAGGATACGATGAGAGCCGGCCATTATGAAAATGATAAGACTTCCGTTGACATTATGATAAGATCGTCACAGGATGTGGTAAAGGATCTTGTAAGCATAGGTGTTGATTTTGAAAGAGAAGCAGATGGGAGCTTTTGCTTTACCAGAGAAGGGGCTCATTCAGACAAGCGCATCCTGTATCATAAAGATATCACGGGAAAAGAAATCACCAGTAAGCTGTTAGCACAGGCTAAGCAAAAAAAGAATATTGAAATCATTGAACATGCGATGCTTTTAGACATTTTGGAAAAAGACGGTCGGTGCATCGGAGGTGTCATAAGAGAAAACGGACAACTAAAGGTAGTTGAAAGTAAAGTTCTCGTGTTGGCAACCGGTGGAGTCGGAGGATTGTACAGACACTCAACCAATTTCCGCCAATTGACCGGTGATGCCTTGGCGATAGCACTAAAGCACAATATTTCAACGAAGGATATCAACTACATACAAATTCATCCGACAACACTCTGGTCGGAAAATGATCGGAAACGGAGCTTTTTGATTTCCGAATCCGTCAGGGGCGAAGGCGCAAAGTTATATGATAAAAACGGCAATCGTTTCGTAGATGAGTTGCTGCCTAGAGATTTACTGACCAATGAAATTAAAAAACAGATGGAGAAAGACCAGACAGAATTTGTGTGGGAGGATTTGCGTCCCATCCCTATCGAGGAATTACAGGCGCATTTCCCCAATATCGTAAAACGTTGCATGGAAGAAGGTTATGATGTCACCAAGGAATGCATTCCGGTTGTTCCGGCACAGCATTACTATATGGGAGGCATCCGGGTTGACCACGAGAGTAAGACCAGTATGGATTGCCTTTATGCCGTGGGCGAGACAGCCTGCAACGGGGTTCATGGAAAAAACCGCCTTGCCAGCAACTCCCTTTTGGAAAGTCTGGTTTTTGCCAAACGGGCAGCAAAGCAAATTAATGAGTTGGCGATTGATAACTGGAAGCTGCAAGATGCCGGAGAAGTATCCTTAGAAGAATACCGGGATGAAAAAGCCTTAGAGCTTAAGTATAAACAAATGGTACGGGATGCCATGCGCGAAGCGGATATGAAAGACTGAAGGAAATTAAAATTTGTATAATATATTTCGGTATCATTATTAATAGCAATACGTAAAGCAAACGAGATTGAAAACATACAGTTTTTTAAAAAGACGCAGAATTCAATACGATTGAAGAGAAAATAATTATGAACCACAATAGAAATAAAATAGTCGAAAACAGATAATATTACAATCTATTATATACTGCAATAAATAGACGGGAGGAATGTAGAGAGATTATTTTATCTGAATGCAAAATAATCTCTCTACATTCGCCCCTCCCGTCACTCAGTCAAAAAAACAAAAGGAGAAGAAAAACATGTTTGATCAGGTAACTTTGAAATTGAATGTTGACCCACTTATTTTAGGAGCTTTAAAAGAGGATATCACGAGTGAAGATGTATCCACCAACAGTGTTATGCCGGTTGCACAACAGGGAGAAGTAGATTTAATCTGCAAACAGAACGGAATTATCTGCGGATTGCAGGTTTTTTCAAGAGTATTTGAATTACTGGATGAAAAAACAAAAGTGGAGCTCTATGTGCAGGATGGAGATGAAGTAAAATGCGGACAGTTAATGGCCAAAGTATATGGCGATATCCGGGTTCTGCTCTGCGGAGAAAGAACGGCATTAAACTATTTGCAGAGAATGAGCGGAATTGCCACCTATACCTCGCAGGTCAATGCTTTATTAAAAGGAACCAAAACAAAACTGGTTGATACCAGAAAGACAACGCCCAACAACCGCATTTTTGAAAAATATGCGGTAAGAGTCGGAGGCGCATCTAATCATCGATATAATCTGACCGATGGTGTTTTGTTAAAGGATAATCATATCGGTGCGGCAGGAAGTGTGACAAAGGCTATTGAATCGGCAAAAGCATATGCTCCTTTTGTCAGAAAAATTGAAGTAGAAGTTGAAACACTGGATATGGTAAAAGAAGCGGTTGAAGCCGGTGCGGATATCATTATGTTAGACAATATGGATCACGATACTTTAAAGAAAGCAATGGAAATCATTGATGGAAGAGCGGAGGTTGAGGTATCCGGAAATGTGACAAAGGAAAACATTTCAAGACTTACCGACCTCGGAGTAGACATTATTTCAAGTGGTGCATTGACACATTCTGCGCCGATTTTGGATATTTCCTTAAAGAATCTGCATGCTGTTTAAGTCGGAGGTGTGTGTATGAGTGGTGAGGAAAGAAGAGAAAAAATCATAAGTACACTGAAAAACAGTGAAACCCCTGTTTCCGGTTCCGGACTTGCAAAAGTACTGGGAGTCAGCAGGCAGGTAATCGTACAGGATATTGCGCTTCTTCGGGCGAAAAATTACGATATTGATTC
The DNA here is from genome assembly GCA_016297945.1 of Lachnospiraceae bacterium. GTDB lineage: Bacteria > Bacillota > Clostridia > Lachnospirales > Lachnospiraceae > UBA2882. The sequence continues at coordinate 7,963 of JAEDFR010000050.1, read as the reverse complement.
TACAAACAAGGGATATGTTTTGCGCAATCAGAATCAGTGCGAGCGGATTTTTAAGATTTATAACCGTCCGGAAGAAGAAGAAAAAGAACTTCAGCTATATGTGGATCAGGGTGGATTTGTAAAAGATGTGTTTGTGTATCATAAGGTTTATGGAGTGGTAAAGGCAGAGCTTCATATTGCGTCAAGGGCTGATGTTGCGTCGTATATGGAAGAGATAAAGAGTGGAAAATCGACATTGTTGAGCAATCTGACGTCCGGGTATCATTATCATACCATTTTGGCAAAAAATGAAGCAATTCTGGATCAGATACAGGAGAAATTACGCCAAAACGGATTTTTGGCGCAGCTTTTGGATTACGAGCCGGTCAATTTCTGGAAGGAAGAATAGGATTGTACCGCCAACTTAATATGGCGGAATGGAGATTTTTATGAAATTATTGCATTGTGCCGATTTACATTTGGATGCCAAAATGACATCCACACTGGATAAAGAACGTGCCAAAGAGCGTAAAGCAGAGCTTCTGCATACGTTTCAGGACATGATTTCTTATGCTGCAAATCACGATATCTGCCACATTCTGATTTGTGGAGATTTATTTGATACCAAAAATATTTCTGCATCAGCCAGAAATATGGTTTCTTCTGAGATTGAAAAACATCCGGACATCACCTTTTATTATCTGCGTGGAAATCATGATACGGATAATTTTTTGTCCGGACTGGATGTTGTACCGGATAATTTAAAGCTGTTTTCCCATAGCTGGACGAGCTATGTTGTGGAAAACTCGGATATTGTTATTTCCGGCATGGAGTTAGCAGAAGATAACGCAAAAAGTGCTTATCATACGCTGGTTTTGGATTCCGACAAAATGAATATTGTTATGCTTCATGGACAGGAATCAGAAACCGGTGCAAAGGATAAAGCGGAAGTGATCCATTTAAGAGAGCTGCATAACAAAGGAATTGATTATCTGGCACTTGGACACATTCATGCCTATAAACGTGAAAAACTGGATGGCAGAGGAGTTTATTGTTATTCCGGTTGTTTGGAAGGCCGTGGCTTCGATGAATGCGGAGAACATGGCTTTATTGTGCTGGATGTGGATGAGGAGAAGAAAATTATTACCGATACCTTTGTGCCTTTTGCAAAGAGAAATCTGTATACGGTTTATGTGGATGTGACCGGTTGTAACAGTTCTGTAGAGATGGCAGAAAAAATTCGTCAGGATCTGACAAATGGACAGTATCGTCACGAGGACTTGCTGAAAATCGTTTTAACCGGTGCTTTAGATGTTGTATGTGAGAAAAATACGAATTATCTTCTTAGCATGTTCTTAGGAGATTACTATTTTGTAAAATTGTACGATGAAACAACGCTGCGGGTTGATGTGGAAGATTTTCAGTATGATGAATCCTTAAAAGGAGAATTTGTACGTACGGTCCTTTCTGCCGATGAAATGCCGCAGGAAGAAAAAGCGGCAGTGATTCGATTGGGACTGCAGATTCTGAATAACGAGGAGGTGTCATTATGAGACTTCTGAATTGTCATATTGAAAACTTTGGTAAGCTTCATGATTTTTCCATGGATTTTTCTGCAGGATGCAACACGATTTGTCAGGAAAATGGTTTTGGAAAGAGTACGCTTGCCTCTTTTATCCGGGTAATGTTTTACGGCTTTTTGGGAGAGAGTAAACGAAACAATCTGGAGAATGAGCGAAAACGTTATCAGCCGTGGCAGGGAGGCATCTATGGAGGAAGCCTGAGTTTTGAAGTAGGAGAGCGACAGTACTGCCTGAGGCGGGTTTTTCACGATAAAATGCAAAACGATGAATTTGAATTACGCGATCAAAAGACCAATTTGATTTCGACGGATTATACGGAGCGCATCGGAGAAGAATTATTCGGTGTCAATCAGGAATCCTTTATCAGAACGGTTTATATCGGACAGAATGATATGGTTACTTCTGCTACGGATGATATCAATGCTAAAATCGGCAATCTGACAGATGATACCAATGACTTGAACCGTTTTGAAGAGGCTGATAAAAAGCTCACAGACTATATCAATGCGTTGTCACCGAAAAGAAAAACCGGTGCTATCTATAAATTAAAGGAAGAGGCATCTACATTACATACACAGATTCGGGCATTGCAAGGAATCGAGGATTCCATAAAGCAACAGATGGATTTGATGGAACAAAAGCGGGATGAAATTGCGCATCTGAAAGAAGAACAGAGTGCTATTTCAAAAAAACAGGAAGAAGCCAGCAAAAAAAAGGATATACAGGCTAAAAAAGAGATTTACGAGCATTTGTGTCAGGAGCTTCTGATGAAAGAAAAAGAAGTGACAGACTGTGAGAAAAAGCTTCATGACAGTCTACCGGATAAAAATGTTTTGGATGAGATGAGTATCAAACAAAAACAGTCGGAAGAGCTGTATGCAAAAATACAACTTATTCAACTACAGGAAAATGAAATTCTCAGATTAAATGAACTGAAAAACTTGTTTCAGAATGCGTCGGATCCGAAAGCAATCATATCGGAAATGTCTGCTCGCTGGAATGAGCGCAACACCAAAAAAAGTACACTTCTTATGAAGAAAAGTACGCTTGCAACGTTAATATCATCTAAAGAGGCGGATAAAAGGAGACAGGCAGAAGCGGCAAGAAAGCGTTTTGGGCAACGTCTGATCGTTGGAGTAATACTCTTATTTGCAGGCATAGGCATTGTCGGTTTTTATATGGCAATGAAAGCTTCTTTTTCATCTTCTGATGCGTTATCAACAACGGAAACATCATTTGGAAGTGCAGGCTTAGTGATCACCGGTGTTCTTATGGCAGTTGCCGGTATCATTAGTACCCTGCTTGCCTTTTTACAAAAGAACAGAAACAACCAGAGTGTATCCATGCCGGAGGAATTAGAGAATCTGGAAAAAGAAATCCGGGATGACGAAGAACAGATTCAAAATACGGATACGACTATCAAAACATATTTTACGGATAAGGGGCTTGCTTTTTTAGAAAGCGATGTTCAAAGTGAATTGCAGAAATTGTTGTCGTATGTTGTGGAATATGAACAGCTTTTGGAAAAAGAACAAAAGTCCTCTGGACATGGGGCTGAATTGGAAAAGTATGACCGGATGCAGGAAGAAATCGGCGCATTTCTTCATCAATATGGGATGGATGTCGCACCTGCAGATTATGCAAAGAGTATTGTTGATTTAAAGGAAAAGGTTTCTGCAAAAAAAGGGGCTGTGGATGCTGCAAAAAAGAATTATACAGAATGTCTGCAGAAAAAAGAGCAGTTTGAAAAAGAATACCCGGCTGCGATGCTTATATCAGAAACTAAAGATGATTTAGAAAGTTTGGAAGAATTAAATCGCAGATTTAATCAAAATGCGGAAACACTGGAAAATCTTTATCAGACCGCAAGGGATTATGAGCAGCGTTTAGAAGGCCTCAGAGAACAAAATGATTCGTTGAACGAATTGGAAAAACAGTTAGCAAACCTTAACCAGACAATTTCAGATCAGAAACAGCTTTATGACCGATTGAAATATACGCAGGATTTTTTGAAACAGGCGAAAGAGACGATGACACAGAAATATGTGGCACCGCTCAAAAACAGTTTTCTACAGTATTATGAAGTGGTTGTTCCAAAACGGGATAAAGAGTATTATATGGATGCCAATGCTGATATTACGGTGTTGGAATGCGGAATGCAACACGAGACGACATTCTTAAGCGCAGGATATCAGGATTTAATCGGACTATGTCTTCGTTTTGCCTTTGCAGACGCCATGTATCCGAATGAAAAGCCCATGTTAATACTTGATGATCCTTTGGCTAATCTGGATGCAGAAAAAATAGCCGGCGGAAAAAACCTTTTGCAGGAATTGTCGAAGAATTATCAGGTGATTTATTTTACCTGTCACGATACAAGAAGGTAATAAGTGTGGTATAATGATATGATACCACGACGTGTGGAGCAATCCGTTGGTATCATAGGATCAAAAAAGGTCATATTTTCAAGCGTGTATGGAAAAGTATGACTTGGGATTTGTAAATCATGAGAAGGAATGTAATGTTTACGAGGTGACAAAAATGCACTATGTGATTGGAGATGTGCATGGCTGCTATGATGAATTGGCAGCACTTTTGACGATTATTGAGAGAAAAGACAAAGCAGCCAGATTTATCCTTTTGGGGGATCTGATTGACAGAGGTCCCAAGGTATGGGAAGTTTTATATTGGGCTCAAAAGCATATTTCACTGAATGGAAAATATCAATGCATCAGGGGAAATCATGAGCAGTTAGCACTTACCTGGTATGTGGCAGATTATTTGCCCTGGTATGAAGAACAGGGATTCTATTTTCCCAAGGAACCGGTTCCGGAAACGTATTATGATTTTGCAGAGGTACTTGAGAAAAAAGGGATTCGTGAAAAAGATAAAATCGAGCCGATTATGCAGTTATTTGAAAATCTTCCTTCGTCAAAAAAAATAACTGTTACAACCGAATGGGGCAAAGAGGTGACCTATCGTCTGGTTCATGCATGGTATGATTACGAAGAAACCAATGAAGGAAAGCAGTTTTATACCAATCTGGAAAAAAGATGCGATTACATCAATGAAAATCCCGATGAGATCATCGTACATGGGCACACCTGTACCGTGGATCAGGAATATATTTCTCAGGATGAAAAACCGGACAGACCCGGAATGATTGCATACCGCAAAAACTCTATTAATCTTGATGGTGGATGTTGTTTTTCCAAACGATTTGATTATCCCTGTATGCTTTGTGCTATTTGTCTGGAAACACTGGAAGAGATTTATCCGGATACACTGGAAAACCGTTTTTACAAAAATGCCAACAAAATGATTTCCATGGAAGAGGCGAAAAAAAGAGCGAAAGAGTATCGCGAGAAATATATGAAAAAAGAAAATCCTCACCGCAAAGCAATGTTAAAAATGTTGCAAGGGAAGCAAAAAAGAGAGAAAAAAGTGGAACAAAATGAAACAAAATTATAAAATGACACTGTCTTATGACGGGACCCGTTTTTATGGCTGGGAACATCAGCCGACGACAGATATGACGATTCAGGGCAAAATGGAGAGCGTCTTGTCGCTTATGGTTCAATCGGAGGTTGAAGTTATCGGATGCGGGCGCACAGATGCAGGTGTGCATGCTAAGAACATGGTCTGTAATGCACACTTTGATACACAGTTGAATACAGATGAAATCCGTGATTATTTAAACCGCTATCTGCCGGATGACATCTGTGTCAAAGAAGTACGCATTGCTTCGGATCGCTTCCACAGCCGCTATAATGCAATAGGGAAAACCTATTGCTACACTTGCTATATTGGAGATGTGAAGCCGGTTTTTAATCGGAAATATGTATACGTATTGGATCAGAAACCGGATATTCAGGAAATGAAAAAAGCGGCAGAATATTTAATCGGCACGCATGATTTTGCCAGCTTTTGCAGCAATCCCCGTATGAAAAAATCAACGGTCCGCAAGGTTGATCGGATTGAGATCCAAAAAAGGGGAGATCTTCTAACCTTGACGTTTCACGGTAGCGGATTTTTACAGCATATGGTTCGGATTTTGACAGGAACGCTATTAGAGGTCGGTTTTGGGAAGCGGACAGTGGAAAGCGTTTTGGAGTTGATTGATGCAAAAGACCGAAAGCTTGCCGGTTTTACAGCTCCGGCAAAGGGACTTTGTATGATGCAGGTTGATTATTAGTCTTTATTTGATAAAATCCGTGCATGTTGCCAAGGGGTTACGGTGAAAGAAAATAGAACTTTCATTACTATTTCTGTCGTGGTCTGCTCGCGGAATGGAGATTTATATGAATGATCTGAATTGGGTCTATGCTACTTGTTTTGAAACCGTTTTCAAGGCAATACAGGTAAATGCATTGACCGGTGAATACAATATTATCAAACGCCCACAGGATGAATTTTATCTGAATATTCCCAAGATGGGAAATATCGAAGCTTATGCAAAAATGATTACGAATTGCGGACTGATATATTCTGCTGATATTTCAGACTTTTATTTTCATTTCAATCCGGTCTATATTCGCAGAACGATTCGGCACGGAGAACATCACAAGGTTCATACGTTTCGGCGGAAAATGGGTGACCATTATGTATGGGTAACGTTTGAGATTATTATTCCGTCTTCTTATTCGGAAAGTAATCCTTATGTGCTATACATTTGGAAATTGGCGGACAATGATTCCAGAGGGTTAGAGGATGCCATGCGAATGCTATCCAATGTATATCGAAAGATTATCCGAATCAATCTTTCTGAAGATACTCATCAGGAGATTAAGGTCCATTACAATAGGAATGAAACAGATCATGGGATGTCTGTCAAGATGTCCGAGTGGTTTCGCAAATTTGCTGAAGCCGGATATGTGCATGCGGATGATCTGGAAGCTTTTTGTGAATTTACTTCTATTCACAAAATCCGTATGCATTTCAGACATAGTAAAGAAAGCATGGAGCTGGTGTATCGTCGGAGAGAAGACGATGGAGAATTCCGCTGGGTTTCTATGGAACTGATACCCAGTGTGGAGTATAGTCCGCATAATCAGGTTGTAATTCTTTATCTTCGTGATGTCAATGATATGTATTCCTTGGAATTACAAAGAAAAAATGAAGCCGATTTTTTCCGGGAGCGGGATATGCTGACCGGATTTTACAATCGCAATCGTTTTAAAGAAATGTGTAAGGAGTATGAGGCAACTCCTCCGAGAAAAACAGTTGCTGTATTATTTGCCGATATAAACGGATTAAAGATATTAAATGAAACGGAAGGGAATGATGCGGGCGATAAACACATACAATTTTTTGCTGAACTGTTATGCACTTTTTTTAATAAAGAATATTGCTATCGGATTAACGGTGACGAATTTGTGGTTGTGATACCTGAGATGTCCAAAAGGGAGATTTCGTTTAAAACCAAAAAAATGCGAAGTGTATTTCGTAAAGAATATGATTGGATTGCAGCAGTTGGTTATGGATTTGCACAGAAGCCGGAAACCCTTCATGAAATTATCCGGGATGCGGAAGCTTCCATGTATATGGATAAGCATGAGTACTATCGTTTTCATCCGCGCTATACTTATTGATTTAATTCTTTTTGGATTTTGTGTTTCTACTTTTTGTGGGATGTAAGTCGTCCTTCTTGGAAATAATATATCTTTGCCGCCTCATACTTCGGTTTTTAGTCTTTCTAAGCAGCATGCTCACAAAATATTATTTAATGCCCGGTTTCAAAACTCAGACTTCGTCTTCGAACAGTTGAAACCGGGCATTATTTTGTTCGCTTATGCCGCTAAGAAAGACACAAAACCTCGTAAAAGTCGGCGGTAAAGATATATTATTTCCAAGAAGGACGACTTGCTGTGTTGCCATAGTTACAAATGATATAAAAGAAAATGAATAATAAACCTCATATATACCATACTAAGGATAGATGGGAGGTTTTATTATGCAGGACGATACGATTAAATTATTAAAAGAAGTGGATGCAGGATGTAAGATGGCCATTGACAGCATAGACCGTATGGAAGGATTTCATATGGGACCCGACATGGCACATATGACGGAGTGTTATAAACAAAAGCATCAGGCACTGCAGCAGGAAGTGACAAAAATGCTTCATGATCATGGGGAAACCGGAAAGGAACCCAATACGATGGCTGCCATGATGTCCAAAACAACAACGCAATTTAAGATGATGATGAGAGAGGATAATCATCAGGCTGCTAAAATATTGATGGACGGATGTAATATGGGTATACAGTCGTTATCCGAATATATCAATAAATATAAAGCGGCATCGAAGGAAAGTATTTCGATAGCAAAAAGTTTGATTAAAACGGAAGAAGATTTTATGTGTGATTTAAAAAAATTTTTATAAATATGTGCAAAATAGA
>JAEDFR010000190.1 GCA_016297945.1 Lachnospiraceae bacterium | reverse complement strand
CTGAGCCAGCAATAAAGCAAGCTCAATTTCGTCCTCATCCTCATTTCCAGTTTCTTTAAAACCGAACTTATGATATAGATGTAAGCCTGCCACATTGTCCTTATTACATGTTAAAACTACTTTGTTCGATTCACCAAATGGTTTCGTTACAATATAATCCAGACATTTTCCCAAAGCAAGTGCTCCAAATCCCTGATGCTGATATGCAATATCAATCATCATATGCCAGATATTATACTCTGCAAGGTCATAATCATAGATGACCATCACATAGCCAACCATTGTATCATCATCGAAGATTCCAAAAGGAGTACATTGATTATAATACACATATGCTTGTGCTAAACTCCGAATTGGATGTGAAACAAATTGCTCCTGATTCTTTCCTAATTTCAGATTAAATGCCTGTATAAAATTATTCTCATCAATTTTTTCTAATTTAATATGATTCATGCTGCCTCCTGTTTATTGTGAAAGGATACACGTTTATCTGCATTTAAGTATATCATACAAGCTTCATTTAGCAAAGAACCGTTACATATATAGTGATTGTCTAAATGTACATTGATGAAATTGGTAAATGTGTTTATAATAAAAATCGACATTTACAACGGAAGAATTGGAGTGGAAGACCATATGAAAAATGATTCGATTGCAAAGATAATGCTTAGCGTTTCCATGGCTATTTTTGGAACGCTTGGTCTTTTTACCAGAAATATTTCACTGAGTTCCGGAGAATTGGCTTTATACAGGGCAGTTTTAGCTTCGGGGGTTATTTTGATTTATCTGGCTGTCTCAAAACAACGAATTGATTTAAACGTAATAAAAAAGGAAATTCCTCTATTGCTGGTATCCGGCATGGCCATGGGGATTAACTGGATCTTGCTGTTTCAGGCTTACAAATATACGACGATTTCTGCAGCAACCTTGAGCTATTATTTTGCTCCGGTGATTGTTACTGTTACATGCCCTTTTTTATTCCATGAAAAATTGACAGGCAAGCAGATTATTTGCTTTTGTATGTCGACCGTTGGATTATTTTTAATCATTGGGATAGGTAATGTGGGACAAGCCAGTAATAATTTGCTGGGGATTCTTTTTGGGCTGGGAGCAGCAGTCTTTTACGCAGCGGTTATCCTGCTGAATAAATTTATAAAAAATGTGGCAGGCGTACATCGAACGCTTTTGCAGTTTTTTGCAGCAATTCTGATTTTGATTCCTTATGTGGCAGTTACAGGCGGCATGCACTTAACAGGATTGAACACTACCGGATGGCTATGTTTGCTTACAGTTGGGATTGTCCATACAGGAATTACTTATTGCATGTATTTTTCCGCACTAAAAGATTTGGCAGGGCATGAGACAGCTATTTTAAGTTATATTGATCCATTGGTGGCAGTTTTTATCTCTGTGTTGGTTCTTGGAGAAAATATGACTTTTGTGCAGATGCTGGGAGGAATATTTATTCTCGGCTTCACATTATGGAATGAAAAATAGGCAGGAAAAAGTTTTCAGAAAGCCACTAAATCCGGTAGTATTATGTAGTCAGAGATGAGGAACAACATAGTACATAAAGAGAAAGATTAGTGGAGGAAAAAAATATGATGACAGAATGTAATGAAGCAAAGGTTTATGATATTATTGCCAAGAAGGCATCAAGCAACATTTTTGTACAGGGGCTTACCGGATGGATGGGATTTCCATTTACATTGTTTGCAGATGTAGCCGTGTTCTTTACCCATTACGGTCCAATGCTCAATGAAATCCGTGAGGTATATGGAAGAGCACCGATGAGTGCGGAGTGTCTCGGAGCAATTATTAAGGGCTGCAAGGATGAGGTTATTTCCGATATTGTTATTGATAAGGTTATTGGAAATATTCCGGTGATCGGTTTGCCGGCTAATATGATTGCTGCAAAGGCTATGACCTGGAGACTGGGTATTCTTTTCGGAATGCTGGCTGCAAGAGGTGAAGAAATCAATCAGGAAAATGTGAACCATGCAATTGTATTGATTCGAAATATTTTCCCACAGAGAGATTCCCTCTTTTTCAAGAAACCTTCCGTTACCACTGTAGAAAAGTTGATCCGCTGCGTGGAAGGAGAAACTTTTGATGTATTTGATGATAAGGTTAATCGGATTCTGGATGCTGTGAATGAGTAAAATGATTATATGATAATAGAAAATAGGGCTTCCGACAGATGGGAAGCCCTGTAATAATAGCCGCTTAGTTTGCAACAAACTGGGATGGCTTTTTTTATTGGGATTTTAGATTGTGTCTTATATTTGTGCATGATATACTCATTGTATTTCTTGTAAATTTGACAATTGAAAGATATATGGATATAAGAAAAATGGAGTTAAATTATTATGAGCAGTTTAATTAAAGAGATTTCGATTAAAGATATTGAGGGGGTTTCTATTGGACACGCACAGGATGATACAGCCAAGACGGGTGTGAGTGTTATTTACTTTGAAAATGGTGCACAGGCCGGATGTGATATCAGTGGCGGCGGTGTGGCTGCAAGGGAAACGTTACTTACAGACCCTGTAACTGCAGATAATCCATTAAATGCAGTTGTACTATCCGGTGGAAGTGCTTTTGGTTTAGCTGCAAGTGATGGTGTTATGCGATGTTTGGAGGAACATGACATCGGCTATGATACAGGCTATGCAAAGGTTCCACTTGTGTGTCAATCATGCATTTTTGATTTGGCTTACGGCAGAAGTGATGTGAGACCGGATGCGGCTATGGGCTATGAAGCTTGTGAAAAAGCATTAAAAGAATGTGATACTTCGATAGGAAGTGTGGGTGCCGGCACAGGTGCCTGCGTAGGAAAAATGTACGGTATTAAACAATCTTCCAAATCCGGACTCGGCATTCATGCGATTCAGGTGGGTGAATTAAAGATTGGTGCGGTGGTTGTCGTCAATGCTTTTGGAGATGTTTTTAATCCGGAAAACGGTGAAAAGATTGCAGGACTTCTGGATGCCAGCAGAGAGAAATTTCTTGATATGGAAGAAGCCTTTGTAAAGATTATGACAACGCCAAAAGATCTTTTTCATACAAATACAACTATTGGATGTATCATCTGTAATGCCAGATTCGATAAGGCAAAATTGAGTAAAATTGCATCAATGACGCGCAATGCCTATGCCAGATGCATTAATCCTGTGGGAACAATGATTGACGGGGACAGTATTTATGCCTGCAGTGTGGGTGACGTCATCAGTGACGTGAATGTGGTTGGGATGCTCAGTTCCAGAGTTATGGAAAAAGCCATACAAAAAGCGGTTGAGGCATCTAAAATAGACAATGAAGC
>JAEDFR010000189.1 GCA_016297945.1 Lachnospiraceae bacterium | reverse complement strand
TTCTGATTTGCCAGATTTTGATTTTGAAACAAACCGGAAAAATTAAGATTCATAATACTGTCCTTATAAAAAATTACCGATAAACGTTTTTCTATGTATTTCACAAGGGCCATACTCTTTTAATGCTACAATATGCTTTGCACTTCCATATCCTTTATTGGAAGCAAAATCATATTGTGGGTATTTTTTAGCCATTTCTTCCATGAAACGATCCCTTGTCACCTTGGCAACAATACTTGCCGCACCGATGGATATACTCTTTGCATCTCCCTTAATAATCGGAACCTGTCTGATATCCACTTTTGGTATCGTAACTGCATCATTTAATAATATATCGGGTTCTATCCCCAATTTATCAATAGCCTCGCGCATCGCTTCATAAGTTGCATTCAAAATATTGATTTCATCGATTCGCTTCTCCGATACAAAACCAATTCCGACTGCCACGGCTTTTTCCATAATCTCGTCATAGAGCATATCCCGCATTTTCGCCGAAAGTTTTTTGGAATCATTGATATACTTGATTTTGCAGTCTTTGGGAAGAATAACCGCTCCCGCGACAACCGGACCGGCTAACGGACCACGTCCTACTTCATCAATACCACAAATCAGACCATATTGTCCATATTCCCGTTCATACTTTGATATTTCTTCCAAACGGGCATACTCCTTTTCTATATCAGCCATCCTTTTACATGCCTGACTGCACAAAGAAATCACACCACTTCTTAAATCCGAACTGTATGTTTCTACAAAATCGGCCAGTTCTTCATCTTTGCAATTTTTTAATTTTTCTTTGATATCTCCAATTTTCTCGCTCATATGTACCCCATCAGACTATTTTCATTTCACCAAACCAATTTTCGAAAAAGGATATATCCGTAGAAACGCTTTTCCTAAAATCTGATTTCTTTTTATGTTTCCGACACTGACAAAACGACTGTCGGAGCTGTCATTACGATTATCACCCATGACAAAGTACTCATCATCCTGCAAGGTAATTCCATCAATTGCCATCCCCGGGTCTTTTATGGTCTCTTTACCATACCCCTCTTCTAACAGAACATCATTGATATAGACCGCACCTTTCTCATCAATTCGTACAGTCTCTCCCGGCAAACCAATCACCCTTTTAATATAATATGTTTTATCTGCATACTGATATGGAAAAACAATCACATCAAACCGCTTAGGCTCATGAAAACGATAAGAAATCTTATCAACAAACAAATTATCGTTATCCGACAATGTTGGTTCCATGGAATGGCCCAATACAACGGTTCTTTGCCCCACATACTTTACTACCAGAAGCGAAACAACCAGAATTATCAGTATATAGAGACTAAAATCCAGTATATTTCTTAGTATTTTTTTCAATTTATTCAGGCCTCTCTAAACTTATTCTCATAATACGACCACTTCTAAAATCATCCAATAAAAAAGAGGCCGCTTTGTCTAAATCAAGCTCATCACCCTTTTTATAGCATTTACGAAACTCAGCAATCTGCGTCAAAACCGTTACCACATCTGTCATTTCTGCAATTTCATATCTTGCCTGCAATGCATTCGGATAATTTGCTTTCAAATAATCCAGCAATTCCAAAGCCAAATCCTGAATATTTAATATTTCATCATTGATAGAGCCGATAAAAGCAAGCTTTTTACCTACTTCCTGATCTTCAAATTTCGGCCATAAAATTCCGGGAGTATCTAACAATTCCAGTGTTTTACTCAATCTAATCCATTGTTTTCCCTTTGTTACTCCCGGTTTATTCCCAGTCTTTGCACATGCTTTTTTGGCAAACGAATTAATAAATGTGGACTTTCCGACATTGGGGATGCCCACAACCATGGCTCTGACCGGCCGGTTTTGTATTCCACGTCTCCTGTCTCTTTCGATTTTTTCTTTACAGGCATCCTGAACAATTCCATTAATCGCCTTCATGCCGTCACTTGTTTTGGAATTTAAAGAAAGCACATGATAATTCTTTTCCTCAAAATACGTTTTCCACAATTCCGTACACGAGGGATCTGCTAAATCCGCTTTATTTAACAAAATAATTCTGGCTTTATTTTTGCTGAGAGTATCAATATCTGGATTCTTACTGGATAATGGAATTCTTGCATCCACCAGTTCAATAACCAGATCAATTAATTTGATATTTTCCTCCATCATCCTTTTGGCTTTTGTCATATGCCCGGGATACCACTGGTAATTCATATTCTTTCCTCGCTTTTACTTTTCCATAAGGCCCATGCCGAGATGATCGGAAGCCATATGGAACCATACTTTTCCGACAATAGCATCCTTTTTTACCGGTCCGATATTACCGGATCGACTGTCCTCACTACTGTTAACATTATCTCCAATCACAAAATATTCATCATCTTCTAATGTCAGCTCATTTTCCAAAATACCGGCATCCGCAATCTTATCTAAAACAACACCATCATACGCCTCTCCATTCACATATAAGATTCCACCACGAATCACGAGTGAATCTCCGGGCTTGGCCGCAACACGTTTAATATAGTAATGTGTATTCTGATTGCCGTTTGGCCAGAAAACAACCGTATCCCCAACTTTGGGAGATAGTAATTTATATATAAAACGGTTTACCAACACTTCCTGCCCATTGTATAATGCGGGTTCCATGGATACACCCAGCATACTGGTTTTCATGCCGACAGAATACACAAGAACAAAAGCAACCAGAACCGATGCAGCAATTAAAAAAACATAACTCCATATTTCCCTGACAATGCCTGCACTGATTTTTTTCTTTTTCTGATGAAAACTTAATCCTTTTTTTCTTCTTGCCATAAAAAAGTCCTCTGCATCATTATACTTCATACAAAAGCAAAGGGACAAGTACTTTCGTATTTGTCCCCGAATTCTGAACTATTTAACTAATTCTTTTACTTTTGCTTTCTTTCCTACTCTGTCTCTTAAGTAGTAAAGTTTTGCACGTCTTACTTTACCCTGTCTTACAACTTCAACTTTTTCAACATTGGGTGAATGTAAGGGCCATGTTTTTTCAACTCCTACACCGTTAGAAGTTTTTCTGACTGTGAAAGTCTCACGGTTTCCACCATTCTGTCTTTTAATAACAGTTCCTTCAAAAATCTGAATTCTTTCACGGTTTCCTTCTTTAATCTTGCCGTATACTTTAACAGTATCGCCGACAGAAAACTGAGGAACTTCTGCTTTTAACTGAGCAGCTTCGATTTCTTTAATGATATCGCTCATTGTGTTTATCTCCTTCCGTATTGGATGTTCTTAATACGATCTGTAACAGAGGACCATCTCTTTTCACAACGTGAATAGTTTAGCATA
>JAEDFR010000188.1 GCA_016297945.1 Lachnospiraceae bacterium | reverse complement strand
GAAGCGAAGCAAAATCATCAAAGTATTCGTACCATTCATCTGTTTCCTTACTTTCAGATATTATCTTATCAGAAAAAGCACAAGCATATTTATCATCTTTTGCCGTCAGATTCTTTATAATATTTTCTTTCATCATGAATCACCTCATCTTGTTTTTACAACCTCATAAACTATTTTATATTCTTCACCTTCTTTTTCTGATTTCAATGATATCATGTTCCAGAAAGAATGACCGGAACCACACGGATTCCGGTTTGTTTTACACTGGATTAATCATACTATATTAAACCATCCAATGATCCTCTATATGTTTCCTGACACATCATGCTCGTGGTTCTCCCATTATTCCCATCTAAAGCTCTTAACTGAAATCACTGTACAAATAAGTGTAATACACACAAGCAACACAACTGTTTTCCATACATTTTCTAACTCTACTCCCATAGAGACCGCTTTCATAAGCTTTATTCCCTGTGTCAGTGGCAGCACATTGGCAGCTGTCTGTAATCCACTCGGAAACAGTTCATACGGAATGGTTGCACCGGATAAAAACAACATTGGAAAATACACAAGGGAAGTAACCGCATTTACTGATTTTACTGTTCTGCATAAACTTGCCATCAATAGTCCAATGCTAAACATGGACACCAGCGTCAACAACCAGGAACACGCAAAGGCCAGAACATTTCCTTTCATTTCATATCCCAAAAATACAACTGAAACGAGTGCCACAGATATGGCAGACAAAAGTGCTGTTACCCCGGCACATAACATATCACTGCCTAAAATCCATACTGGGCTGCATGGTGTCGTAAAGAAATGCTTTAATATTTTCTTATCACGATAGTCAGCAATCGTAAGTGGAATTCCCATAAATGCTGCTGCACAGATGCCCACCGCAATGAGCGAAGCAAAAGAACTTTCCAAATAAGTAAATCCCTCTCCAGCTTGTTTGTTTCCTGCAATCATGTTGATCAGTATCATAATTCCGACAGGCATTGCTACTCCAAATAACAGCATATCACCTGAACGCAGGGCTAATTTCTGTTCTATCACATACAGCTTAAAAAATCGTTTCACTGTGCAACCTCCTCTCCCATATACCAAAGATATGCCTCTTCAAGATTATCGTATGGACTACTATCGATCACTTCTTTTACAGTCCCTTCTCTAATCTTCCTGCCATCTTTGATCAGAAAAATTCTGTCACACAGACTTTCTGCTTCTTCCATATAATGTGTCGTCAGAAAAATGGTAGTTCCCTGCTTTTTTAATTCCTTTAAATGTTTCCATACCTCTCTTCTGGCTGCCGTATCCAGTCCTGTTGTCAACTCATCCAAAAACACGATTTCCGGTTTGTTAATAAGTGCCAAGGCAACCGATAATCTTTGCCTTTCTCCCCCAGACAGCTTGTTTACCTGTGACTTTTCAAACTTTTCCAATGAGAAAAACTGCAATAACCTATGGTAATCCTCCGGTTTCTCATATAAAGCTGACATTTCTTTACAAAGTTCATCCACCCGGATATTGTTTTGATAGTTGGATGATTGCAATTGCACACCTACCCGCTCAAATATTGCCTTGCGATTTGTGCGTGGGTCCAGTCCAAATATTGTTCCGGTACCACAATCCGGCTTCTTCAATCCAAGAAGCAGGTCAATCGTTGTACTTTTACCTGCCCCATTATGACCTAAAAGACCAAAAACCTCTCCTTTCTCCACACGGAAAGTAATTCCATCTACAACTTTTCTTCCGGCGAATGACTTTGTTAAGTCTTTTACTTCAATACATGAATTCATACATAGCCTCCTTTTTGTTATACGGCTATGCTATAACCTCCCCTAAGGGACGAGTCAAGAGACAAACGCATCCTGATTTCATAATCTCTTACTCCAAGTGCGAACTTTTGTTCTCTATATTATAACTAACGACCGTTTTCTTTGTCAAGATAAACATATGCATCTATTTTGGCAGGAAAGGGGACGGATTTCCTGTATAGAAAAGTGTCAGTTTATGCATAGCCCTTGTACAGGCAATATAGAGCAGATTCCTGTCATAATCCGAATCATAATTTCTGTTATCCGCATCTGGTACAATGACCTCATCAAATTCCAGACCTTTTGCCATCCGAATTGACATTATGGATACACCATTTGTAAACCTGGTACTATCCAGGGAAAGTAAATGAACCTGATGCTCCCCGGAGAGCAGGTCATAGAATCTCTTTGCATCTGCCTCTGTCTTTACAACAATTCCCAGAGATGCATTTCCTCCCTCTTCAAATTCTTTTATCAAAACAGCCATAGAGGCAATCTCACAATCAATATTTTCACAATAGATGGATTTCGGCTGTTCGCCATGACGTTCCACCATTTCAAGTGATGGCTGATTACAGATTTTTTTTGCAAAATCCATAATCTCATAAGTAGAACGATAGCTTTTATTCAAAGCAACGAACTGGGCATCCTTGTATATCTTTCTGATTTCATCCAGTGAGTGAAGGTGACAGGGATTTAAGACCTGACCAAAATCTCCAAGAATTGTTTTCTGACAGGGATACATCATATTTAAAACAGCAAATTGTATCGGTGTGTAATCCTGCATTTCATCAATTACCAGATGCTTCACCAATCTGTTTTCTTCTATCCCCTCAAATGCAGCCATCAGATAGAGAAATGGAAATACATCTTCCCACTCCAATGTTTTCTTTTCAGGTAATACAAACATATCCTTCTCATCAATATATTGATAGAAGTCCTTATACAGGGCAAAAGTGTCTTTGATCGTGAGCATTTTATTCAAACTTTTCAGTATGACATTTGCCTTTGGAACTTCCCCCCACATGCCCATTAAAGAACGCAGCTGCTCCCGGATATCCCCTGCCACAGAAATCAGACGTTTCTTAACAGGTATTTTTTCATAAGGTTAAATCTCTCCCTAATCCATAAAGCCTGAACAACATATCCCTGCCAGGTATAGTCCTTCGCCGCAAAAACTCATTCTGACAGATTGGATATATATTGATCTAATAATCCGACAAATGCCAGATTGGATTTAAATTTTGCCCGCTTCGCCCATTCTTCATTTTCATTCTCCAATAGATTTTTTTCCGGTTCAAAACCAATGATCTCTTTCAAAGCATAACATGCAACATCTTGTAAACTCAGTTCACAAATCGGTTCTTCTCCCAACTCCGGTATGACATCGGAAATATAATCTGCAAATACTTTATTTGGTGATAATATTGTTACATCTTCTGCAGTAATCTGATTTTTGAAGCGATACAGCAAAAATGCGATACGATGAAGTGCAATGGATGTTTTTCCGGAACCTGCAACCCCCT
>JAEDFR010000049.1 GCA_016297945.1 Lachnospiraceae bacterium | reverse complement strand
AAGGAGGAAAATGTGATGATTTATCAATATAAACCGGTTGGAGTTTGTTCACAGAATATTACGGTAGAATTAGAGCAGGATACTGTTAAATCCGTGCAGTTTGTAGGTGGATGTAACGGGAATACACAGGGAGTAGGTGCTTTGGTTGCCGGTATGAAGGTAGACGAGGCTATTAAAAGACTGCGTGGAATAAAATGCGGATTTCGTCCGACATCTTGCCCTGATCAGCTTTCTATTGCTTTAGAACAGGCTTTAAAGGCATCTGAATCTTAATTACTCAAATTGGCAGAGTATCATAATTCTTGAGATTTTGGGCATTTGTTATAGAACATAACTATAACAAATGCCTGTTTGGTATCATAATATATACTTACTAAAGAACATAAATGAAAATGGCGAGATCATCAGATAAGGAGATAAGAACGGTATGACGATTACACAATTAAAATATGTGATTACGGTAGCAGAATCCAATTCCATGAACGAAGCGGCCGGAAAGCTGTTTATTTCACAGCCAAGTTTATCGGTAACCATTAAAGAACTGGAGAATGAGATCGGGATTGAGCTATTTCGAAGAACGAACCGTGGGATTACTGTGACTCCGGAAGGAAAAGAGTTTATCGGTTATGCGAAACAGACTGTGCAGCAGTATGAACTGATGGAAGCGAAATACGTCAGCAAAAAAGAATTGAAAAAGAAGTTCAGTGTATCCACCCAGCATTATGCTTTTGCGGTCAATGCTTTTTCAGAGATGGTAAAGCAGTTTGGCATGGATGAATATGAATTTGCAATATACGAAACAAGAACCAATGATGTCATTGAGGATGTCAAGAATTTTAAGAGTGAAATCGGAATTTTGTATTTGAACGATTTTAACAGAAATGTTCTATCCAAGATTTTTTCGGAGAACAATCTTGAGTTTCATCCGTTGTTAAACTGCGGTATCTATGCCTATATGTGGAAAAAACATCCGCTTGCGAAAGAAAAACTGGTTAGCCTAGAGCAACTCAATGACTATCCCTGCCTTGCTTTTGATCAGGGCAGTAACAATTCCTTTTATTTTGCGGAAGAAGTGTTATCGACTTATGAATACAAGCAGTTGATTCGTGCAAATGACAGAGCAACTCTTTTAAATCTGATGGTTGGATTAAAGGGATATACTCTTTGTTCAGGGATTCTTTGTGAGGATTTAAACGGTTCGGAATATTGTGCCGTGAAACTGGATTCGGATGAAGTTATGACAGTGGGTTATCTCATTCGTAAGGGAATGAATATCAGTCCGTTGGGACAGAAGTATCTGGAAGAAATCTTAAAGTTTAAGGATAAAGCATTGATATAGTTATGCAATGATATGATACCAGGGTCAAAAGGTCATACTTTTCATGCTCGCATGAAAAAGTATGATTTTGTCATTTACGCAAATGAATTTGCAAATGACGCTTTCGACACTTGTAGCATATATTTGTGATCGAATAAAAGGATTTACGCTTATGGATGATTTAAAATATTTTTTGGAACTGATTTTTAAAGATGAAATTGAAAAGGTGATTATCAGCAATCCGAGGCTGAAATCTGAGGCTGTCAGAAAAATTACGCTGGAAGCAAAAAAGGATGGATGGCAGATTGCCGGATATACCGAAAAGCAGGTGTTTCATGAAAACATCCAAACGGATTTGGTGGTTTCGAAAACACTTAAGTTAGCAAAAGGTAACTTCAAGCAGATCAATGCTTTTTCAAAAACGCAGGAACATATGCTGTTGATTTCCAAAAAGGGAAGCTGCAATTACAAAGTGAATAAAAGTGCAAACGACCGGATTGTGGCAGTGTCAAAAAAAGAGAGCCATAATCGGAAAAAGAATTATATTTTGCAGGAAGGTATGCAAATAGAGCCACTTATGGATATGGGAGTATTTACGAAAGAAGGAAAAGTCGTAAATGCCATGTATGATAAGTATAAGCAGTTAAACCGCTTTTTGGAAATACTGGATGATGAGATTTCCAAACAAAAACTTGAACATATTCATGTGATTGACTTTGGATGTGGGAAATCTTATCTGACGTTTGTGGTGTATTACTATTTAACCGAGGTCATGCACCTTGGTGTAGAAATGATTGGATTGGATTTGAAAGAAGATGTGATTGAAAAATGCAATCGTGCGGCAGAAAAATACGGTTATGATCATTTACATTTTGAAATGGGAAATATTGATGGTTTTCAGGCTCCATTCGATGTCGATATGGTTATCACCTTACATGCATGTGATACCGCCACGGATTTTGCCTTATATAATGCCATTACCTGGAATGCGCGCATGATCTTTTCGGTTCCCTGCTGCCAGCATGAGTTAAACGGCCAGATGAAACCGGAAAATCTGGGCATTTTATCCAGATACGGGATTATTAAAGAACGATTCAGCGCCCTTGCCACGGATGCTATCAGAGGAAATCTGTTAGGATACTGTGGCTATAAGACACAGCTTTTAGAATTTATTGATTTTGAACATACTCCTAAAAATATCATGATTCGGGCGGTGAAGCGGCCGATGATGCCAAGAAATGCCAGAGAAAAGTATTTACAGGAGGTTGAGGCAATCAGAAGGGAGTTTTCCTTTGACCCCACATTATATCGGTTGTTAAGAATTGGAGAGGACGAACATGCAGACGATTAATCCAAATGAAAAACGAATCCGGGAATTGTTTGAGGAATTGGTTTCGATTGATTCTGTCAGTTTTTCGGAACGGCAAATGGCTGACTGTTTAACAAAAATTTTGAAAGAAATGAAGTTTGAGGTATCAGAGGATTCAGCCGGAGAATTTTATGGAGGAAATGCAGGGAATCTGTATGGCTTTTTAAAAGGAACCGGGGAGGGGACTTCGACACTGTTTGTGGCACACATGGATACTGTTCATCCGGGTGCTTCCAAAAAAGCAGTTTTCCACGAAGATGGAAAAATTACTTCTGACGGGACGACTGTCTTGGGTAGTGACGATGTTGCCGGTATTGTAGAGATTTTGGAAGGAATCCGCCTCTTGCAGGATCAGAATATTCCGCATGGAGATATTGAGATTTTATTTTCGATCGCAGAAGAATTATATGATAAGGGAAGTAAGGTTTTCGATTTTTCAGTCGTAAAATCCAAACAGGCATATGTACTGGATTTTAGCGGGCATGTCGGAAAGGCAGCCCTGCGCGCGCCATCCATTGTGTCTTTTAGGGTTGAAATTAAAGGAAAGGCATCCCATGCCGGGTTTGCGCCGGAAAAAGGGATTAATGCCATTGCCCTGATGGCTGAGGGTATTTCAAAAATCAGACAGGGCAGACTGGAAGATGAGACCACACTCAATATTGGTTTGATACACGGAGGAAGTATGACCAATATTGTGTCTGAAAACTGCGTCTGCGAGGGAGAAATACGTGGTTATCATCATGAACGTGTCATGGAATTGTTGGAGGAAACAAAACAGATATTTGAAACTGTTATTGAGACTGCACAGGGAACGGACAAAAATGCGGAATTGCTTTTCTCTCATGAAATTAATATTAAGGCCTATGCGGTAGATAAAAATTCCGGTGTGGTACAGAGATTTTGTCGCGCATGTGAAAAAATCGGGGTAGAACCGGAATTAACGGAAACCTTCGGCGGCAGTGATAACAATGTGATTGTAAATCAGGGAATTGATGGTGTGGTGCTTTCTTGCGGAATGAACAACGCACATTCGGTTCATGAATATATTGAGATGGAAGATTTAGTGAAAGGTGCGGCATTGGTTAAAGAACTGATTCTGCAGTCTTAACAGATGATTTTTCGGGATGATGGGTAACCGTCTGCAATAGCTTTTAGTTATAGCAGGCGGTTGTTTTTATGTATTGGTTTTATACATGATGGAAATGTTATACTTTCAATAAAATAATATATTTTTTTTTCAATTGTTGGGCAAAGAAAAATGGATGGTGAGAGCCTAAATTTATCTTTTTTGATTTTGGTATTAAAAAAGAAGGTAAAATTGAAAGTGTTATAGGGTATAACTATAACAAGTGATAGCATTTAAAGATAACGAAAAGGATGTATTGGTATTGACATCCTTTTTTTGGGGGGATAAAATCCAATTATAACAAATCCTATTTGGAAAGTAGGAAAAGGAGAGGCTTATGCAGACTATGAAAATGACTATGCGATGTTGTCACCGATGTTGCAGCACATGTGAGTTGACAGTGTAAATCGAAAGAACAACACATACATTGAAAGAAAAAATTATTTCATTTTGGGTATTAGAATTTTAGGAGGAATTAACAATGAGTCAGATTAAAAAGAGCGCAGCAGAATTAATTGGAAACACACCGATTTTAGAGGTAAGTAATTACAGTAGCAATGTAGGAGTGACAGATGCAACGATTCTTGCCAAGTTAGAGTACTTAAACCCCGCAGGTTCCGTAAAGGATCGTATTGCACTGGCCATGATTGAAGACGCAGAGCAACAGGGGCTATTGAAACCCGGCGCAACGATTATTGAGCCTACCAGCGGCAATACCGGAATTGGTCTTGCAGCTGTTGCAGCAGCAAAAGGATATAAAGCAATTTTAACTCTGCCTGATACCATGTCGGTAGAAAGAAGAAATCTTCTTGCAGCCTACGGTGCAGAACTGGTATTAACAGAAGGTGCCAAAGGAATGAAGGGCGCAATTGCAAAAGCAGAGGAATTAAAAGAAAGTATTGAAGGCTCTGTCATTCTCGGACAGTTTGTAAATCCTGCCAATCCGGCAGCACATAAGAAAACAACCGGACCGGAAATCTGGGAGCAGACAGACGGAAAAGTTGATATTTTTGTAGCAGGTGTCGGTACCGGCGGAACGGTAACCGGTGTTGGTGAATACTTAAAATCACAAAATCCGGACGTAAAAGTGGTTGCAGTAGAACCCGCAACAAGCCCCGTATTATCGAAAGGAACACCCGGAGCTCACAAGATTCAGGGAATTGGAGCCGGTTTTGTTCCGGATGTGTTAAATACAAAGATTTATGATGAGGTTATTGCCATTGAGAATGAAGATGCTTTTGCGGAAGGAAAGAGATTTGCCGTAACAGAAGGTATTCTGGTGGGAATTTCATCCGGTGCAGCATTAAAAGCCGCTTCCATTCTGGCAGCAAGACCGGAAAACAAAGGTAAGAATATTGTGGTACTGCTTCCTGACTCCGGTGACAGATATTTATCTACTCCTTTGTTTAGCAATAATTGATGGAGCATAATACCTTTTGACCCCGGCATCAAAATGTTAAAATATTTTTCATTCCTGTTTTTATAAGATTTTTTAATGACAGTCTTTTTTAAGGCTGTCATTTTTGTTATAATCTAAATATTAGGGGATTGTGAAGGTACATAGAGCACAGTGATCCGATATAAGATGTAATTCAAATTTCTTAAAAACAGGATAAATTTATGAATCAAAAGTACGAAAAGATAAATTCAATCATAAAATGGTGTACCGTGTTGGCAATGGTCAGTATTTTTCTATATGCCTTTTTGGGTGAAATCTTTCTGCCGTCAGAGCGAGATGATGAAGCATTTTTCTGTACAATGTATGAAAGCACATGGACACAGGTTTTTTCAGACGGCAACACCAAACAGATTCAACTTCCCGGGAAAATTAAAACAGATTATAAAAATGAAAATAGGATAGAAATCAGAAATATCCTTCCCATGGAAATAGAAGAGGGAACTTATCTGATTTTTAGGACTACCAAACAGGATTTTACGATTTATGTAGATGGTGAACTTCGTAAAGAGTATTCAACGAAAAACAGCCGTTTTATGGGAAACGTGAGCCCTACCTATTATTTGTTTGTGGATATCGGACCGGATGATGCCGGAAAGACAATCAGGGTTATTGCAAAAAGCCCTGAGCGGCATCTGGGTGATTTTCATTTTATTTACTTTGCCAGTTACGGTGGATTTTGGCAGCATATGATACAGGAGCAGGGGCGGATACTGTTAATTGGGATAAGTATGCTTACATTGGCGATTCTTTCGCTGATACTGAGTCTTGGATTCCGCATTGCCTATCACAAAGAGCAGAAGCTGGTAAGCTTAAGTTTTGGTGTCATTGCGGTTGCGGTATGGATTTTTGCCAATTCTGCTTTCCGTCAGCTCATTTTTGACAATGTTTCGGTTATTGGTGATATTGCTTTTTTTATGGTTATGATTATGCCGATTCCCTATGCCGACTATATGAATCAGTTACAGGGAAAGCGATATCAAAAATTCTATTACATAGCTGAAATTCTGGCTCTGTTAGATCTTGTGATTTGTACTGTTTTATATGCATGCGGAATATCAGATTTTGCCGGACTCTTTATCATTATGGCGCTGGTTCTGTTTTTTACCTTACTTATCATTGTTGTATCCATGATATGGGATATCTTTACCGGGAGAATCAAAGATTACTGGGTTTCGGCGGCTGCGTTTGCACTGGCTGCAGTGGTAGCGGTAATTCAGGTATTAAATTATATGAACTATGACAAGGCGTTTGATATATCAATTGCGACTTTAGGTCTGGGTCTGATGTTAATGGTTACTACTGCTGATACGATTACTGAAATGCTGAAGATACAGCGGGAGAGAAACAAGGCTGTAGTAGCCAATGAGACAAAAAGTCAGTTTCTTGCCAATATGTCTCATGAAATCCGTACACCAATCAATGCTGTGCTCGGTATGAATGAGATGATTATGAGAGAAACAAATGAAGACAACATCTTATCCTATGCAAAGGATGTCGACAGCTCCGGACATACACTTCTTTCGCTCGTCAATGATATACTGGATTTTTCCAAGATTGAATCCGGAAAGATGGAGCTTGTTGAAAATGATTATGACATAAAATTGATGATTGACAACATTCTGCTTTTAGTGAAAAAACGTGCGGATGAGAAAGCATTGGATTTACGTGTGATAATTAATCCTTTACTTCCTAAATTTTTATTCGGTGACCAAAACCGTTTACAACAGGCCATTACCAATTTGATGACCAATGCCATCAAGTATACGGATACCGGATACGTAGAGTTAAAGATTGACTTTGAAAAAGAACAGGATAATAAAGTAAAACTGTATATCTTTGTTTCAGATAGTGGGCGTGGAATCAAGGAAGAAGATGCAGAAAAACTGTTTGATGCATTCCAGCGCATGGATGAAATCCATAATCGAAATATTGAGGGTACCGGTTTGGGTCTTGCCATCACAAAGCGTTTGGTAGAGTTGATGGGCGGTGAAATCGGTGTGGAAAGCATATATGGAAAAGGAAGTTGTTTCTGGATAAATCTGGAACAGACAGTCCGGTTTGATGAACCGATTTCAGAATATCATTTGGAAGAAAAGGTTTCCGTTTCCGATAAAAAGACCTATAGCTGGATTGTAGCCAAAGGGATGAAAATTTTGGCGGTTGATGATGTTGCGATGAATTTAAAGGTGCTGTCCGGATTTTTAAAGAAATCGGAAATGATTATAGATATGTTTACCAGTGGTGCTGAGGCCATTGAAGCATGGAAGGAAAATAAATATGATCTGGTTCTTTTAGATCATATGATGCCGCTTATGGATGGCATTGAATGTGCTAAGATTATGTGGAGTGAGCCCGGACTGAATGAGGGAGTTCCCATTGTTATGCTGACGGCCAATGCTATTCATGGCATGAAAGAACAATATATGGATTTGGGTTTTGCAGATTATTTGTCAAAACCCTATACGCAGGAGCAGTTAAATGATGTGCTTTGCAGGAATCTTCCCAAAGGAAGCTTTCGTCTGTGTCAGAATACTCTCAATTCCATTGAAGATGGAACAACCGATACAAAGGAGCAGGATAAACAAAAAACATCATCCGATATAAAAGAACAGGATGAACAAAAAACACCATCCGATATAAAAGAGCAGGATGAACAAAAAACATCATCCGATATAAAAGAACAGGATGAACAAAAAACATCATCCAATATAAAAGATTCAGAAGCATATCAGGTTCAGATTAATGAAAAGATTGGCTTGGAGTTTTGCGGCGGTAACCGGGACTTTTATCTGGAAATGATTCGAGAGTTTGCGCAGGATAACCAATTGGATAAGCTGGAAACCTATTTTACTGAAAAGGACTGGAAACAATATCGGATTACGGTTCATGCATTAAAGGGAACATCGTTAACATTTGGTTTTGAAAACTTTTCGCAAGAAGCGAAGGATATGGAGATGGCTGTAAAGAGTGAAGATTATACATATGTAGAATCAAATCATGAACGATTGATTACACATTATAAGCAGGTCATTTCTTTCATCCGGGAGAATTATGGAGTGGAGTAAAAATGAAGATTTTAGTATACGGAGCAGGCGTAATCGGTAGCTTTTTGTGTCATGTATTGTGTGAAAACGGTCATGATGTAACCCTGCTTGCAAGAGGTAAGCGCAAAGAATTGTTAGACAGGGAAGGTCTGGTTTTGCATCATTATTTTGGTGGAGAAGTGACAACCGATTATCCAATCATAACCGATGCGATTGGCGATGCGCATTATGACGTGATTTTTGCAGTTATGCAGTATAAACAGTTGCAGACGATTTTGGGAGAACTGATTGAAGCTGATGCAGATACAATTGTCTGTGTCGGAAATAATATGCATGCAAAATATATGGCAAAAACCATAAGGGAACAGTCCGCGAAAACGAAAGAA
Organism: Lachnospiraceae bacterium; assembly: GCA_016297945.1. Taxonomy (GTDB): domain Bacteria; phylum Bacillota; class Clostridia; order Lachnospirales; family Lachnospiraceae; genus UBA2882. The sequence continues at coordinate 8,004 of JAEDFR010000049.1, read as the reverse complement.
GTGTTGTTTGGATTTCAGGGGACCGGTGGAGAACGTACAGACAGTTACATGGTCAGCGTCTGCTTTGGAAACGGTTCTATGACTATCGGACTTGTGACGGATGGAGAAAAAAGAGATGGTGCGGATGATGACAGTTTTGCAAAACAGGATGAAAGTGCTAATTTTGCACAGCTGAAAGAAAAGATGGAAGGAATCTTTGCAAAGACGGAGTATACATTAAATTGGGTGCCGGATATGGATTCGTGGTACAAATGTCATCTGGCTTTTGTGTTACCGGGTGCTTACTTATCCTATATTTTAGAATGCAATCTGTATCAGTGCAAAATGAAACAAATCACGTTGTTGTTGGATGCGGTATGGGAAGCGCATAAGGCATTGAAAGATATGGGATATATGATCTTGCCAAAAGGCAATGATATATATTTTAAAAGAGGTACCAAACGATTTTTTACAATGGCACCAAAATTGTTTGTTATGACAAGAACAAAAATGGGAGAACTTGCTATGAGTAACCATTGTAAAAATGCAGTTGGTGAAATGGAAGATTTAAGTGATGATTTTTCCAAGATGCTGGGAAACAGAGAAGATGATATGAAGGCATGGAAGAAATTAAAAGCGCAGATGCCCTCATGGAAGAAGCTTCATAAAATTTATGACTGATTTTATTAAATGCCCGGTTTTGCAAAAGAACTGTTTCTACTGCAAAAACGGGCATCCTTTTTTGTTTTGCTATGCCGTTTAGAAAGCTTATTGGTTTATTTCAAAAATCCTTCAATGATTTTTTGCTCAGCTTCTTCTTCGGTCAGCCCCAGTGTACAGAGCTTGATGATCTGTTCGCCGGCAATTTTTCCGATGGCAGCCTCGTGGATTAAAGAAGCGTCAATATTGCTTGCATGAAGCTCCGGTGCTGCATTGACGACACCATTTCCGGAAAGAATGCCGTCACATTCAGAATGACCGTTACAACGACAGTTGCCACGGATTACGGAATGATATTCCTGATAAGAGTTACCTTTGGCTACCGAACGGGATACTAAATCGACAGCACTGTCATCTCCATTCATGGATACATCAAAATCGGAACTGACTTTTTCTTCGTGATCCGTAAGCAGACGCTCACGGATAATCAGTTTGGCACCTGCAGCCAGATTCGCTTTGGTGATTCGATGGGAATGACTGACGCCACTGATTTGCATCGTATCCATTTCCAGATAGGAATCTTCAGCCATTTCCACTTCCGTAACAGGGTCGATATTGCGTTCGCCTGTTCCGTTTCCCGTACCGATGTGTTTTTCTTTATAAAGGACTTTGGCTCCTTTTCCGATGATGAAACGATGGATACCATTGTGACGGGCTTCTTCCTTCCCGTCAGAATGAACGCCACATCCGGCTACAATGATAACATCGGCACCGTCTTCTACAATAAAGTCGTTATAAACCGTATCACTGATTCCGCTGTGCGTGATACAGGCAGGAATATAAACGGTTTCCTGCTCTTCTTTACAACTAATGTGAATCTCAATACCGGGTTTGTCTTTTTTTGCCGTGATTTTGATGTGTTTGGATGACTGTCTGGCGACACAGCCGCTGTCTTCACGAATATTATAGGCACCTTTAAATTCACCCTTATAGTCGGAAATCTCAGTTAAGAGTTTTTCTGTTATTTCATTCATCATAAACTCTCCTTTGTAGTGGAATGCATGGGGCAGGAGCATTGTCTGTTCCCGGATAAAATTGTGGGAAGAATTTCTTCTTTCGGGCCGAAGGTGTTGATTTTTCCATCGGTGACTACTGCGACATAGTCCGCAATTTCCATGATTCGTTCCTGATGGGATATAATAACCAAGGAACGGTTGCCGTTTTTCTTGATTGTTTCAAAAGCAGAGATCAAATTGGAAAAACTCCAAAGATCAATACCTGCTTCCGGTTCATCAAAAACCAAGAGTTCGGCACCTTTTCGATTTAAAACAGTAGCAATTTCGATTCGTTTGCTTTCGCCGCCGGATAAGGATGCATCAACTTCACGGTCGATATATTCCTGTGCACACAAGCCGACTGTTGCAAGCATGCCGCATAGTTTGTCGTCGGACAATTTTTCTTCATTGGCAAGCTCTAATAAATCACGTACCGAAAGACCTTTAAAGCGGACCGGTTGCTGAAATGCATAGGCAATCCCTTTTTTTGCCCTGTCTGTAATCGACATATGCGTGATATCTTCTCCATTATAAAGAATGCTTCCTTCGCTAGCTTTATAAAGACCTGCTATAATTTTGGCAAGGGATGTCTTGCCGCCACCATTCGGACCGGTGATCACAGTCAGTTTTCCTTCGGGAACCGTTAAATCAATCCCTTTTAGTATTTCTTCTCCTTCCGGAGTTTTCCAGTGTATATTCTTTAATTCGAGCATGTTTCGCTCCTTCCAATTTTTGGTAATAGCTTCTTAATATTATTATTTCCAAATATTTACAATTCAGACATTTCTTTTCTAAATAATTACTATATCATAAAATATTCGGAATGCCTATCATTTTCGTTTGTTGACGTTTTTTTCATTTGAAAAATAAAAGAAATTATGATAGATTATGATTGGGTTAGTTGAAACAAACCGGAGGTGATTGAAATGAACTGGATGATAGCACAAGGATTATTATTGCCGTTTTTGGGAACTTCACTGGGTTCTGCATTGGTTTTATTCATGAAGAATGAAATGAAAGAAGAAGTACAAAAGTCTCTGACCGGATTTGCGGCAGGGGTTATGGTTGCGGCTTCGGTGTGGAGTTTGTTGATACCGGCCATGGATCAGGCACAAGAAAATATGGGGAGACTGGCTTTTGTACCTGCAGTAGTCGGATTTTGTCTTGGAATGCTCTTTTTACTGATACTTGATCAGGTGACACCGCATATGCATCTGGATGAATCGGTGGAAGGTCCGAAGTGTTCGATGAAAAAGACAACGATGTTGGTTTTAGCGGTTGTATTACATAATATTCCGGAAGGAATGGCGGTTGGCGTTGTCTATGCAGGCTGGCTGACCGGTAATGTATCGATATCGGCATCGGCTGCACTTGCTTTGGCATTGGGAATTGCCATTCAGAATTTTCCGGAGGGTGCGATTATTTCCATGCCGCTTCGTGCAAACGGAATGTCGAAGTTTAAGGCTTGTTTACAGGGGATTTTATCCGGTATTGTAGAACCGGTAGCAGGATTGCTTACCATTTTACTGGCATCCGTTATTATTCCTTTTTTACCATATCTATTAAGCTTTGCTGCAGGAGCCATGTTATATGTTGTTGTGGAAGAACTGATTCCGGAAATGTCCGAAGGACGGCACTCCAATCTTGGAACCATTACATTTATGCTTGGCTTTTCCCTGATGATGATTTTGGATGTTGCATTAGGATAACAAGTTATAGAGACAGACTATAACCAGATATCGAATTAGAGTATTATACAAAAGCAGACGGGAATGCTATGATAACACTATCAACAGAAAACAACCAATAAATGGAAACGGCTATTGGTTGAACAAAGCAAAAGAAAGGAAGCGGCACCGTCGCAATCAGGTATAAGAAAATGGCAAAGAAAACAAGAGCAGAAAGAGAATTGAAATTTGAAACAAAGCAGTTACATGTAGGTCAGGAAAGTCCCGATCCGGTTACGGATGCAAGAGCAGTTCCGATTTATTTAACCTCATCTTATGTGTTCCATAACAGTGAACATGCGGCAGACCGTTTTGGCCTTCGGGATGCAGGTAATATTTATGGTCGTCTGACCAATCCGACACAGAGTGTTTTTGAAAGCAGAATTGCAGCGTTAGAAGGTGGTGTAGCCGCAATTGCGGTAAGCTCAGGTGCAGCAGCTTTAACTTATGCATTACAGACAGTTGCTCATGCGGGAGATCACATTGTAGCTGCAAAAAATATCTATGGAGGTACCTATAACTTACTGGCACACACCTTGCCGGATTATGGTATCGAATCAACATTTGTAGATCCGTTTGATTATGATGCTATTGAAGCAGCTATCAAAGAAAATACAAAAGCAATCGAAATAGAAACTTTAGGAAATCCTAATTCAGAAGTGGTAGATATTGAAAAAATCGCCGGTATTGCACACGCACATAAAATTCCGTTGATTGTTGATAATACATTTGCAACACCTTATCTGGTTCGACCGATTGAATATGGCGCGGATATTGTAGTGCATTCTGCCACTAAATTCATCGGCGGACACGGAACAACCATTGGTGGTGTTGTTGTAGACTCCGGAAAATTTGACTGGATTGCAAGCGGTAAGTTTCCTTGGTTAACAGAGCCTAATGTTTCTTATCATGGAGTAAGCTTTGCAAGGGATGCAGCACCCGCAGCCTTTGCAACATACATTCGGGCTATTTTACTGAGAGATACCGGTTCAACCTTATCGCCTGTTCATGCATTTATATTCTTACAGGGACTGGAAACTTTATCCTTAAGAGTGGAAAGACATGTGGAAAATGCATTAAAGGTTGCGAAGTTTTTAAGCGAGCAGCCGCAGGTTGAGAAAGTGAATCATCCGTCTTTATCCACAGATCCCGAACAACAGAGACTGTACAAGAAGTACTTCCCTAACGGTGGTGGTTCTATCTTTACATTTGAAATCAAAGGTGATGCCAAGAAAGCACAGGCGTTTATTGATAATCTTGAGTTGTTCTCATTACTCGCCAATGTTGCAGATGTGAAATCTCTGGCAATCCATCCGGCATCCACGACACATTCCGAGTGCAATGGGGCAGAGCTTTTAGATCAGGGTATTAAACCCAATACGATTCGTCTTTCAATCGGTACCGAACATATCGATGACATCATAGAGGATTTGGCTGAGGCTTTTAAAGCACTTGAATCATAGACAGAATAGAAATTAATAATGCGTTTCCGTTTCGGAAAGCTTGCGAAAATGACAGACTGCTTTTATAATAAGAGCAGTCTGTTTTATTGCGGTTATGATGGAAAAAAGCGCAGAGCGTTTCATTTTGCCTTGCATAAACTATCAATATAAGAGGAAATGAAGAAAGAGGACACTTATGATTTACGATAATGTCTTAGAGGCAATCGGTCACACGCCGATGCTTCGCCTGAATAAATTGAATAAGCCGGGAAATGCAGAGATACTGGTAAAGTTTGAAGGACTGAATGTTGGTGGATCTATTAAAACAAGAACTGCTTACAATATGATACGAAAAGCCGAAAAGGAAGGAAAAATCAATCAGGATACGATTATTGTGGAGCCTACAAGCGGCAATCAGGGGATTGGTCTGGCGCTTGTCGGTGCGGTCAGAGGATATAAGACCATTATCATTATGCCTGATTCGGTCAGTGAGGAACGTCGAAAGCTGGTAAAACATTATGGGGCAGATGTGATTCTGATTCATGATGCAGGTGATATCGGTGCCTGTATTGATGAGTGTCTTCAGACTGCACTCAGGATGGCAAAAGAAAATCCCAATGTTTTTGTGCCGCAACAGTTTGAGAATCCTAATAATGTACTGGCTCACAAAAACCATACAGCATTGGAAATTATGGAACAGGTAGCAGGACCGATTCACGGTTTCTGTTCCGGGATTGGAACCGGAGGAACTATTACCGGCATCGGCGAAACCCTAAAGGCACAAAATCCCGATATTGAAATTTGGGCGGTCGAACCGGAAAATGCAGCGATTTTAGCAGGTGGCAATATCGGAACGCATCTGCAGATGGGAATTGGAGACGGTATTATTCCCGATATTCTGAATCAGAATATCTATTCGGATATTTATATCGTGACCGATGAGGAAGCTTTGCAGACGGCAAAAGATTTAGCCAGAGTGGAAGGAATTATGTGCGGAATATCCAGCGGAACTAATGTGGCCGCTGCATTAAAGCTTGCTGAAAAGTTAGGAGAAGGCAAGACGGTTGTTACGATTTTGCCGGATACGGCAGAGCGTTATTTTTCTACTCCCTTATTTGAAGAATAGAAGAATATTCTGTGCTTGTTGTCAGCAAACACAGAATAGAAAATCAATATTTTTGGATGCAGTGCTGATGAAACAGTCTGTATAAATGGGACATATTGGATATGATAGAGAATGATAGAGCACGTGAAATTGAGCGTAGTATCGTAAAAAAGTTTCGGAAAGAAATCTGGCGTCCGTTTACGAGGGCTATTAATGAATATGAGCTGATACAGGATGGGGATAAGATTGCGGTTTGTATTTCCGGCGGAAAAGATTCCATGCTTTTGGCAAAGCTGTTTCAGGAGTTGGAGAGGCATGGAAAAAAGAATTTTGAAGTTGTGTTTTTGGTCATGGATCCCGGTTATAACCCGGAAAACCGAAACAGAATTTGTGATAATGCAAAAATCTTAAATGTGCCGATTACAATTTTTGAAACGGAAATTTTTGAAACGGTGGTGGATATTATTGATTCGCCCTGTTATCTTTGTGCCCGTATGCGACGCGGTTATTTATATAGTAAAGCAAAAGAGCTTGGGTGTAATAAAATTGCACTCGGACATCATTTTGATGATGTGATTGAAACCATTCTGATGGGGATGTTGTACGGTGGACAGATTCAGACAATGATGCCCAAACTTCACAGTACAAATTTTGAAGGGATGGAATTAATCCGGCCAATGTATCTGATTCGGGAAGCGGATATTATTCACTGGTGTGCGTACAATGATTTACATTTTATCCAGTGTGCCTGTCGTTTTACAGAGATGACCGCCAAGGATACACCGGATGAGCAGCATTCTAAGCGTGCCGAAATCAAAGCATTGATTAAAGAACTGAGTAAAAAAAGTTCATTTATTGAAAAAAACATTTTCCGGAGCGTGGAGAATGTGAATTTAAATACGGTGATAGCGTATAAACAGGATGGAATCAAGCATCATTTTTTGGAACACTATGATGAAACATCCCTGGATGAATCATAAATAAGGTATATTTTTTCTGTTTTTTGTAATGCTATACTTAGGATTGCGAGAGCACAAAGTGCGCAGCAATCCGTTGGTATCATGGGGTCAAAATACCTTTTGAACCCAACATCATAATTAATGATGTAAGTGAAACTATAGATAAGATATGATAATTGAGGAAAACAGAAAAATATGAAAGAAATCATTTATATTATTGCACTGTCACTCGGATCCTTTTTTGTCATTTTTATTTTGGCAAAGATGATGGGATACCGGCAGATGTCCCAGATGAGCATGTTTGATTATATCAGCAGTATTACAATCGGTTCGATTGCTGCAGAAATGGCAACCGCTTTGGATAAGAATTTCATGCAGCCTCTTACGGCAATGATTGTTTACGGACTGGCAACTCTGGCTTTTTCATGGCTGGGAACCAAATCTATGATAATACGTAGACTGATCGAAGGAAAACCGCTTGTTTTATACCACAACGGAGAGTTGTATAGAAATCACTTAAAAAAAGCAAAAATTGATGTTACGGAATTTTTGGAGCAATGCAGAATCTCCGGATATTTTGATCTGAGTAAGATACAGACTGCTGTGCTTGAAGGAAACGGTAAAATCAGTTTTTTGGAAAAGGCTTCTGACAGACCTCTGACACCCTCGGATATCAACCTTTCTCCTGCGCAGGATTTTATGGTGGCTAATGTGATTATCGACGGAAAAATCATGTGGGATAATCTCAAGCATACCGGCAACAATGAGGCCTGGCTTAAAAATCAGATGAAAGGACAGGGTGCGGATAAGATAGAAGATGTGCTTTTAGCAACCTGTGATATATCCAACAAACTGGTGGTATATACAAAACAAACGAAAAAAGAAGCTAAAGATGTTTTGATGTAGATTAACATTCTTGGTGGGGGCAAGTCGTCCTTGCAGAAAATGATATATCTTTGCTCGCCGACTTTTACGAGGTTTTGTGCTTTTCTTAGCGGCGAATGCGAACAAAAATAATGCCTGGTTTCAACTGTCTGAAGACGAAGTCTGAGTTTTGAAACCGGGCATTTAATAAAT
>JAEDFR010000048.1 GCA_016297945.1 Lachnospiraceae bacterium | reverse complement strand
GCATCCTGAGCTGCTTTCTTACCATCAAGAATAGCAACAAACACATCTGCATTAGATATTAAGATTACATCTCTGTCATAGTATTCATAAGGTTCTACTGCTGCAACAGCATCATTTAATTCAATATAAAAAGCGCCTTCACCTTCACCGGTAATATTAACCTGCGCAGCCAGATGTCCTTTATATGATTTAAAGTTAGCTGCTGCTACTTTCTTTTTTGTATATGCTACAATTTCTTCATAGGTCATGGTATGTTCCTCCTTTTATCTCTACACACATAATTATATCTTTGTCAACTAAAATCGACAATGTATCATTTGACTAAAAATAGCGGTATTTCATAGATAAATCAATGCATATTATACATATTTATCCAATTATTATGATATCAGGGACAAAAGGTCATCGTTTCATGCCCACATGAAAAAGTATGATTTTCGTCCCGCAAAACATATGCTTTTATTTTATTGAAGCTTCAAATTCTTCAATATTCTTGTAGCCATACAACATAGCCGTATTCTCCATTGTCATACGTGCTATATTTTTATGTGCTTGAAAACATTCCACTACATAACGGGCATATAACTGAAGCATTTTATCTGAATACGTACTGATTTCTCCTCTTAGATAAGTTTCATAAGAGGTGTTGATTAAATTATCTTCATACGTATGAAGACTTCTGGCATTCATGAACACCCTGGGGTGCACCTTGGCAAACTCCTCTGCCATCGACATCTGGATTGCGACAATCTGTTCAATCACAGCCTTCTTTTCGTCGGATAAAGGTGGAAATTCATTTTTTATATTTTCATATTCATCCGGTGCCGTACTTTCCATCATTCTGCCATATTTTTCCGTAATCAGGTTATGTCCCAATGATAATTCCCTCTTAAAATCATAAATATACTGTAATAACATTGTCTGATCCCATGTCAGATATTGACTCCTTCGCATTACGGAAAATGTCGGCCAGTCATTCTGACACGAAGCTCTGCCGCCTTTATTTTTCACTTTATCAAATGCCAGAAACTCCGTTTTAGCAATTTCTGTTACCAGCTTTTCTTTTGGAAGCACACAGTAGCCGGCTTTTACAACCAGTTCATCCGTATGCACATCCAAATAGTTCTCAATATCCGAGATGTCATTATGTTCATAAAGCTCTTTTGCAAAAAAATCACCCAGTCGATTTGTCAGTTCTCTGACCGTCTGAACAACTGTTACTTCTTTTCTGTTTAGACATGCATGCATTTCTTGTAAAATATCTAGAAGTTGCTGTCCGTTTTCCAGTTTCTTTGTGCTAACTTTTAACCACTTATCATGTACCGGATAAGCATTACAGATATAATGTTGCAGTTTCATAGCGTGACCAATACAATCTGAAAGCATTCTGTCAGCGGAAAAGGAATCTCCTCTCTCCATCAGCCTGAAATAGTTATACTGCCCGGTCTGGCACACTTTTGCAACACCGTCTGCGAGTTTTAAAAATCGGACATTTTGCGGATAACCTTTTTTTATTTCATTTCGAAATGCGAGAAAGGTTCCTTCATCATCTCGGAAAACCATACCATTAGAAGCGGTTGCCAAAGCATAATCTTCTACCTTGTCCCAATGAATCTGAGGATAGTTTTCTTCTCCTAATATCCGCTTATAAAAATCGGAAATTCTACATACGCCTCTACGCTCCTTCCCGTTTTTGCTAAGTGTTCTGTGATATCCCTGAAACTCATCCGGCAGTTTCTCATATTCTTCCTGCAGTTTCATTCCGATTTCATCATATGTTTCATCATCGAGCCAGAGACAAAAATCCGGTCCCCAGTCATGGTCTCTTGAAATTGCATCATCATAACCGAAACAATCAGAACCTTCTCCTACCAGTCCGACCGCAATCTTTGTTTCATAATTGGAAAACTTTTCATGAAGCATAGGTACGCCATAGGTATCATAGTAAGCCTTGCACAACTCCATACCTTTCACTTTTTTTGCGCAATCATTTTCGAAATTCTTTTTTGAATGCGTTTTCGTTTCAATATCTTTCCCATAACCTGCTTCTGCTTTGTTCTTGCTTTCTTCAATCATCTCTTTGCACAAATCATAATTATTCTTCAAGCGCTGATACTGAGAATTTTCGCCAAACATATCATGCACAATCTGCATGGCTTTTTCAAAATAAGACGCTGCTTCCTCATATGCTTCTTCCGCATAAAAACACATTCCGAATGCCGAAAGTGCCGCACAATAATGAGCATCATAAAGCTTCATTTTGTCAAAACACGCAATGGCTTTTGTAGCATATTCTTTAGCCTTTGCATAATCTTTTGCCAAAACGGCCGTATTTGCCAAATTCGCATATGTGACAGCGATTTCAAAATCCGCTTTTTGTGCTATAACAATTTCCAGTGCCTTTGACAGATAATCCATGGCTTTCTGATAATCCGAAAATTCCTGATACAAGAGACTGATATTATTATACAAACCGGCAAGCAGCATATCGTCCGAAGAAAGCGTTTTCAAATAAATTCCTTCCACGATACCATAAAATTTCTTTGACGATTCATAATCTCCAATCGAACGATAACCGTTTGCTGCATTCAACGCTGTCGTTGCATAAGGAAGGGTTCCTTCTAACTGCAGTTTCCTTGCAATTTCCATTGCCTGATCAATCACATGAAGCAACTTTTCTTTCTCCGATGTCACACGATAATATCCGATCAACTCATTATATAATTGTAACTGCATCGATAAATCTGAAGCTTCTTCCGCCTCCGTAAGACACTCCAGCAAAAAATTTTCTGCCTCTTTTGCCTTGTTGTCAGCAAACAACTGATCCAATTCTTTTAAAATTTCTTCAATCTTTTTCAAATGTTCCACCTGCTTTTTCTAATGAAAACAAGGCGCAGAAAGTTCCACGCCTTTTTTGTTAAATATTGGTTCTGACAACTTTGGGTGAAAAACCGTTTTTCTCCAAAGCTTTCATAATTTGTTCTTTATGTTCGGTTCCAAATGCCTCCAGGGTAATCCGCAATTCAACTGCAGCATTCCGGTTAATGGAAACAAACTGATTGTGCTCCAGCTTAATGACGTTGCCGTTTTCCTGTGCAATAATTCCGGATACACGCGTTAATTCGCCGGGTCTGTCGGGAAGAAGTACAGAAACCGTAAAAATACGATCGCGCATAATCAGCCCCTGCTGAACAACAGAAGACATGGTAATGACATCCATATTTCCCCCACTTAAAATACAGACAATTTTTTTGCCTTTCACATCCAGATGCTTTAATGCTGCAACTGTTAAAAGTCCGGAATTTTCAACAATCATTTTATGATTCTCAACCATATCTAAAAATGTTACGACCAGTTCTTCGTCTTCCACGGTTATAATATCATCCAGATTTTTTTGTAAATAAGGAAAAATATTAGTACCGGGCGTCTTTACCGCCGTACCGTCTGCAATCGTACTAACCGTCGGAAGTGTAGTAACCTTTCCGGCTTTGATTGACTCCTGCAGACAGTTTGCGCCTGCCGGTTCCACACCGATGACACGAATCTTAGGATTCAACAGTTTTGCCAATGTGGAAACGCCGGTCGCAAGTCCGCCTCCACCTACGGGAACCAGAATATAATCTACAAGCGGAAGCTCTTTTACAATTTCCATAGCGATACTTCCCTGTCCGGTTGCAACAGCCGGATCGTCAAAAGGATGGATAAAGGTATATCCGTTATCCTTTGCTAACTGTAGAGCTTTTTCACAGGCCTCATCGTAAACATTTCCAAAAAGAACAACCTCCGCTCCATAGCTTTTTGTCCGGTTTACTTTTATCAAAGGAGTTGTCGTAGGCATTACAATGATTGCCTTTGCGCCATATTTTTTGGCTGCATAAGCGACTCCTTGTGCATGATTTCCGGCAGATGCAGTAATAATACCTTTTTGACGTTCTTCTTCTGTCAGGGTACTCATTTTGTAATAAGCACCTCTTACCTTATAGGCGCCTGTAAACTGCATATTCTCCGGTTTCAAATATACCTTATTTTCGGTCTGGTTACTGAAATATTCACTGTAAACCAGATCGGTAGGCAACGTTGCTTCCTTGACCTTTTCGGATGCTTCTTCAAATTTTTCCAATGTCAACATTTTATCACTCATTTTTATCACCTTTTCAATCCTCTGTAGGAAGTTTCACATCAAATAAAGCATCAACAAACTGATCTGCATCAAACTTCTGCAAATCGTCAATACTCTCACCGACACCGATATATTTCACGGGAACATTTAATTCAGACTGAATGGCAACGGCGATTCCGCCTTTCGCCGTTCCGTCAAGCTTGGTAATGATGATACCGGTTAAATCCGTAACCTGGGCAAATTCCCTTGCCTGATTGAGCGCGTTCTGTCCCGTTGTGCCATCTACCACAATCAGATTTTCCCGGTGAGCATTCGGAAATTCTTTATCGATAATCCGGTTCATCTTTTTTAATTCTTCCATCAAATTCTTTTTATTATGAAGCCGTCCTGCCGTATCACACAACAATACATCCGCATGACGAGCCTTTGCAGCATGAACCGCATCATAAACCACACTGGACGGATCGGCGCCCTCACTGCCGCTTATGATATCAACGCCCGCTCTGTGTGCCCACTCCTCTAACTGTTCAATTGCCGCAGCCCGGAAAGTATCTGCCGCTGCAAGCAATACCTTTCGATTCTGGTCCTTTAATTTTCCGGCCAACTTTCCGACAGAAGTGGTCTTTCCAACTCCGTTTACACCAATTACAAAGATAACCGACTGCTCTGTTTCAAAATCATATGCTGTATTCTCCACGCGCATCTGTTCTTTAATACTGTCAATCAACAATTGCTTGCATTCAGACGGCTCCTTGATGTGTTGCTCTTTAACCTGAACCTTCAGTCTTTCAATAATATCGCTCGTGGCATTAATTCCAATGTCGCCCATGATTAAGATTTCTTCAAGCTCTTCATAAAAATCTTCATCAATATTGGAAAATCCGTTGAACACATTGTCAATACCATGCACAATATTATTTCTTGTTTTCGTAAGACCTGCCTTTAATCGTCCAAAGAAACCAACCTTTTTCTCTTTTCCTTCTTCTGCCAAATCATCATTGGAAGAAACATCATCCATGACATCATCTGTCAAATTATCGTTTTCATACAGTCCCATGCAAAAACCTCCCCATCAAATCGACTAATTCAAATCCTTATCAATCAAATCCACACTGACCAAAGTAGATACACCTTTTTCCTGCATGGTAATACCATACAACCGATCGGCTTTTTCCATCGTTCCGCGTCTGTGTGTAATCACGATAAACTGCGTATGTTTTGTAAGCTTATGTAAATATCCGGCAAAACGACCCACATTTGATTCATCAAGTGCCGCTTCAATCTCATCCAAAAGACAGAACGGAGATGGTTTTAAATTCTGAATGGCAAATAGCAAAGCAATGGCCGTTAATGCCTTTTCTCCACCGGATAACTGCATCATATTCTGCAATTTCTTTCCGGGTGGCTGTGCAATGATACGTATGCCCGCCTCTAAGACATCTTCATCCTCCATCAGCTCTATCGTACCTTTTCCGCCACCGAATAATTCCTTAAATACTTTATCAAATTCCACCTTGATCTCAGCAAATTTCTCTTCGAACTGCTTTCTCATGGCAACATCCAATTCATCAATAAATCCTAAGAGTTGTTCTTCCGCTTTTTTCAGATCATCATACTGATCTTTTAAGAAGGTATATTCTTCCATGACCGTTTTATAATCTTCAATCGCATTAACATTAACATCACCAAGACGGCGGATGGAATCTTTAACTGCCGCTGCGTCCCGCTTCATAACAGTTAAATCTGTCATTTCTTCGTTGCGTAAAGCTACTGCATCCGAAAGCGTAATCTCATATTCATTCCACATATAATTAATCTGGTTTTCCATGCTTTCTTCCATACGCTCTTTCTGCGTATTCAGACGATAAACCTCTTTATCCAGATCATTTCGTTTTTGTGCCAGAGCCTCACTTTCTCCAAAAAATCCTTTTTGTTTTGCCGAAAGTTCTTCTCTTTGACGAATATCCTCCGAGAGCTTAATTTCATTTTCATTTTCTTTATCAAACGAAGCGGAAATAGTCTTTTTAATTTCTTCAATATCCTGTTTCTTTTCTTCGATTTCACTACTTGACTGTTTTATTTCTACCTCAATTTCAGCAAGTTCCATTTCAAACCGATGTCTCTCAGAAAGAATACGCTCCAAATTCTGTTGCTCGAAAGACTGTCTCTGAATGACTTTTTCCATCTCGACATCCATCTCTGCATTATGGGCAGCCTGCGTACTCTCTTCAATACGGACTGTTTCCAACTCTTTCTGGAATTCTTCAATCTCTTTTTCGAGTTCTTTTTGTACGTTTTCTGATTTAACCAGTTCTTCGGATGCGTTTTCTCTTTCCTGCAAAAGCGACTGGAACTGTTGTTCAATATCCTGCTGCTCTTCTTTTAATTCGGTATAGCCAAGACCGTTTTCGTTTTTCTTCTCCTTTGCCGTTTGGACATTGATACGCGCCGTATTCTGACGAATTAAGCATTCCTGACTCTTTGCACGGATATCTTCAAGATCCCTGCGCACCTTCATGCGTTCTGCTTTCAATTCTTCAATGGTCGCAAGACATTCCTTTATCACATCCTGATATTCTTTTACTTTTTTCTCTAATTCATCCATTTCACGGGCTCTTCCCAGCAGATTACTTGCATTTTTAAATGCACCACCACTGATAGCACCACCCGGAACCAGCAATTCGCCTTCTAATGTTACCATTCTCACGCTATAATCAAACTTACGGGCAATCTTTACGGCATTATCTACATTGTCAACAACAACAATTCTTCCCAACATGGCTTTTGCCACATTTTCATACTCTTTTTGGGTATGGACAAGTTCATTAGCAAGACCAATAACCCCTTTTTCCTCCAGTACATCCGGCGTTTTAAACTTTTGTGGATTGGTAATAGAAGTCAGCGGTAAAAAGGTTGCTCTACCATAGCGGTTGGATTTTAAGAATCCAATCATTTTCTTTGCAGTTTCTTCATCATCCGTTACGATATTCTGGATGTTACCTCCTAAAGCGGTCTCAATAGCGGTTTCATATTTTTTATCCACTTTGATTATATCCGCAACAACACCAATGATACCTTTATTGCGTTCTTTTTGTTCCATTACTTTTTGGATGCTGGCGCCATATCCCTCATAACGCTCAGACAAATTACTGATTGCATCGAGCTTGGATTTTGCCTGATGATACTGAACCTGCACATCCCGTTGTTTCTGATCCAACTGCGAAAGTTCACCGGAAATATCCGTATTGCGCTTTTCCAGCGCAGCTTTTTGGGTCTGAATTTCCTGTATCTGCGCACTAACAGCTTCAAATTCTTTTTCCATCTGTTCAATGAGTTCATCATGCTTGGCCTCATCGGATTTTGCGCGCAACAATTTGGAATTCAGTTCAGCTTTCCGAATCTGAAGCTGTTCCTGTCTCGTATCCAGACTTCCGATTTTGGATTTGATTCCGGCTCTGTCATTTAACGCCTGAATAATTGTATTTTTTCCATTCTCGATTTTCTCATTCAGTTCATCCATCCTCGCCTGCAAAGTTTCGAGTTTTGCATTCGCCAAAGCTTTTGCCTCTTCCATTTCAGCAAGCGCATCATCATATGTTTTTTTACCGGTCTGAATATCGGCCTTTTCCTGATCTTTTGCCAAAATCTGTTCATTAATGGAAGCCTGTCTGGCTAAAAAGTGCTCTTTATTACTTTCACCGGACAGAATCTGCTCCTGCAATACCTTAATCTGACTATCTAATTTTTCCCGCATCAGACCGGTATTGGACAAATAGGAGCGCTCTTCCTCAATGGACTTTTCCAGTTCTTCTAATCTTGCCGCAATTCGGTCATATTCCGATTTGATATTCTCATACTGTCTGGAAGTCTGTTCAAAATCTTCTGTCGCAATTTTCAATTTTTCGTCCAAAGCAACCAGTTTTTCTTTTAACTGTGCATTTTCAACCAAAAAAACATTAACATCCAGAGTCTTTAATTCTTCTTTATGTTTTAAATATATCTTAGCCTTTTCAGACTGTTTTTCCAAAGGACCAATCTGACGCTCTTTTTCAGTCAGAATATCACTGATACGAAGCATATTGCCCTTTTCATCGTCCAGTTTCTTCTGTGCCGCCAGTTTTCTTCTTTTAAACTTCACAATACCGGCCGCTTCATCAAACAACTCCCGTCTCTCTTCCGGCTTTCCGCTTAATATCTTATCAATCTGACCCTGTCCGATAATGGAATATCCTTCTTT
The DNA here is from genome assembly GCA_016297945.1 of Lachnospiraceae bacterium. Taxonomy (GTDB): domain Bacteria; phylum Bacillota; class Clostridia; order Lachnospirales; family Lachnospiraceae; genus UBA2882. The sequence continues at coordinate 8,380 of JAEDFR010000048.1, read as the reverse complement.
TCCGATACCGGTATCATAAAACAATTCATTAACATCTTTTAGTCTGCAGGGAGCGTCATTAATCATATATTCGCTCTCGCCGGAACGATAAATGCGACGTGCAACTTTCACCTCTTCAAAATCAATCGGAAGCGAATGATCACTGTTATCTAACGTAATGGCAACATATGCATATCCCAAAGGTTTTCTGTTTTCCGTACCTGCAAAAATAACGTCCTGCATACTTGCACCACGCAATTGCTTGATACGCTGTTCACCCAAAACCCAGCGAACTGCATCCGCTACATTACTCTTTCCACTCCCATTAGGACCCACGATTCCCGTAATTCCCGGATGAAACTGAAACACTATTTTATTTGCAAAGGCTTTAAAACCATGCACTTCAATACTTTTTAAATACATAACATTTCCCTTTCACACATCATATCAGATGCGCAAATCTTTTTTATTTCCATCTTTTTTTAACAAGGCATCATATGCTGCATGCTGTTGTGCCGTTTTTTTGCTTTTCCCTTCACCACAGCCGATTACTTTTCCATTTAATCTGGCTTCCATAATAAAGAGTTTATCATGTTCAGGACCTTCTTCTTTTATCAGTTCATAGACAAGTTCGCCTGCCTTTGTCTCCTGTACATATTCTTGCAAAATGGATTTTGCATCATAGAAAAGTCGCTTGTGTTCCAAATCATTCAAAACAAAACGATGAATAAAATCTCTTGCTTTTTCAATGCCGCCATCCAGATAAATAGCACCGATTAGCGCTTCTACCGCATCTGCGATGATGGATTCTCTTTCCCGTCCGCCGTTCGCCTCTTCCCCTTTTCCAAATATCATATAGGAGCCAAGCTTTAGTTGTCTCGCCGTAATGGCAAGAGCCTGTTCACATACAGCGGCTGCACGCATTTTTGTAAGATTTCCTTCTGTTTCTTCCGGAAAGGCATGATAAAAGTAATCACTGCTGACCAGCTCCAAAACGGCATCCCCCAAAAACTCAATCCGCTCATAATTTTTCCATTTACGAATGCGCTGCTCATTACTAAAGGAGCTGTGCGTTAATGCCTGCTTCAACAAACTTTTATCATTAAACGAATATGCTATTTCTTTTTCCAGTGCCTCTAATTCCATTATCCTGTCACCTTAATCCGACAAAATCACCTGTCTACATTCAAAAAGCCCTGTCGGGCTTTTTAATTATTTCCTTTTCATTTCTTTCATATAGGTTACTGCTTCAGAAACAGTCTGAAGAGATTGTAATTTTTCTGTATCGATTTCTAAATCAAATACTTCTTTGGCATTTAATAATACCTGATAAAGGTCCAGTGAATCTGCTCCCAAATCTTTGGCAAAATGCGACTGCATCGTTACCTCATCCGGTGCTACACCCAGAATTTTCACAAGAGCATCCCGCAACACTTCAAATTCCACAACTAAGACTTCCTTCCTTAATCTTCCTTGTCAGAAAGAGTTTCTTTTGTTTGTTCCACAATACCGGCTTTGATTTTTTCATTAATCTGTTGCTCTTTAAAAGTGACACATTGGAAAATACTGTTACGTATGACGCCGGCTTTTGAATTTCCGTGGCTCTTTACAACCAGTCCTTTTAATCCGAGCATAGGAGCCCCACCGTATTTATCCACATCAAAATCCTTTAATGTTTCTTTTAATGCGTCTTTAATCAATAAAGCACCAATTTTCGTCTTAAGATTTGTCATCAAAGATGCTTTGATCTTGTCGATCAATACCGCACCTACACCTTCATAAGTTTTTAAAATAGCATTGCCGGTAAAAGCCTCACATACTACAACGTCAGCAGCACCCATAGGAATATCTCTTGCTTCGATATTGCCAATAAAATTAATGTCCTTGCATTCTTTAAGTAAAGGATGTGTCTCTTTGACCAAAGCATTACCTTTTTCTTCTTCTGCTCCGTTGCTTGCAAGTGCCACTCTTGGATTTTTTATCCCCATAATACTTTCCATATAAATAGAACCCATCTTTGCAAACTGAACCAGATGGGAAGGACGCGAGTCGACATTCGCACCACAGTCAATCAACAATGCCACACCATTGGCAGTCGGAATAAGCGGTGCCAAAGGAGCTCTTTCAATACCTTTGATACGTCCTACCAAAAGAGTTGCTCCAACCAAAACAGCTCCGGTACTTCCGGCAGAAACAAAGGCATCTGTTTCACCGGTCTTGGTCATCTGCATGCCCTTTACAATCGAAGAATCCTTTTTGGTACGAATGGCATTAACCGGTGCCTCAGCCATTTCAATCACATCTTCACAGTTTACAACTTCAACGCGATTTTTATCATATGTATATTGAGACAGCTCCCGCTCGATATCGGCTTCCTTTCCCAATAATACAACCTGAACATTTTCTTTCTCATTGACTGCCATAACCGCACCTTTTACGATTTCAACCGGTGCATAATCACCACCCATGGCATCAACGGCAACTTTTACCATTTCACTCATGCGTATACTCCTCCATACTTCTTATAAATATACTAGAATAAAGAAGAAAATGCAAGAAAAAAGCCTTCGAACAAGCGTCGAAGGCTTTAGAATTCAACTAAACAATTAGTCAACTGCGATGATTTCGCGTTTATTGTAAGCGCCGCATGCTTTGCATACTCTGTGAGGTTTCATCAATTCACCGCATTTGCTGCACTTTACTAAAGTAGGAGCAGACATTTTCCAGTTTGCTCTTCTCTGATCTCTTCTACCTTTTGAAGATTTGTTTTTAGGACAAATAGCACCCATCTTTACACCTCCTTGCTCGCGATAAAGATATCTTTTAGCACTGCCATACGTGGATCCGGTTCAAAAGTATCGCAACCGCAATCCCCTTGGTTTAAATCTCTACCGCATTTTGGACATATACCTTTGCAATCCTCTTTGCACAAGATTTTTACCGGCCAGTTTATCAATATTTCATTTCCGATTAGTATATCAGTATCTAACGAATACCCGTCAAGATATGAAAACGCATCGGCATCCTCTGTGGGATTTTGAATATATTCCTCACTAATCTGCTCATCAAAAGAAATCTCAATCGAAATATCCACTCTCGTAAGACAACGATCACATCGTGCCTGCAAAAGTAACCTTCCTTCACCGCTCAGTTTAAGTTTTCCTTTGCCTGTATTAGACAGTATCAAGGAAATCGGTCCATCTTCTAAGACCTTAAACTGACCACCTGCCTTTTTATAAAAAGCCGGTGAGTACGTGATAGAAAAATCTTCTACTTTTCCTTCATTTGATAAGATATCTGTCAGATTAAGTAACATATCATACTCCTATCCACACTCAAACGATTATACATAACTTCATTCTGTTTGTCAACAAGCATTCACATTTTTTTGTCTGTCTGTTCAGATTTACCGAAAAACAATTTTATGTTATACTTTTTCGTAAGGCGAAAAAACTATTATCATAAACAGGCGGAATCCTACTATGAAATCATCTAAACATAAAATAATAATATCTGCTTTATCGGCTGTGTTTTATCTTGCTTATTCATTTTTATTACGTCATCAGGTGTCAAACGTTTTTACTACGGACATTTCCAACCAAAATATCCGGCTTCTCTCTGTTTTTCTCTCCTGTATATTTGGCTATTGTGTTTTCTTTCTTATTTTTACAGCTTTGTATCTATTTATCCAAAAAAATAACTGTTTTCTTTCTTATTTAAAACAGTTTCTTCTTTATTTCATACCGTTATTTATATTATTAATCCTGACCTGGCCCGGCATATTCAAGGGAGATGACTTTTATGTCCTAAATGCCATCCGGGATTATTCCTTATCTCCTGCTCAGACCGGACTTACCAGTTTGTTTTATATCTGCTGTATCCGTTTCTTTCCTTCCATGGGTAGCATTGCCTTTTTTCAGATTATTATCATTAGTTGCATTTATGCATATATTTTCAAAAACTTAAAAGAGATTTATCCCGGTCATCGATTTTTCATTGCACGTGCCGTTTTTTTTCTTCTGCCTGTTTTAGACGGTTGTCTGTTTACATTAAGAGCCACCCTTGTAGGTTTTCTCTTTTTACTTATTTTAGCATCCTGCCTGTTTATATGGAAGAGACAAACGATTCATATTAGACATATGATTATTTTATCTGTTTTGACCGGATTAGTCATTGCATGGAGGAGCGAATTTATTTATATGCTATTGTTCCTTCCCTTTTATTTCTTCTTCCTATTTTATAAGAAAAATAGATTTCGATCATGCCTAAAACATGCAATCTTTTGTTTTCTCATAGTTTTATGCGCCTTTTTATGCTTTAATCTTCCAAATAAAATTGCGCTAAATGGAAGTAACAAATACCCCATTTCTCTCGTGATCAATCCGCTTGGCAATATATTTGCCCAGGAAGAAATACGGGGCGAACATGCCTATGATGACATTATGACCATCAATGAACTGATTGATGTGCAGGCATTACGCAATCATCCTTCTGTTCGCAACATCAGCCAATACTGGAATATTCCGGATATTCTTCCAAAAGAACAGTTGAACGCTTTTATGAAAGCTTCCTTCGATCTGATTCTAAATAACTTTGATCATTTTCTGTATTATCGCTGGCAGACTTTCAAATATACGAACGGAATGGTTCCTGATGACATCAATCATCCAACTGCTCCGACTGTTGAAACAATCTATACATTGAATTACTATGGTGAAAACTACCGCGACCGCTATTATTATTCAAACGCTCCGTTTGGTGAACCGATCAGAAACAAAACCATTGATATTCTGTCATGCAGGCATTATGAAACCGATCACATTAAAACAAACATACTGTATCCTATCATGTATAACTGCCTGCCGACATTTGTGATTGCACTGCTTTGCATGATTATCTGTATCCTTGCAAAAAAATATGCAATGGCAGCACTTTTATTCCTCTCCGGTTTCCAGCTTGTCTTCATTTTTCTGACGGCACCCGCCATGTTTTTTATGTACTATTTTTGTTTTTATCTGACGGGATATTTCCTGTCAGCGCTCAGCGTTTATGAATTGAGATTAAATAAACCATTGACCTAACTGCTAACTGAAATCATATATCTTTGCCCGCGGAATTTGACAAGGTTTCTTGGAATTTCTTAGCGTCATAAGCGAACAAAAACAATGCCCGGTTTCAATTACATGAAGAAACCGGGCATTTTATTTTTTTCTAAACCAACTGTGCCTGTACGGCTGTCAGGGCAACAACACCGACAATATCTTCCCAAGAACAACCACGGGATAAATCATTTACAGGTTTGGAGATTCCCTGAAGCATGGGACCATAAGCCTCTGCTTTTCCAAGACGCTGAACCAGTTTATAAGAGATATTACCACAGTCTAAATTCGGAAATACCAATACATTGGCTTTACCTGCCACTTCACTGCCCGGCGCTTTTGATTTTGCAACATGCGGAACCAGTGCGGCATCTGCCTGAAGTTCACCATCCACGCATAGATTGGGGTATTGTTCTTTAGCAATCCGTGTTGCTTCTACCACTTTATCGACCAACACATGTTTGGCACTTCCCTTTGTCGAATGCGAAAGCATGGCGATAATCGGTTTTGCACCTACAAGGCTCATAAAGCTACGTGCTGAGCTTTCTGCAATGGCAGCCAACTCTTCTGCTGTCGGATCCTGATTTAATCCGCAATCCGCAAACAAGAAGGTGCCGTTTTCACCGTATTGACAATCCGGGACATCCAGAATAAAAAATCCGGAAACCAGCTTGACACCGGGAGCCGTTTTTAATATCTGCAATGCCGGTCTTAAGGTATCGGCAGTTGCATGACAGGCACCTGCAACCATTCCGTCTGCATCATTGGCTTTTACCATGATAACACCGAACGTCAAATAATCTTTTTTCAAAATTTCTACTGCTTTTTCAAGGGTCATTCCCTTTGACTTACGCAATTCATATAATAAATCTGCGTATTCCTGAAACTTCAGACAGTTTTCCGGATCAATAATCGTAACTCCGTTAAGCTCGACCTCTAACCATCTCGCACCATCCATAATCTTTTCTTCATTGCCGATCATAATCAGATTGGCAATTCCCTCTTCCAAAATATGTGCTGCTGCAATCAACGTACGTTTGTCATTGGTCTCCGGCAAAACAATCGTTTTTTTGTCGAACTTTGCTTTTTCTTTTATTGTATCTATGTAGGACATGACACAGTCTCCTTTCGCTACACCTTGTTTTTATTATAATGCATTCATTTTTTCAAAACAAGTTTTCAAAATCAGAAATATGTATTATTTCACATACATAGACCGGGCATTTATTTTGTATCCCGGATATACTCTGTTTTATCTCCATTGCTTTTAATCGTATTCATATCTTCTGATATATCGAATACATACAAACAGCCCCAGCTAATTCCATCTAAAATATGCACTTCCTTACCATCAAAAGCATTTGCAAAATCGATTTTATCCACACAAATGTTTTCCGATTGCCTGTTTATATATTCCTCCTTGCTACGTTTCTGCTCATTCAATTCTTCTTCGGTATAATACTTTTCTACATTTCCTTCTATTATCCAACCGACATCCGTTGCATCATATTCACACAACACCGCATATTGATTTGAATCCAGATAACAAATATGGAATATAACACTTTGACTTCTCAATTCTATTCCTCTGATTAAATCGGCATAAACATCAAGTTCATCACCGGAATATACCGACTTCGAAATTTTAAATTCATTGGTCACTTGTGCTATTTCAAAACAAATATCGAAAAAAGTTGTCTCTTCCCTCAAAAAATGATACTCTAAATAATACAGCACATTACACAGATTTTACTTACTAATTTTCTTGTAAAATGACATACTATAGCAAAGAATTGTTTTCATTATATCAAACATAGAAGGGAAACATTATGAAAATAACCGGAATCATTGCAGAATACAATCCGTTCCACAACGGACATTTATATCAAATCAGAAAAGCAAAGGAAATTACCGGAGCCGATTACATCATTGTTGTCATGAGCGGCAATCACATGCAAAGGGGTACGCCTGCATTGATTGACAAATACAGCCGCGCTAAGATGGCATTATCCGGCGGTGCCGACATGGTCATTGAATTACCGACCTGTTATGCAACAGCCAGTGCTGAATACTTTGCCATGGGTGCAATCTCTATTTTAAACCAGTTAGGCTGTGTAGATTCTGTTTGCTTTGGAAGTGAAAGCGGGGACATAACCATGCTTTCCAAAATTGCACATGCACTGGTGGACGAATCCGAAGATTTTGTGCAAAGCCTTAAGACAAAACTTAAAAACGGCGACACTTATCCGGTTGCCAGAAATGCGGCACTTGCCGAGACCATAAACGGATTTACAACGTTTGATACCATTCTCGGATTTCCCAATAATATTTTGGGAATCGAATATATCAAGGCAATTATCCGGCAAAACAGCAGCATAAAACCGTATACCAACACCCGTATTGGTTCTGATTATCATTCGTATAAGCTTGCCGAAAACTTCAGTTCAGCGATTTCCATTCGCCAATCGCTTTCTTTGCAGGATAATCTGGATATGATTCAATCACAGATACCGGCTTTGGCTTTTGATATTATGAAAGAAGATTTCCACAAGACATTTCCGGTCTATGCAAGTGATTTTTCTTCCATGATAAAATTCAAATTATTGAAGGAACGAGGCCAGGGATTTACCCAGTATTTTGATGTGACGCAGGCAATTTCGGATAAACTGGAGAAAGAAATGTTCTCCATGCAGAGTTTTGATGATTTCTGTGATATTTTAAAGAGTAAGGATATTACTTATGCACGGATTAGCCGTTGCTTATCTCATATCCTATTAGACATCAAAGCCGAAGACGTCCAATTGTTTAAGGAAAACGGAATCACATTCTATGCAAGAGTTTTGGGTTTCAACTCCAAAGCTGATGCATTAACCAAAACTTTAAAATCCCATACATCTATTCCGTTAATTACCAAAACAACAACTGCTTCATCTCAGTTGTACCCAATTGGTCAGAGACAGTTCGAACAGGATATTCAGGCTTCTCATATCTACGAATGTATCGCCGGCACCAAATATCATGCAGGAATGCGTGATGAATACCGCAGACAGGTAATAAAAATTTAAAATAATTCCCATTTCGGATTTGTGTTCCCATCATCTATAAGCAGAAAGCGTGATATATGGAGTTTGCTGACCGATTATGCAGACGCTCTGCCACGTTTCTCACAAAGTTCGCAATCTTTGCGGGATGGCAGTCACCCTTACAGAAATATATATCTTTGCCGCTTCATACTTCGGTTTCCGGTATTTCTAAGCGGCATGCTCACAAAGTATTTATTAAATGCCCGGTTTCAAAACTCA
>JAEDFR010000005.1 GCA_016297945.1 Lachnospiraceae bacterium | reverse complement strand
TTTGCGGGTCCCAAAGTCATACTTTTTCATGCAAGCATGAAAAGTATAACCTTTTTTATTTCCATGATACCACGGATTGCTTCGCACTTTGTGCTCTCGCAATCCTAAAACATTCGAAATCCGCCCTATTCGGGCTACTTTCTCATGTTTTTGCGGGTCCCAAAGTCATACTTTTTCATGCAAGCATGAAAAGTATAACCTTTTGACCCTGGTATCATAAATTATAACAAAGGTAAAAACAAATGTGAAGTAAAATCAATATACAGATAGCGATTGATTATCATAAGCATAGAGTATTTTGACACGCCTTAAAAGGAGTGCTAGTATATAGAATCAAAGGAGTGAAACAAAATGACAGAACAAGATAAAGAATTTTTAGACCGCATAACTTCTTATGCAAATGACGTATGTAAAGATATTGATCCGCAAAAAACACAGATCAGTGTCCAGCTTGAACGCTTAATGCCCGTCCTTAATGAAATTGCCAAAGAAAACAATCAGGCACCTGAAGATGTTTTTATCAGATACATGGATTTGGCTAATGAAGCGATGGTTTTAACCGAACAAAAACTACAGGAAACTCTATCCGATATCCCGGACAACGGTTCCGGTATCAGCGGAAAAAACTTTATGCATTAAAAAATTGGGATGGTAGTCGCCCTAACAGTAATATATATCTTTGCCCGTTGAATTCTGCGAGGTTTCCTGGTATTTCTTAGCGGCATAAGCGAACAAAAATAATGCCCGGTTTCAACTGTCTAAAGACGAAGTCTGAGTTTTGAAACCGGGCATTTAATAAATACTTTGTGAGCGTGCCGCTTAGAAATGCCGGAAACCGAAGTATGAAGCGGCAAAGATATATATTACTGTTGGGGCGACTACCATCCCATTTTATTTCTGTATCAATTCAGTTGCAAAGGCCAGTGCATCGTCGATGTGTGCACAGAAATGGTCTGCACCGACTTTTTCAATAAATCCGTCTTTTTCCATCGTATGGTACGGTTGTTCATTAACATGGGAAAAGACAAGTTCCACATTACTTTTCTGACACTTCTCAAGCAAATTTTCCAAAGAATGCATTGCAGTTGCATCCAAAGCCGGAACACCACGCATACGAATGACCAGAACTTTTGTAAAATCCTTTAATGTAATTTCCGTAATACGGTCGGCAGCACCGAAAAACATCGGTCCACTAATCTCATAGACACGAACCTGTTGTGGTACACTTCTTAAATCAATGGCATCTGGATCATTATCATCGTCAAAGTATTTCCATCCACGCACTTCTGCTTCATCACTCATTCGTTTCATAAATAAAACGCAGGCTGCAAGCATACCAAATTCAATTGCCATAACCAAGTCAAATACAACGGTTAATCCAAATGTCATGACCAAAACAAAAATATCGCTTTTGGGAGATGTTTTGCATAGGTGGACAAAGGTACGCCAGCCACACATATTATAGGCAACCATAAAAAGGATTGCGGCGATGGTCGGCATGGGAATCAATGCTGCATAAGGCATTAACACAATCAAAACAAGAACCAGTGTGATGGAATGAACCATACCGGCAATGGGGGTTCTACCACCGTTTTTAATATTAGCGGCCGTTCTGGCAATGGCACCGGTCGCCGGAATTCCACCAAATAAAGCAGAGCCGACGTTACCAATTCCCTGTGCGACCAATTCCATATTGGAACGATGTCTGGAATTGATCATACTGTCTGCTACCACACAGGAAAGTAACGATTCGATAGCAGCCAAAATCGCAATCGTAAGACCATCTGTAAACTCTGCACGGATCACACTCAAAGTAATATGCGGAAGATGAAATGACGGCAGAGACGAATTGATGGTATATAAATCGCCAATGGTATTAACCGACAGATTGAGCAGTTTTACCATGAGAATCCCACCAATTACGGCAATTAGGGAGCCCGGTATCTTTTTACTGATAAAAGGCCAGATAATTAAAATAGCCAGACTTGCAACTCCAACCAAAACAGCCATCCAGTTGATGGTCGAAATAAATTCTGCAATAGCCTTTACCTTTTCAATTGTTTCAATGGTGACTGTACCTTCTGCATATGTCAATCCCATAAAATCCTTTAGCTGTCCGATGACAATCGTAAACGCAATACCGGCAGTAAAACCGGTTGTGATTGTATAGGGAATAAACTTGATCAGACTTCCTAATCTGCATAAACCCATAATAATTAACAGTGCACCGGCAATTAAGGTTGCAACAATCAGACCATCCATACCGTTTTTTGCAACAATACCGGCAACAATTGTGGCAAATGCCGCTGTCGGACCTGCAATCTGGACACGGCTTCCACCAAAAAACGAAATGAAAAATCCCGCAATAATTGCCGTATAAATTCCCTGCTCAGGCGAAACACCGGAAGCCAGTGCCAAGGCAATGGACAATGGCAATGCAATAATTGCCACAATAATTCCGGCAACTACATCCTTGATAAATTGTTCCTTTGTGTAGGTCTTCATGACACTAAACAATTTCGGCTTTAACTTTTCTTTTCCCATTTTCTCAAATTCTCCTCATAAGTATTAACAAAGCGATAAAACAAAACATTTTTATCATCTCAGTTACAATAACAGAAAACGATGCTTTGGACTAATCCTCCAAAGCATCGGCTAAAACTTGTCTCATATTCTCAACAACATGTTTGGGAGCAAGTATTTTAACCTCTTTCCCCAAACCGATTATCCAACCGAAAAACTGTCTGCTGACTGCAACGGATACCGAAACGGTTGAATAATCCTTTCCCTTTGGCACGATCATGATGTCCTTCCCAAAACGGTCAATAAAGACACCGGCCAAATCATTAGGAAATAAAATCTTTACCTTTTCTACTTCTCCGCCAAACATTCCAAAACTTTTATTGGAATATGTAGCAATGTTTTCCTGTTCAAATAATTCTTTTCCTTCTCGCCCCTTATTTAGCATAATAATATTAAGCATTTTGTCAACCCTATAATGCTTAATTTTTTTATTTTTTTCATCAAAAGCGACTAAATAATAGTTTCCATCATTAAAAGAAAGCATCCATGGTGATACTTCATAGAATTCACCATTTTGCCGAAGTTGTTTTTCCTTTCTGACATTCCATTGGAAATAATGAAATTGAATCATACAATCATTGGCAATTGCTGACTGAATAGCATCCACAGAATAATAGATGCTTTCATTGTCAGATTTTACACGATCCTGAACATACACCTGACGCTGCAAAGTTTTGGCATCATAGTCGCTGCAAAGCGTTTCCAGTTTTTTTATCAGCTCGTTGGATTTTTTGGCTGTCACAAATCTGGATGTCTGAATTAAATCCACCAAAAGTTTTAATTCTGCCAGTTCAAAGTCTCTGGTTAGCAGCCGGTACTCATAAGATGAACCAACTTTTTCACCGACAACTTCATATCCCATCTTCTCCAAATCCCGCAAATCGGCATAAATACTTTTTCTTTCTGCGGAGATGTCATGTGCCTGTAGCTCTTCTAAAATTTCCGGCATCGTTACAGCATGTTCTTCATCGGTTTTCCTTTGTAAAAACTTCAGAAGATAATAAAGCTTTAATTTTTGATTACTTCCTTTTGCCATTATTTTTCCTATAATTTCAAGTTGTTTTGTCTATTTATCAAATATAACCACCGGAAAATGTTTCAAGGACAGAAAACTTTTTATCCGGCAGAATAGTTTAACGTAAAATAAATAATCAGGATAAAAATCCCTTTATTTCACCATATGCATCAACGCCAATCAGATCGCATAACTTTTCATCATCTTCTGTTGCAATCCGGGCTAACTCATCCACAAATTCATATTCTGTCTTTTCCAAAATCTGGGTAATGGTATACATAGAAAGTGCACTGTCTTTGATTGCGATTCGAACAGGTTCTTTTCCTTCTTCAACGGGTTGTTCTACAACTTCCTCTTTGGGTTCTTCTTTTTCTGCTTTGGCAACAATGGGTTCAATGTATTCCGTGCGAAACTTTTCACGAATCTCGGCAAGACATCTGCCCAGGGCATTATCCTTTAAATCACCGCTTTGCAAAGGCAGTTCTTTTGTAGCCATGAGTTTTCCGCGAAGCGCAGGATTCTGAGAGTATTTTGCATAATTTGCCTTTAAGAGCAGTTTTTCATATTCATTGACATCAAACAAATTTTCAGCTTTTTCAGCTTTTAAGTACTCAGCAACCGATTCATAGGAAAGACCGTCTACTACAAAATGAGCCGGATATGCATTGCTGAAGAAATGGTTTTCATCATCTTTTTCCGCTCCGATTTTTACCATTTCTTCCTCAACATCATATTTACTGAACAAATCATTTAAGTTCGCTTTATTGGCTTCTTTTAATGCCTGATCATACACATATTTGGTGTGGGAATCAAATAATACAAACACAACCTCATCAATGTCATTCTGATGATCATTTATAAAAGTTTTTACTGCTTTTACTGCAATTTCGGCAGCAAGATGTGTCGGAAAGCGATATGCTCCCGTTGAAATGGACGGAAAAGCAATTCTGCGGATATTGTTCTGTACAGCAAGTTTTAACGAATTCTGGTAACAGGCAAATAACAATGCTCTTTCATCGTTGTTGCCGCCATGCCAGATCGGACCTACCGTATGTATTACATATTTGCACGGCAGGTTATAAGCACCGGATATTTTTGCCTGTCCGGTCTTGCAACCATCCAGTAATTTGCACTCTTTTAACAGTTCCGGACCGGCAGCGGCATGAATTGCAGCATCAACACCACCTCCACCGAGCAATGTCTTATTTGCAGCATTTACAATCGCATCCATTCCCTGCATTTTTGTAATGTCACCAAGTTTTGTTCTGATCATAAATCATCCTCCATAAATGTTTTCAAAAAGATTCTGAAATTTTCTCTCGCTTCATCTATCAGTTCCTGTTTCCTGGTATCAAGTGCATCATCAAATTTTTGTAATTCACGCTCAATTAATTTTCGGTCATTGCCGAGACACTCTTCGTATAAACGTTCTCCTTTTAAGAGCAACAATTTATTTTCTTCTTTTTCTCTCGGATGAATTTTTAAGTATGCAATCTCTTTCATACGTTCTGCAATTTCCTCATCCGACATATCATTGTGACCGCCTTTGATAATCTGCTTTTTCTTTTCACCGGTCGATACAATCGTAACCTCAACTTCCAAAATAGAATTGATGTCATAGGTATAGGTTACATCCACAGCTTCCTCTCCTGCCGGGGCTTTGGGAACCGATACTTCTATTTTTCCAAGAAGCAGATTGTTTTCCGCAAAACGGCTTTCTCCCTGCAAAATCTTGATATTCAGCTTAGTCTGATTATCTCGTATGGTATAAAGCCGTTCGGTGCGGCTCGCGGGTATCGTCGTATTTCTCTCGATAATCGGGCAAAAATGACCGCCTTCATAGACGTTTTCATCTTTTTCAACAACGACCTCCGTACCCAGGGTAAACGGACAAACATCCGTCAGCACCACTTCGCGGATGGCTTCATTTCGCTCCTTCATAGCCCCCTGAATAGCGGCACCAAGAGCTACTGCTTCATCCGGATTAATGGATGTATCCGGCAAAGAGCGAAAAATTTTACCGACAAAACGACGAATAAAGGAAAGCTTGGTTGCGCCTCCGATTAACACCACTTTATCGATGTCCTTTACCTTGATATGGGCATCTGACAAAGTCCGTTTAATCGGTGTCTTCATCTTTTCCAATAAATCACTGCAGGCCGCCTCATAGGCCTCCATAGTCAGGGCAAATTCAATCTGTTCACCATCCACATTGCAACTCATCTTTGAAGAATTGCCGTCTGCAAAACCAATCTTACACAATTCTGCCTGCTTATGAATGTGACGCAGTGTGCGATAAGATAATTTACTCTTGTCAATCTGAATATTTTTATCAAAGAACATATCTTCGATGACTTTGGTGAAATCTTCACCACCCAGATAATTGTCACCGGCAACAGCACGTACTTCGATAATATTATCGTTTAATTCCAGAATAGATACATCAAAGGTTCCGCCACCTAAGTCAAAGACCAGATATTTGGCATCTTCCTGATTCTGGTATAATCCATATGCGATTGCCGCTGCGGTTGGCTCACTGATAATACGTTCTACCTTTAATCCGGCAAGTTCACCGGCTCTTTTGGTAGCTTTGCGACGATCATCATTAAAATAAGCAGGTACACTGATAACCGCTTCCGTCACCTCTTCTCCGAGATAACTTTCCGCATCTTCTTTTAGCGCTTTTAAAACCAATGCTGACAATTCTTCCGGACGAAACTGCTTATGTAAAAGTTGAAATTTACGTGAGCTTCCCATATCTCTTTTAAAAACAGATGCTGCACTGTCAGGATATAAAAGCATCCTTTCTTTTGCCGTTTCTCCCACGTAAATCTGCTCATCTTCATCCATACTGACAACCGAAGGGGTTAAATGATTTCCCAAGCGGTTGGGAATAATCTTAGGACCTTCTTCCGTAAAATATGCAATCAATGAGTTCGTTGTTCCTAAATCTATACCTACTATCATAGCGTCTTTTAATCTTTCTTTCTATAAATTATGTCTATTTTTTCCATTCCTGTCTGGACGCAATAACGATTTTCTTTGCCTCAGGATCTGATCTGACCAATGTTAATGCCTCGTGATATAATTTCATAGCCTGAATTTTTTTGCCGTCCAAATAAAGGTACTTAGCTTTATGATAACACAATTCATACTTTTTGATAAAGCATAATTCAAAAAGTTTCTGATATGCCTTAATCACATCCTGATATTGTCCGAGTTTATCATAAAACTCCACCAGTCTCATCCATAAATCCCTGTCTTTTTTGTATCGACTAAGCTGTTTTACAGCATAGGTTGCGGCTAATTGATAATCACCTTTTTTCTCATATAAATCAATCAAATATTCATAAACCATTGTCGGTTCATCATCATTTTCAAGCTTTAAAGCACACAATAGTTCATTTTCTGCTTCCGTCAATTTATTCAATTTCAGATATACATTTCCTGCATTGTTATGTGCATAAATATTATCCGCTTCCATGGACATAGCTTGTTTATACAACATAAGCGCCTGCTCATATTCGTGATGAAATTCATAAACCAATCCCAGTTCAATGGCATTAAATGCATTTTTCTCCAAGTCATAGAGGCATTTTGCATAATGTAAAGAACAGCCATAGGCATCATCCTGTTCTTTATCAGAAGGCATAACCAGAGTTTTCTTTCTAAAAATTCTGGTCAGATAATACAAATTTTCTTGACCCTTTGGGTCGATTTTATAAGCATTCTTAAAACATTGAATTGCCTGTTTCATTGTGTCATCATAGGCATTTCCGAGCTTTTTATAATAATATTTTCCCAGCATCAGATAGATATTATAACTCTTAATTCCCATATTGACCAATTTGGTATAACACTGATATGCTTCTTCCTGTCGATTTGCATCCCAAAGACAATCCGCCTTTAATTCGAGAAGCCCAACACAACCGGGATAAAGCTTTAGCCCTTCATTGATACTTTCCATAGCTGATCTGTCGTCATGCAATGCCAGTCTGAATAAAGCATCCTCTAAATACAAATCCTCCGGATTCGCGATATCAGATCCTTCTTCATCGTCCTGAATACTTTGTCGTTTTTCTTTATTCAAAGCAGCTTTTTGTTTCTCCAGACAATTGGTTTTAAATTGGTAAAATTCTCGAATCAAAGGACGCAGTTTTTCTATATCCTTTTCACTGCATCGTTTGGTTTTAAAATAGTAAAGTTGTAATTCATCACTTTCCAGATGTTGTTCCTTTGCCTGCTCATAGATGTTCATGGCATCAGAATACTGTCTGGCAAAATAAAATACCTTCATAGCCAGAACATATGGCTTCACATATCCGGGAAACAACCTTTTGCATTGATAAAAATCATCAATTACATCCTGTCCCTTGTGTAATTCAAAGGCAGCCTCCTGCCGTCTTAAATATGCCGGATAAAAGTTTTCATCTTTTTTAATTAAATCCGTACAAAGATCATAGGCTTTCTCATACGCATGATCAAGCAGATAAAACTGGGTCAACTGATCATAGTAAGACATAGCATACTGCGATGCATTTTCCAACTCAATACCGTCTTTAATCTCTTTTTCTCCTAATTCTTTCTGTCCCAGATTCCAATGGCACAAACCAACCGAAAAATGGGAAAATCCCTTACGGTTCAGTTTCTTTTTACTGTCTTTTGTCCCATCATCCTCTGTTGAATCAATCATACTTCTCCAGCAAAGCAGATAAGAAATGGCTTTATCATACTGCTCCATAGCCAGATAATTTCTGCCCATCAGATTTGTATAATCATATTCCTTGAACTTTTCTTTCTCGACAGAAGTTAATACCTCTTCTACTTTGTCAAATCTCTGCTGTTGGAAATAACACCAGCCAAGCTCAATGATGGTTTCTGTATCCTCCGGATTTTCTTTAAGCTTTTCCTCATATTGGGGAACCAGACAATCATTGAGTTCATCTAACAATACATTTAATTCCGGATTGCGGTCTTCCGTATCTAAAAGGTCCAGGCAATTTTCCTTTGCATCCGCATACTCTCCGGCCTTTTTCTGTGTTTTGAGCATACCCAGTTTTGCCAGATAAGAATCGTCTTGTATCTCCAACAATTCCGTAAAAAGCTGTTTTGCTATTTCAACCTTATCAAATTCCAGAAATGTAAGTCCCGCATAATAACCAATATAAAAGTTATCCGGATAATCAGATGCTAACCGGTCAGCAATATCGAAAGCTTCCTGCGGCATTTCCCTTTCCTCTGACAGACGCAGCCAGAAATGAAGTTTTTCTGCATCTGCAAAAGGATGGTGGATATCGTATTCATCCAACACTTCAAAATCATGGGAAATCTTTGAAACTACAGCCGTATCATGGATATCTTCGAGTTGCTCGATTTGGGTTTTTAAATCCAGATATCGATTGATGTACTCATCTACGTGGTGAGATGTATCCCCTTCAAAAATATCAAAATCAATAAAGGCATCATGCGAAATATAATAATTGATATAACCAAGAAAATTTTCAGGGAATTTTTCTTTTAAGATTTCCGTCTCAGCCTGTATATGAAATTTTTCATCGAGTTTTTTCCAGATAGCCCAGGGGAACTGGTGATGGCTCATGATATAAACCAAAACTCTTTCCTGTAATTCCCCATCTAAATCATCATCATAAGAGTTTAAGAGTGCAGACCACTCATCCTCATCCTTCCGGCTTTCTAAATCTTCATATAGCAGATTCATCCGATAGATAAAACGATCTACCTCTGTACCGTCTTTAAGTTTTTCATATTCATCAGAGATTACCACATCTCCCGGATTTTCAGCATAGGCAACAGCTCTCTCATAAGCTTCCCGTAGCTGCATGAAACCGGCCTGGTCATCTTCCGGATTTACATTTTTTAATTTATCATGATAAACTTTTTTGATAAACTCCGTATCCTTTGTTTCCTCAATTCCCAGAACTTTCCATACAACATGCATATCCATATGTTTTTCCTCTTTTACTATTCTATTTTTTACCATGCTACAATTATGTACTATGGAATTTACCATTTTCTATTTTATGATACCACGAAGTACGTAACAATCCGTTGGCATCATGATACAAAATACCTTTTGACCTCAACATCATGTTATTCAACTTACATCAATATATATCATACCATTATTAGAAATATTTTCATAATAAAAACTGTATAAAATATAAATTTGTATTTTAAATGATTCTGCTGCATGGCAAAAAAATATGCCCGGTTTCAACTCTCCAAAAATGAAGTCTGAGTTTTGAAACCGGGCAATAAATATTTTTATATAACTATCCTTATTTTACGACACGAACACGGAATACACCTTCAACTGCATTTAATTTTTCAATGACATCTGCTGTTGCAGGTGCTTCAATATCAAACATGGATACCGCATAATCACCACGTGATTTATTGGTCATATCAGAAATATTGATATTTACATCACCAAAACAAGCGGCAAGCTTGGTAATGGTATTAGCAATATTTTTGTGGAATACGGCAACTCGACCGGCTTTTGAACAAATGCCCATATCAATGGCCGGATAATTAACAGAGTGTGTGATATTACCGTTTTCCAAATAATCAACCATTTCTTTTACACCCATTACTGCACAGTTATCTTCCGATTCTTCTGTAGAAGCACCGATATGAGGTGTTACAATACAGCCTGCTTTACCGGTTGTAATGGTATTCGGAAAATCTGTTACATATTTGCGAACCTTGCCTTCTTCAATGGCAGCGAGCACATCCTGTTCGTTGCATAATACATCTCTTGCAAAGTTTAAGATTACAACACCGTCTTTCATCATATCAATGGCCGTTTTATTAATCATGCCCTTTGTAGAATCTAAAGCCGGTACATGTACTGTAATGAAATCACATTCTTTATAGATATCCTCTACATTAACAACATGTTTAACGGCACGTGACAAACTCCATGCTGCATCTACAGAAAGATAAGGATCATATCCGTATACTTCCATGCCTAAATTAATGGCTGCATTGGCAATTTTTGCTCCAATGGCACCAAGTCCGATGACCCCAAGCTTTTTACCATCAATTTCGGTTCCGGCGAATTTCTTCTTTTCTTTTTCTGCAGCTTTTGCCACATCGGGGTTATCAGTCTGAGATTTTACCCATTCAATACCACCCACAACATCACGGGAAGCCAATAACATTCCGCAAAGAACCAGTTCCTTTACAGCATTGGAATTAGCACCGGGGGTATTAAAGACAACCACACCTTTTTTTGCGAGTTCATCCAGGGGAATATTATTAACACCCGCACCTGCTCTGACAACAGCTAAAAGGTTATCAGAAAACTCCATGGAATGCATATCTGCACTTCTGACTAAGATACCCTGTGCTTCATTGATATCTTCTGTTTTTGTGTATCCTTCTCCAAAATGATTAAGACCAACCTGGGCAATGGGATTTAAGCAATAATACTGATACATTTTTTATAATCCTTCTTTCCTGAAACAAATTGTTTCATGTTAATTTTAATGTAATACTTTTATGAATTCTTTGCTTCAAAATCTTTCATAAATTCAACTAACTTCTCTACGCCTTCTTTGGGCATTGCATTGTAGATAGAAGCTCTCATACCACCAACACTTCTGTGACCTTTTAAGTTTACAAATCCGGCTTCTGTCGCTTCTTTTACAAATTTAGCATCTAAATCTGCATCTCCGGTAACAAACGGAACGTTCATTAATGATCTGTCTTCTTTGACAACCGTTCCTTTGAACATTTTGCTTTCATCAAGGAAATCATATAAGATTTTGGCTTTTTCCTCATTTTTTTCTTTCATGACAGAAAGGCCGCCCATCTTCTTTAACCATTTGAATACTTTTCCGCAAATATAAATACCATAGCAGGGAGGTGTATTGTATAAAGATTCTGCATCTGCATGGATTTTATATTTCATCATGGTAGGTGTACCGGGAAGTACATCTTCTGTAATTAAATCTTCACGGATAATCACAATTACAACACCGGCAGGTCCGATGTTTTTCTGAACACCACCATAAATCACACCATATTTGGTCACATCAACAGGCTCTGAAAGGAAGCAGGAAGAAAGGTCTGCTACCAAAATTTTACCTTTTGTATTAGGTAATGTTTTGTATTTTGTACCATAAATGGTGTTGTTTTCGCAGATATACACATAATCTAAATCATCTGCAATATCAAGGTCGCTGCAATCAGGAATATAAGAGAATGTCTTATCTGCACTGGAAGCAAGCTCTACAGCCTCACCATAGATTTTAGCTTCCTGATATGCTTTTTTCGCCCACTGACCTGTTACAATGTAACCGGCTTTTTTATTTTTCATAAGATTCATGGGAATCATGGCAAACTGCAAGGAAGCTCCACCCTGTAAAAACAACACTTTATAATTATCAGGAATGTTCATTAAGTCTCTTAAATCAGCTTCTGCTTCTTTAATGATGTTGTCGTATACTTTGGAACGATGGCTCATCTCCATTACGGACATACCGCTTCCTTTGTAATCCATCATCTCATCTGCAGCTTCTTTTAATACTTCTTCAGGTAAAACTGCCGGACCTGCTGAAAAGTTATATACTCTAGACACTTAGAGTCCCTCCTCTATATTATATTATTAATCTATGTTACAGAATGTGCGGTTACACACTCCAAAAACCATTGTAGTCTCGTATAAAATTTTCGTCAAGAAAATATATAAAATACCTGTTACCGATGTAAAATCAAATTTCATATAAACGATATAAACAATTTAAAATTATGCTAGTAAAACAGTACAACCGGTGTTCCCACTTCTGCCATATTGTAAAGCTTACTTACCTCCGAGGTCGGCGTATTGATACATCCGTGTGATCCGTTGGTCTTATATATTTCTCCTCCGAATTTGCCACGCCAGTTTGCATCATGAATACCAATG
The DNA here is from genome assembly GCA_016297945.1 of Lachnospiraceae bacterium. GTDB lineage: Bacteria > Bacillota > Clostridia > Lachnospirales > Lachnospiraceae > UBA2882. The sequence goes on along the minus strand of JAEDFR010000005.1, from coordinate 48,519 downwards.
TTATTATAAACAGCCATCCAATAAGAAACCGGGGTGCGATAATCCGGACCGATCAAAACACGATTACGTTGTTTAAAATAGATATAACATACCCGTTCAGGTGTTCCATTGCCCCTACCCGTACACCCGGTTACAACGGGAGTATTTAGTTTGAGCTTTCCTTTAACATAGTAATAAAGCATCTGGTTAGTCATATCTACCTCAATATAGGTATTTCCGATATCACTCGTTCCTTTTCCCCAGCCCTTTTGACTGTAGATAGCATCCGCTGTATCGCTCTTTTTAGCATTGATTAATCCTATCAGATATTCTTTTTGCTTTTTTTGATCCAATTTATAGCCATAGGTTCCCTTTTCAATGGTAACCGTACCGCCTCTGGTCGGATGGAATGTCCACGGACCACCAACACTGTCATGTTTCTCGGCCCATCTCTCCACCGTCTTACCGATTGCTTCCTCATCAATCAGAAGTTTGCCATCCTCGTCCATGGCAAAATCACCGTTTTCATCTTTCACAATCCAGGAAGCTATCACGGAAGCATCCACATGCTCATTTCCATTATAAAAACTGCAGACAATTTCTGTACTCTGCAGGTCATCAATTTTTTTCCAAAGTCTGAGAGTTTTTCTCATTTTAGACGTGTATTCCATGGTTATGTAGCACGCTTCTTCTTCCAGATTGACATTGGGCTTGCCTGCCAAAACGGCATCCACAATGGTATCAACCGTCAAATCTACATCTAAAAGATTTTTGGTTTCGTCTATCAGCTTATAACCATCCTGCGTACGGACAATTTCTACCCTTACCTTTTTGGGATCCGTCTGATTTTTGATCAAATCCATACCGGTAAGATATTCCCTCAATTGTGCTTCATCACAGGTTCCCGTAGGCTCAATCGTTTCATTTTGAACCGTTCCGTAGATTAAATTAATTCCCCACATAAGAGGATTTTGTTTTTTCAAAATCCGATTCAAATCATCCAGATATGAATAGGTATAATCCATTTCATCAATGGGAATATCTATTACATTTCCGAATTTGTCTACTACAGAAAAAGTTGCCTTTTCAGTCTTTTCGACCAAATGCTCATTCACTTCCTCCGGTGTCATGCCTTCCGCATAGATACCATTGATCATCACACCGTTCATATATCTGCTTTGATAACGCCACGACATAAACAAATAAATGCCCAGACAAAGTATAATCGGAGTAAAAATGACAATTGCAAAAACTGTAATGACCTTTTTCATCTTATGTACCTTTTTGTTTTTTCAAATTGTGCATCTTCCGAATTTGCATATTCTATCACAGACGCGTTCTCACTTGGATGACAACGTAGCAGTACTAAATTCGCAATAAATTGCTCATTAAGTGCTGACGCCCACATACAGTCTGTGAGTAGAATACGCAAACTTCTCCAGTTGCACAATTTGAAAAAGAGACTTTCTGTTTATTTATCTTCAGCCAGATCATCGGCATCAAATACGTCACTGATTGGTTCACCGGGTGAAACCATGGGAAATACCTTATCATCCTCATGGATAACAACTTCAATAAGAGCAGGCTGTTTACATTCCAGTGCTGCCCGAATTGCTGTAGCTACATCTTCTTTTGTCTCTACTTTAAATGCTTTACAGCCTAAAGCTTCTGCAACTTTACAATAGTCAACCGCATCATTTAAAATCGTCTGCGAGTAACGGTGACCATAGAAAAGTGTCTGCCATTGTCTTACCATACCAAGCACCTGATTGTTGATAACAACTTCAATAATCGGGATATTGTATCGGGATGCAGTTGCTAACTCCTGCATATTCATGCGGAAACAGCCATCCCCCGCAATGTTGATAACGGTTTTATCCGGTCTGCCGAGTTTCGCTCCAATACAGGCTCCAAGTCCATATCCCATAGTACCGAGACCTCCGGATGATAAAAATGTGCGCGGTTCTGAATAGTGATAAAACTGTGCTGCCCACATCTGATGCTGACCAACATCTGTTGTAATAATGGCTTCTCCCTTGGTCTCCCGATCCAAAGCTTCAATAAAATACGGGCAACTCAAAGTAGAATCATCATATTTTAACGGATATTTCTCTTTTAATTCTAAAATATGCGCCATCCAGTCTTTATGCTCTGTTTTTCTAACCTTTTCATTCAGCTTTAACAGAATTTCTTTTAAGTCTCCTACTAAAGCGGCATCTGTTTTGATATTTTTGTTGATTTCCGCAGCATCAATATCGATATGTATAATCTTTGCGCCTTCCGCAAATCTTTTGGGATTTCCGATAACACGGTCTGAAAAACGGACACCAAGTGCAATTAAACAGTCACATTCCGATACACCGAGATTGGATGTCTTGGTACCATGCATACCAAGCATTCCGGTATAATGAGCATCATTTCCGTTAAAAGCGCCTTTTCCAAGTAAAGAATCACATACCGGAGCATCTATTTTTGCAACAAGTGCTCTTACTTCATCGGAAGCACCGGAAAGGATGGCACCGCCACCAACAAAAATGTACGGTTTTTCTGCCTCATTAATCATCTTTGCTACTTCATCAATCTGAGAAGTGGTGTATTTGCTCTTTTTCTCAATTTTAAGCGGTTCTACTTTGGTATATTCGGTCGTATTTGCCGTAACATCTTTGGTAATATCCACAAGAACCGGTCCGGGTCTGCCGCTTTGTGCAATATAAAATGCTTTTCGAATGGTATCGGCAAGCTTTGTAACATCTTTTACAATAAAACTGTGCTTGGTAATCGGCATGGTAACACCGGCGATATCCACTTCCTGAAAGGAATCTTTTCCAAGCGCAGGAAGAACAACATTTGCGGTAATGGCAACAACCGGAATGGAATCCATATATGCCGTAGCGATACCGGTTACTAAATTGGTCGCCCCCGGACCGCTGGTTGCCATGCAGACACCAACTTTTCCGGTAGCCCTTGCATAACCGTCTGCCGCATGCGCAGCTCCCTGTTCATGGGAAGTCAACACATGTCTGATTTCATCACTGTGTTTATATAATGCGTCGTATACATTTAAAATGGTTCCTCCCGGATATCCGAAAACCGTATCAACGCCTTGTTCTTTTAAGCATTCAATTACAATTTCTGAACCTGTTAATTGCATTTTCTACTCTCCCTTAATAATAATATACCTAGTCATTTTTCTTTACTTCCAGAATTGCACCTCTGTTACCGCTTGTAACAAGTTCTTTGTATCTGGCAAGATAACCTGTCGTCACTTTTGGCTCACGAGGCTGCCATTTTGCTTTTCTTGCTGCTAATTCTTCATCTGATACTTTGAAATCCAGTTTCATTTCCGGAATATTGATTGAAATGATGTCGCCTTCTTCTACAAGCGCAATCGGTCCTCCTACGGCTGCTTCCGGTGAAACATGTCCGATGGATGCTCCTCTGGATGCACCGGAGAAACGACCATCTGTAATCAGGGCAACGCTCGCACCCAGACCCATTCCTGCAATCGCAGATGTCGGATTTAACATCTCTCTCATACCGGGACCGCCTTTGGGACCTTCATAACGGATGACAACAACATCTCCGGCAACAATTTTCCCACCTTTAATAGCCGCAATTGCATCTTCTTCACAATCAAATACTCTGGCAGGTCCTTCATGTACCAGCATTTCCTCTGCAACAGCGGAACGCTTAACAACACTGCCGTCAGGAGCCAAATTGCCTTTTAATACGGCAAGACCGCCTGTCTTACTATACGGATTGTCAACAGGACGGATTACCTCGGGATTTTTATTAACTGCATTTTTAATATTTTCACCAATGGTCTTTCCGGTTACAGTCATACAATCTGTATTTAGCAATCCGATATCAGCCAGTTCTTTCATAACCGCATAAACACCACCGGCTTCATTTAAGTCTTCCATATAAGTCGGACCTGCAGGAGCCAGATGACAGAGGTTCGGTGTTTTTTCACTAATCGGATTTGCAAATGCAATATCAAAATCAAATCCGATTTCATGAGCAATGGCAGGAAGATGCAACATACTGTTTGTGGAACAACCAAGTGCCATATCCACAGTCAGTGCATTTAAAACCGCTTCCTTTGTCATGATGTCACGGGGACGGATGTTTTGACGGTACATTTCCATAACTGCCATACCGGCATGCTTTGCAAGCTTGATACGCTCAGAATATACAGCAGGAATGGTTCCGTTTCCACCCAGACCCATACCTAATGCTTCTGTCAAACAGTTCATGGAATTTGCGGTATACATACCGGAACAGGAGCCACAGGTAGGACAAACCTTTTCTTCAAATTCACGAACTTCCTCTTCACTCATGGTACCGGCAGCATGAGAACCGACTGCTTCGAACATGGAAGAAAGACTTCTCTTTTGACCTTTTACATGACCGGCAAGCATCGGACCACCGGAAACAAAAACGGTAGGCACATTAATACGTGCAGCAGCCATTAATAAACCGGGAACATTTTTATCACAGTTGGGAACCATAACCAAAGCATCAAACTGATGCGCCAAAGCCATACATTCGGTAGAATCGGCAATCAAATCTCTGGTAACCAAAGAATATTTCATTCCGATGTGTCCCATAGCAATTCCGTCACAAACAGCAATTGCAGGAAATACAACCGGCACACCACCTGCCTCTGCAACACCTAATTTAACAGCATTTACGATTTTATCCAGGTTCATATGTCCGGGTACAATCTCGTTGTATGAACTTACGATACCTACCATGGGCTTTTTCATTTCTTCTTCGGTAAAGCCCAATGCATTGAACAAACTTCTGTGAGGCGCCTGCGCCATCCCTGTTTTAACATTATCACTCTTCATCTTTATTTACCTGCCTTTTCTAAATACATCTTTTATAATTTCAAAATCATATTGTAGTTATTTATGTATATATCAGTATCTTTTCGCCTTACACTCTCTGTGCCAGCAATTCTCCCATCTGTTTGCAGCCCACCAGCGTAAAGTTGCTTCTTTGTGCTTCGTCCTGTGGCATAATATCAATGGTACGATAGCCTTCTTTTAATACCATGGAGACTGCGTTTTCTATCGCATCTGCTTCTCTATCCAGATCAAACGAATAACGAAGCATCATAGCTGCTGAAAGAATCGTAGCAATCGGATTGGCAATGTCTTTTCCGGCAATATCCGGTGCGCTTCCGTGACTGGGCTCATATAAGCCGAATTTCGTATCATTTAAGGATGCCGATGCTAACATCCCGATGGAACCGGTTACCATACTTGCTTCATCTGATAAAATGTCACCAAACATATTTTCCGTCAAAATCACATCAAACTGAGCCGGATCTTTGACAAGCTGCATTGCACAGTTATCGACCAGCATATGTTCCAATGTAACTTCCGGATAATCTTTTGCCACTTCCGTAACAATTTTTCTCCAAAGTCTGGAAGAATCCAAAACGTTTGCTTTATCAACACTGGTAACTTTTTTGCGTCTCTTCATCGCAATATCAAATCCCTTAATGGCAATGCGGCGAATTTCATCTTCAGAATAAGTCAGGGTATCCACAGCAACCATTTTCCCATTAATCTCTTCCGTCTTGCGCTCACCGAAATACAAACCGCCGGTCAGCTCTCTCATAATCATCATATCAAAACCGGCTTTTGAAATTTCCTCTTTTAGCGGACATGCTGATGCAAGTTCATCATACAACACGGCCGGACGAAGATTCGCAAACAAATTCAGTTCCTTACGAATTTTTAATAAGCCTGCTTCCGGTCTAAGATTAGGTGCCAGTTTATACCACGGGCTTGTTGTGGTATTTCCGCCAATGGAACCCATCAGCACCGCGTCTGCGGACTTTGCTGTCGCAATCGCCTCATCCGTAAGCGGAACACCATGCACATCAATGGATGCTCCTCCCATCAGAATATCCGAAAAATCCATTTCATGTCCGAATTTTGCTCCGACTGCATCCAGTACTTTTTTTGCCTCATTCACGATTTCCGGACCAATTCCATCACCGGGAATACATACAATATTTAATTTCATCATCTATCCTCATCTTTCTAAATGACATCATTCCAATTTTAAGCATTGACATCTTAAAAGAATGCAATCATTTTTCATAATTTAACGATTTTATATATGTTCAAAAACAAATAGAAAATTTTTGACCCCTATATCATATTATCATAATAGAAACCGTTTCAAATATCAACATTTTTCATACTAATTAGTCATTCTATAACCTGGTGTAATAATTTATATAAATCATGGTTATTGCGTCCCCAAAGACCAAAGTTTTTTACTAAAATATCATATCGATAAGCACTTTGGAAGGCATAATAATATTCCATCCTATTTTCATTATAAAAATACGTGGGGCAATCTATTTTGAATTATATTTTTCACATACTACTTCAAGTTTCTTAAAATCAACACATCGAGTCTTGCCTTTATAATTTGATTTGTCAGATACACATAAATTATATAACGTGTTTGCTTTGTCATTGATTTTTTTGTAATCTCTTTACGCCGACAATATTCTATTTGGGCAATACATAAATTTTTATATGCCTTAATATATTGACTATCATTTTTATGTATCTTCAAATCAATAGGAATTAACTGGCTTTCTTCGACTGGTATCATTAGATTAAAATTTAACACAGCAATAAGTCGCCCCTTTTTATCATATATTTTATCAAAATCTGCAGATGGACGCATATTTTGATGTTTTTTCTTTGGATGTGATAATGGAATAATATATTTAAACTCACCTAGTATCATAAGAATTCCAACATAAACTCTATTATCTTTCCCGATTTGAGGAGATACCGATAAAACTCTATTATCGACATTGTGCAAGTTCCTAACATATTTCATATCAACCATATATAAATTTAATCTCTTTGTATTTTTCATTTTTTCTCCCAAAAGAAAATGGCTATGTGAACCTCACATAGCCATTACTTGTCATTTCCCAATAAGCGAAATAACGCTTTTATCATCTCCACTTAGCGGCAGGACTCTCCGATTGGCTATGATTATAACATACATCTTGTAATTGTCAATGGATATTCAATAAAACTTGTAAAAAATGGATATTCAATAAAACTTGTGAGATTGTTCGTGGTTATTATCGTTTGCGTAATACAAAACCACCTAATGAATTATTAAGAATTGGATAAACAAATCAAATAAGAAAGGTAAAATAGACAAGAAAATTCAAAAGATAGATAGCTATGATAGAATTAATCCATCATAGCTATTTATCTTTAAGCATCCTTAATTTAATGCAATACCACAATAATAACATCTGCATTTGATGTTATTTTTCTTTCTTTTTCTCTTTTTTATCTTCTGCAGGAGCAGGTGCGCCGGCTTTTTCAATCTGTGCAATTGCACTTTTGCTCATCGGAATACGACAGTTTTTATTGCTACCAAATTCCACAATAACAGTGTCATCCGTAATATCAATAATCATACCATAAAATCCACTTGTTGTTAAAACACTGTCACCAATCTGCATTTCAGCGAGCATTGCATTGATTCTCTTCTGCTCTTTTCTCTGTGAGCCACCCATCAACCAAAACATTGCTACAATTGCTACAATCCATACAACTATATAAGCAACGGTATTCATTGGGCTCATTCCTGCATTTGCTGCATCAGCTGTACCTGATAATAAAATTCCCATAATTGGACCTCCTGTAAATTCAACTAAAAAACATCATACACAAAACCGTGCTTTTCTTCAAGTAGTTTTATAAATTTCATAAGTTTTTAAGATTTATGATAGAATTATTGTTTCTTCATAGAATCCAGCATTTCTGTTTTAAACTGTGAAAATCTTCCTTCATCGAGTGCCTGTCTGATTTGCTCCATCAAATGATTATAAAAATACAAATTGTGCATGACACAAAAACGCATGCCTAACATTTCTTTGGCCTTTAGCAAATGTCTGACATAGGCTCTGCTGTATCTGCGACATGCCGGGCACTGACAGCCTTCTTCGATTGGTCTATCATCCAGTTCGTATTTTGCATTTAATAAATTCAACTTGCCATGTGCAGTATAAACATTGGCATGTCTGCCATTTCTTGTCGGATATACACAATCAAAAAAATCAATTCCGCGATCAACCGCTTCCAAAATATTTTCCGGTGTTCCGACGCCCATTAAATAAGTCGGCTTATTCTGGGGCAGAAACGGAACGGTCTCATCCAGTATATGATACATCTGTTCATGCGTTTCCCCAACGGCAAGACCACCAATTGCATAACCCGGAAGATCAAACTCTGCAATGCGCTTTGCATGTTCAATACGGATATCGTCATAGATGGCACCCTGATTGATACCAAACAGCATCTGCTCCTTGTTAATCGTATCATCCAGGCTATTCAACCGCGCCATTTCATTTTTACAGCGTTCGAGCCATCTGGTTGTACGCTCCACAGATTTGATTACATAATTTTTATCAGCAAGTGCCGGTGCACATTCGTCAAACGCCATTGCAATCGTTGATGCCAGATTTGATTGAATCTGCATACTCTCTTCCGGACCCATAAAAATTTTATGACCATCAATATGCGACTGAAATGTCACACCTTCTTCTTTGATACTCCGAAGCTTTGCAAGTGAAAAAACCTGAAATCCACCGGAATCCGTCAAAATTGGCTTTTTCCAGCTCATAAACTTATGTAAACCGCCAAGTTTTTTTACAATTTCATCTCCGGGACGCACATGAAGATGATAGGTATTGGATAACTGCACTTGAGTACCAAGGCCTTCTAAATCTTCTGTCGAAACAGCACCTTTGATTGCTGCAACCGTACCTACGTTCATAAAAACGGGGGTTTCAATTACACCGTGCGGCGTATGAAAACGTCCTCTCTTGGCACGTCCTTCTGTTTTTAATAATTCATACATATACTTATCTCTTTAACTTTCTTTTTTCATCTGACTTCCTGTTATTGTTTCATACGAATCCTGTGAATGTCAAAATATATTTTTTGATTTTTTCATTTATCTGAAGAATATTCTTTTACCAATTCCGTAAATTCCTCCAGACAAAGATCCTGTTCTCTCATCACTTTTGCCGCTTTTTTCCCTACATATCGAAAATGCCACGGTTCAAATTCAATTCCGGTAATACTTTCTTTACCACGTGGATAACGAATGACAAAACCATATTCCGCACAGTGCTTTTCCAACCAAATTCCAGCATCCGATGTTCCGAATCCTTCATTTAAACCGGAATACTTATCAGAAACAATATCAAGAGCCAGTCCGATTTCGTGCTCACTGGCTCCCGGAATGGTAACTGCCTGTGCCGTCAGATAGTAAGCATCCATATAGGAATTGCCTTGTTTTATATATTTTTTAACCTTTTTATCAAACAGATAGTCCTGACGGCTGCTCGGCCTGTATGGCGAACAAACAACCAGATTAATTCCTTCTTCTTTCGCATCCTCAAACATCTTATTCAAATCAGAAATAATCCTTCGATCACATTTCATTCGACCGCGTGGAGTGCTGATACTTCCAAGCTTTAATTCATAATCATCCGGTATCGGATGCTGTTTATTGACTAAAATCAAACGCCAGTCATTCACTCTGAATTCTGAATAATCTACCTCTGACGAATCAATCAGTTGTTCCGTCTCTTTTTCACTTTTTTCTTTTTGAGTATTATCACCAGATGCTTGTCCCATTGCCTGTTCTAGCGGTTGTTTCGTATGCACTGATGCTTGGTTTGAAAAAGTCTCAACAACATCTTCGCCACTTATAATTTCTTCTTCATAAAAGTAATTCTGCAAAGCAGACCACATCACACTACAATTAAAAACAAAAAGCAAAGAAGCAAAGGAAACAATAATCAATTTTCCAAAAAATATCCCCAAAGCACAGGACTTTTCTTTTGTTTTTTCTTTCATGCTTCCACCATATAAATCACAAATTTTACATGCATTGATTATTCTATCATGTTTTTTGATTTTTGGCAGTTATTTTTTCTCACAATATAATTCTGCCCATGCCGGAGAAAATCCTGCACGTAAGGCAACCTTTTGGGACGCGATATGTGACATGGAAGTTCCGTAAAACGGAAGTATACCCATATCTATTAATTCATTTTTTAAAAGTCCCACAAGCAATGAACCAATATCCATGCCTCGTGCTTTTGGTAAGACATTAATACCTATCTGCCACATCAACGGACTGTCACTGGTCGCTCCTGCCATACCCAGTATTTCTCCATCCTGATAGGCAGCAATCCCGATTTCATCCTTTGGAACATCTTCAAACAACAATGCTTCATCAAAACGTTCATCTCCACGAAACTGTTCTAATTCTTTGCCAATAAATTTACGAATTTCAAAATCTTTTGTATGAAACTCCGACTTTTCTGTCGCAATATAAAACGGATGCGCCTGTCCAATCTGGCAACCAAATTCTTTCATCTTATTGTCCAGTTCACGAAGGCTTTCCATATCCATAAACCAGGCTCCGTCGGCATTTTGATATCTGTCTTTTACCAATTTCATAATTTCAGCTTTTCCTGTAGCCAAAATCTTTCCCTGTATCGACGCGATTTTTAAAAAGCACTCACCCTCTTTAAAAATACGTCTACCATCCCGAGCAAAATACTCTGTAAAAATATTATCATTACTCTTAACCATTTTCGGTGTACATCAAAAATCAATTGCCAATTGTTCCATTAAAATTTCATTCATTTCTTTACCTTATAATTCTTTCAAATACTATCAAAAACAATCATTTTTTCAAAATCTATTAAATTATTTCAAATTGTTTTAAACAAAATTTGCATTCTCTGTCTGCATGATGATATCAGAATACTCCGGATATTCCCTTAAAAATTGATTAATAACCTGTGGTTTATTCCAATAATGCATAGGATAAATATGCCGCACATTTATTTTCTTCAAAAAATAAAGCATTCCCTTTGCATAATCCTGCTCCTGTCTTGGGTCTAAAGGCAGAAATGCTACATCCAGCATATTATTTATGTCATTTTCTTGCAAGTAAGCATTTAACAAATCAATCTCATGACGATAGTTTCCGGTCATTTGTTTATTATACTGCATTGTTTCGCCTTTCCAAACCCAGTCATTTAGATCTCCTGCATGATAGATATTTCCTTCCGGGCATTGCACCAAGAAAGCCACGCCGGCATCCGTGGAATGTAATGTTCTTAAAATTGTGTTGCACGGCAGCTCATAGGTTTCATGAAATGTAACCTTTTGAATCGCCACGTCATCAGGATATAGCTTAGGCGAAATATCTTTTGCAAGCATGGCAGTCACATGTTTCATTCCCATATTTTTCAAAAGAGAAAAGACCTCTTTATTGTAATGGTCTCTATGACTGTGACTGGCAAAAAACAAAATCTGCTTATTCGTATCCAAAGATGGCAAAGAGCCTTTATAATAATCGAACAGGTAATAGCATTCTTTCGTTTCCACCAAAAATCCACTGTGATAAATATAGGTTATCTTCATTGTACATTTACCTTTCTGCCAATTTTTATATGCTCAATCTTTGTGCTCAATCTATGCTATTCCCGCCATCAAATTTCCACAGGGTATTGCTTATACTTCCTTTGCCATAAAAATCACATGTTCACAATGAATGAAGTTATTCTTTTCATAGAATTTTGGTGCCGGTGCATATCTATTGGTAGATAATGTTATCCCGGCAAGACCATGTTCTTTCACATACTCTTCAACCTTATGTAGCAGTACTGTCCAATCCCCATTCTCTGTCTATCGGTGTTTACAAACATCTCTTCAACATATACTTCAGAATTATTCCACCATACCTTCTCATGTGCAAAGATTCCACCCAATATTTTACCATCTTCTTCTGCAATATATCCAACAAATTTTTTGTATTCAAAAAAATCTGTCAGATACTCTACGGCTGTTTTCTTATCCCATCTGCACATCCAAAGCTCGTTATTATAAACAGCGCACAATATTTCAGCACATTTCTCTATATCGCCAACCTTCATTTTTCTTACGTTCATTCATTTTCCCCTCTCACATAATCTACAATCGGATTGATATACATTTTATCTGCTATGTCATAAGACTTTGAAAGCATCTCACCCATAATTTTTTCCTTTTCGGTTGCATCCTTTTTCTTTCTTACCATGGATGCAAATGCCTTCATAGCCAATTTCATAGGCAGTTTCATCTTTTCATAGGAAATTCCACCCTGACAATAAAATGCCTTCGCATATTTACGCTCTTCGTCAGTCAATGCATTATGAAGAGCCACATCAACTTCGGGATTTTCATTGGGACTTGCCCCCACACAGAAAAGTACCAGTTTTTTCTCCTTCCAGTCAGGAATACGTTGTGTAAACCATTCACAGTTTACTATTTTTCCGCCCATGGCCCAGCCACCGTATATGATAACATCCGCTGTATCAAAATATTGAGTATCCTGCTTCTTGGCCTCCTCTAATGTCATGACATCTGCCTGCAGTTCCTCTGCCAGCCAGTCGGCATATCGTTTGGTAAATCCTGTTTGTGATGTATAAACGATTAATGTTTTCATGATTTTTTTAAATTCCTTTCCATTTGTAATATTGTCTGTATTGTTGTGATAATCTGTTCTTCCGTTATCCCTTCATACATCTGATTCATTTTGATTTCACTAGCTTTGTCATTTTTACTGCAAAAATCCATACATTTTTTTGTCGTAACAATTCTCTGCTTTCTTCGATCCGTCTCGTCAACCAGTATTTCTACAAATCCCTTTTTTTCTAATTTCAATAAAATCTGTTTGACATTCTGATGCGAACTTGCCATGATATCCGATAATTCATTTATTGTAGGATTGTCCTTGCATAAATTTATGCAGATAATGGCAAAAAACTGTTTCCATGTAATCTCCTCGAAAAACGAATCTGCAACCGTCTGAAAACAATTATCAAAGGCACTAAGCAGACCAATTAAAAAAGTTCCCGGCGGCATCTGTCCAAATTCAACATTGCTGTTTTGAACCATTGCATTATAATCCATAAAGCCCCTCCTTTTTTCTCATTTAAATAAAATCATTATTTATATACATATAACATAAGCAATTGTCACTAAATGCATTATTAATAATCGACCCATTTTCCTATATATTATTCATGCATTTTTATTATTTTAGCACTCTATATATGTAATATATTACCTATATAATATATGTAACATATTACATATTTATTGTCAATATAAAACATCTTTCCTTATTGCGGCAGATTTAAAAATTCTATATAATAAATGAGTATGAATTTGAAATGCCAAACTAAAAGATAAAGAGAGGAAAACATAATGGCAGGTTCTATTTTCGGAAAACACTTTACAATACAAACATTTGGCGAATCACACGGAGAAGGTCTGGGAGTTGTTGTTGATGGTGTTCCCGCAGGTTTAGATTTATGCGAAGAAGATATCCAGGCATACTTGGACAGAAGAAAACCCGGAAGTTCCCGCTATGCAACAAAACGCGCCGAAGGAGATCTGGTTCAGATTATTTCCGGTGTATTTGAAGGAAAAACAACCGGCACTCCGATTGCAATGCTTGTAAAAAACACCTCACAGCGTTCCGGAGACTATAGTGAAATTGCATCCTATTACCGTCCCGGTCATGCAGATTATACCTTTGATGAAAAGTTTGGTTTTCGTGATTACCGTGGAGGCGGACGTTCATCCGGCCGGGAAACGATTGGACGTGTGGCCGGTGGTGCCATTGCCATAAAAATATTAAAAGAACTGGGAATTGAACTCTATGCATACACAAAATCCATAGGTCCCATTTCGATTCAGTACGACCGTTTTGATAAATCCCTGATTACTCTCACGCCGACTGCCATGCCGGACGCAAAAGCCGATGAAGAAGCATCCGCTTTTTTAGAACAATGCATGAAAGAAACCGATTCAGCCGGTGGTGTTATCGAATGCATAATTAAAAATGTTCCCGCAGGGATCGGCGAACCTGTTTTTGATAAACTGGATGCCCGTTTGGGACAGGCGATTATGTCTATCGGAGCTGTGAAAGCATTTGAAATCGGTGATGGTTTTGAAGTATCACAAAGAAAAGGCAGCGAAAATAACGATTCTTTTGTTTTATCCGATGATGAGAAAAAGATTAGCAAAAAGACCAACCATGCCGGAGGAATCCTTGGTGGAATCAGTGACGGTGACGAAATTGTATTACGAGCACATTTCAAACCTACGCCATCCATTTTCAAAACCCAGCAGACAGTCAATAAAGACCTCAATGAAATTGATATCAACATCAAAGGAAGACATGATCCGATTATTGTTCCACGTGCAGTTGTTGTTGTTGAGGCAATGTCAGCTCTTACCATTCTCGATCTTATGATGGAAAACATGAATTCACGTATGGACTATTTGAAAACGATATATAAAAGATAGTCCCAAAAGCAGCATTTCTTAGCGACATGCTCACAAAACATATTAAATGCCCGGTTTCAAAACTCAGACTTCGTCTTTAGACAGTTGAAACCGGGCAATATTTTTGTTTGCTTATATAATTACTCTTCACTATCCAATTTGTGGAAAATCACACAATTGGGGCGATCGATTTTTAACTCTTTACCATTCATTGCAATCACGCCCTTTGTAGTATCCACATGGAAAAATGTCATGGTATTTGATTCATGATTGAGAGAAACCAGATTTTTGTTATCCGGAAATAATGCTGCATCCTTGGGATATTCTCCACTGATTGGCAGGCAGAATAATTTATTTAATTCTCCTGTCTTATGATCAATCTTAAATAACACAACACTGTTGTCTCCTGCGGTTGAACTCAAGAGATACTTCTCATCCTCTGAAAAATTCAAAGCACTTGCCGCAGATCCCCCGGCATGATAATCATTTAATGTCGGATAGGTAGCTATTTTATTAAACTCCGGATTTCCGTCAGATATTTCTTCATAGGAATAAACATCAATATAATTCTTTATTTCATGAACAATATAGACAAATTTTCCGTCCTTTGTCATTTTGATATGACGCGGTGCTGATTCTAGTTCGCTTCGGATCACATCTACCAGTCTCAATTTTCCTGTTTCATGATTTAACTGATAAATATTGGTATGATCCATTCCCAAATCTGCAGCCATCAGATACTTATTGTCTCTGGTCATCTTCACGCAACTGACATGTGGTCTGAAATTTCGCTCTGCAATACTTCCAAGACCTTTGTGAAAAATCTCGTCAGTGATTGCTCCGACACCACCATCCTCATTCAACTTTAATACCGTAATCTTTCCATCATGGTATCCGGCAACAAACAAAAATCGGTCTGTATAATCCGTTGACAAATAACATCCTCGCATTCCGTTTATGGATGCGTGATTTATCAATTCCAGACTTCCGTCTTTTAAAATCTTGAATGCTTCAACTCCGAAGTCAGTAATGGAATATAAATAATTTTTGTTGTGTGAAATTGTCAAATAAGAGGAATTGGTAATCTCAACCTGCGATTTTTTTTCAAAACGTCCGTTTTTGACATCCACATCATAAATGGTAATACCATGATTATCATTCATCGTATAAGTGGAAACATAAGCTACATATTTGTCTTTACTACTCATTGGGTATCGCTCCGTTTCATATCTTATCTATTAGCCATAGCTATTAAAAAAAGTATAGCATGTATCAAAAATCTTGTTAAGCAAAATTATTCATCGGACTGCATTTCACAGCAATGACTTGAGCCGTCATTTCCTCTTTGGAATGGCATCGTCTGCATTTGATCCGGACAATATTCTTTTTTACATCCGCAATCATTTTTGCGTTCATTGTCTCTCCTGCAATCACAGTCTCTCCTGCAATCACAGTCTCTCCTACGACCACAGTCATTTCTGCGTCCACAACCATCTCTGTCTTCACAATCACAATGATTATGATTGCAGCAACATAACAAAATTAAAATCCACCAGATACTATTCATATTTTCACTCTCCTTTACCATAACCTATGCGGACTTTGTGAAAATGTGAATATCACCTGAGATTGTATGGAGGTCAAAAGGTATTTTGCCCCATGAAACCAACGGATTGCTACACACTTTGTTTTCTCGCAATCCTGATATTATAGTATTATTTCTATTTATTTAAAATAACATGCTTAACAAACCAAAAAGTGTTATCTTCTCCCTCGTCTGCCAGCATTTTTAACAGAATATACAACTGCTTTTTGGTTTTGGGATGCATAGCGCAGCCAATTCCTTTTTTGAAATACTTAAGCGGCGCATCATCTGTATACTGATCTTTTAAATATACTTTTGATGCAGCAATCCGGTCCATCATCATTTCCACAACATAACGTACCGGCATCGGAGCAGGAGCCATACCCCCTTCTATTTCATGCGCACTGTAATCAATCCAGTATTCAAAATGATGCTTATTCCTTCCTTTATGATGCAACCATGCAGAAGAATAACCAATATCCTCACGTTCTGCATTGTTGGGACTACGATCTCCTTGAAAATACTTTGCTCCAACCATAAATTCGGTAGGCGAAAACTTGGACAAATCATGACAAATCCCCTGTCTGTAAAGTCCAACCTTAAAACATCCCTGCATAACCAGATATTTATGATAACAAATTGTCTTTAGATGCTGTAACGCTTTCATCTTTTTTCTCCATCAATGGTGTTTTACCGTTTTTCTTTTTGATACCAATACAGATTGCCATGGAACGAGGCGGCAATTTCATATGATTTCCTCGCCCATTTTCTTTTTCAAGCTGTAATTCCACCTTTGTATCCGGACAGGTGGATAAAGCAAACTTCCATTCTTCATCATCCGACAATGTCGGCAAGGCAAATTCATGATCAATCCAGTGCGTATTATATGCGGCAAAAATAAAAGCATCTTCTGTTTTATTTCTTGTCTTTGCATCTGCCTCTATATCTGTATTTCTATTTGTCATGACTTCTGACTTTCTATCTGTCATTCTTTCTGACATGATATCTTTGCTAACGAACTTTCCGCAATACATCACAGCAAAATGACGGTTATAATTCTGCATTCCGGTATACCATGCCTGTTCACAATGATACGATAAGTCCGGATACCCGACAGAAAGGTAATCGCTTTGGCGGAATGCCTCTTCCATATGCAAAATCGGATGCGCCTTGCGGAAAGCAATCATTTTTTTGGTAAATTCCAATAAGGCATTTCCATAAGAAGTTTCTTTCCAATTGAGCCAGCTTATAGCATTATCCTGACAATAAGGATTATTATTTCCGTCTGCCGTATTACCAAATTCATCACCCGCAAGCAAAATCGGTGTACCCTGTGCGCTTAAAAGCAAAAATAAAGCATTTTTACTTTGCTGCTCACGTAAAGCTAAAACAGCCTTTTTCTTCGTTTTGCCTTCAATGCCGCAGTTCCAGCTGAAATTGTAATCGCTTCCGTCCCGGTTTTCTTCTCCATTTAACTCATTGTGCTTGCGTTCATAAGAAACCAGATCCGCTAATGTAAAGCCCTGATAGGATGTGATTTCATTTAAAACTGCATAATCACAAGGATTCTCTCTAAGCCTTTCCATTACGGTGCGAAGCATATCTTCATCGCCCTTTAAATACTTACGCATTTCATATGGGAAACCGGCGGAAATAACAGCCACATTTTTATATTCAGAAACAGCTTCCAAAGTGATACCGTTTAGCGATTCAAAAATCAATTTGGTATGTTTTAAATACGGGTCAGTTGTAAGAAGCATTATGGGAAGATTGCATCCCATCAGTTTAAAACCATCCAAATGATATTCTTTGACCCAGTATCTGCACACTTCCAGGATAAACCACTGTGGAATCTCCGGTGGAAAATAGAAGTCAGCCAAAAACTCCAGCCCTTCTTTGTGAAAAGTCTTAATCAGATCTTTCAATTCCAAATCGGGACGATTCGATGAAGAATAGGCTTTTTTGGGTGCAAAATAATAACCATCTGTATAACCCCAGTAATTCACTTTATACTTCCATGTAGTTTCTTCCTGATCAAGATAAGGCAGCAAATTATCCTCTATCTGTGATAATAACGGATTATAAATAACATCATCAAATTCATAAATCGGCATGGTTTCAACTGCCGTAATCCCCAATTCTTTCAAATATGCAATTTTTTCTTTTAAACCGGCAAAGGTTCCCTTTGCAGATACCCGAGATGACGCATGTTTCGTAAATCCACGCATATGAATTTTGTAAATAATGGTATCATGATATGGTGTTTCCGGCATTTTATCATCTTCCCAATCAAAGGTCTCGGAAACAAATAAAGATACAACATCACAATGCTTTATTGTCGCGTCACCGAATTTGGAAGACGCTTTTACCAGACGAGCATTTTTATCAGCGACCGTTTCATCATCCGCAAAAAATTGATATTCAAAATTGTCATATGGAAAATCCGGAAGAAAAATACAATACAATCCATTCACCTGATATTCCGGTGTAAATAAAATCTTATATTCTTTCTTCATCCTGTTTTTCTTTACATACAGGATGATTCCGCTATTCTTTTTTCCTTTGATGTCACTGACAATTGAAATTCCACCGTCTACTCTTTGCACACCCATCGGATACAATTGTCCTTTTATAATACGTAAGCTTTCTTCCACTATTTTTCTCCCGTGTTTTGGATCTATTATAATTATTTTTACTATTATCACATAAAAATCATCAGCTTATTATAGCATATTTCTCATATACACTCTACTTTTGAATCAAGTTATTCTCTCTTCCATTGATAAATCCGGTGCAAATCTAGCTGCCCGAATACTTGCTTGAGCCTGATTAGTACATTCAAAATCTCCAATCCATGCTTCATAATGACCAATTATTTCATGGGCAATTGCACCTCTATATGAAATCTTTCTTTGTTCATATGTTAATTTATATTCATTTCTTTTTCCATTTGTATAAATATGCTTCATAAATCTCCTTTTATAATATATCAAATGATACAAATTATTCAATAATATGATGATATCAAGGTCAAAAGGTCATACTTTTCATGCTCGCATGAAAAAGCATGACTTAGAATCTATGTTTCCATATACTTTCTCCAAAACTTATGCTACAATTTTCAAAACAGATGAAAACACATGGAGGAAAATAACATGGCTGATGAAAATAAATTTGAAGAAATTCAGGGCGAAGAAATGACCGTTACTCTTGAGCTTGATGACGGAAGTGTAGATTGTGCGGTAGTAACCATTATCACGGTGGAAGAAAAAGATTATATTGCGCTGATGCCCCTTGACGAAAACGGCGAAAACGAAGATGGTGAAGTCTGGTTTTACGGCTATAAAGAAAATCCGGATGATCCCAATGAAGAGCCAGAATTAATCTATATTGAAGATGATGCAGAATATGAAAAAGTAGAAGAAGCATTTGATGAATATCTGGATAACTGTGAATTTGACGAATTAATCTAAGAATTCCTGCAAAAACGGAGAGCCTATCTGACTTGTATCACGCAAAAGCCAAAGGCTCTCTTTTGCTCTGGTGCATGCAACATAAAACATCCTTCTTTCTTCTTCCAAATCTTTTTTGGTCAACATTCTTCCATGCGGTACTTTTCCATATTCCAAATCCGGCAGATAAACCCGGTCAAACTCTAAACCCTTCGATGCATGATAAGTCATCACAAAAAAGTTTTCCGCCTTTTGTTCAGACTTTTTATCTGTCTCATATTCTCGTTTTAATTCTTCCAGACTTGTACAGCTTTTCAATTTATTCACAAACATAGCAAACGCCTCCCCGGTACTTGTCGAATTTTCATTTTTCTGCAAATTCTCCTTATAATATGTTTCATAACCCATAGCTTTAAAAATATATCTTGCCTGCCCCGGCAAATCCAGTTTTCTGACGTATTCGACCTGCATCTCCAGTTCTGCCAGGCGTTGGGTAATCCAGGGTTTATCCAATAATCTTCTTTTTAAAAGCGGGAAACTGACAACCGGATCTGCCACTACACCAAAAGGAATATATCGTACCGGCTTATTCATGATTTTCAAAAAATCCGAACGTTTTTGTCCACAATTAATAAACTGCAGATAAGCTAACATATCCAATGCAAGTATTCGATCCTCGCATTCCTCTGATGCCATATTTTGATAAGCATAGGCAAGATGATTGGTTCTGGTTAATACAGCCTGTGTTTTTTGCGGATATTGTTTTCTATAATGTTGGATTTCATTCCGAATTGCAGATAACACTTCTTTCTTTGACGGCTTTTGTAAAAGACGAATGCTGTTATCTTCCCGATTAATTGCAATAATGCGTTTGTCAAACCGATTTTTATTGTGTGAAATGAAATGCATGGATGTTTCCACAATATCTTTATGACTTCTGTAATTACAGGATAAACATATGGTATTTGCACGATAATCCTGCAGGAATTTTTTCATTAACTCCGGATTGGAACCGCGAAAAGAATAAATTGCCTGATCATCGTCTCCAACCGCAAAAACATTTTGATTTTTACTTAAAAGACGGATGGTTTCATATTGCATCAGATTAATATCCTGAAATTCATCAATCAAAATGTGTGAAAATCGATTTTGCCAATATTCTCTTAAACGGACATCCTGTTTCAACTGCTGATAACATAGTTTAATCATATCGTCAAAATCCAACTTTTGATTATCTGCAAGCCACTCTTCATATAATCGATAAACATTTTGATATTTTTCTGATAGAATTCCCATTCTTTCACTATCTATATTATCTACATTTGATTTCATATTTATTTTGTATGTATTGTTTGCATAATCGTCCGTATTCTTTAAATCCGTAAAACAGGAATTCTTATAAATACTGATTTCTTTAATACAGTTTTCTGTTTCCTGCATAAAATCGGTGTTTTTTTCAATAAAGTCTTCTTTTTGTATAATCTCTTTTATAATGGAAATTCGTTCCTGATCGGTAGCCAATTGATAAGTTCTATTGGGATTTGATAATTTCAGAATATGATAGAAAACAGAATGAAAGGTTCCAAACTGGACATAGGAACATGGTTTATACGCTTTTGTTGCCCGATTTTGCATTTCCAAAGCCGCGGCTTTTGTAAAAGTAATTACCAGAATGTTGTTGGGGGAAATTTGACACTCAGATATGAGATGTATAATGCGATGTGTGATGACATAAGTTTTGCCGGAACCGGGTCCTGCTAATACTAACAGTGGCCCGGTTCCGAACTGAATTGCATGTTGCTGCTCTTTATTGTGCATTAGCGAGCAGTTCGATTCCTTTTTTAATACGTGCAATGGATTCTTCCTTGCCAATAATCTCCATGATTTCCGTAGCACCGGCAGGTGTCATCTGCTTGCCGGATACAGCGGTACGGATTGGCCAAAGCACATATCCGTTTTTATATTCCTTTTCTGCTACAAAAGCGGAAATGGTTGCATAGATGCTGTCATTGGAATAGTCATCCAAGGCTTCTAATACAGGTAATATTTCTTGTAAAACCTGCAATGAAGATTCTGTATTTGTCTTCATCTTTTTATGTGTATACATCGTAACATCATATTCCGGTAACTCTTCAAAGAAATCTATCAAAGCGGGAATATCCGGGAATATTTCAATACGCGTCTTAACCATCTCTGCAATTTTTTTTACATCCAAATCCTTTTTTATGACCTGTCTGATATAGGGAAGTGCTCTTTCATAAAAACTATCAAAATCCATAGCCTTGATGTATTCACCATTCATCCATTTGAGTTTTCCAAAATCGAAAACTGCCGGTGATTTGGACATATGATGATAATCAAAGGATTTAACCAATTCGTCCAGTGACATGATTTCCTGATTATCTTCCGGGCTCCAGCCAAGCAATGCGACAAAATTAACAACTGCTTCGGATACAAAACCCTGCTCAATCAAATCTTCATAAGATGAATGTCCGCATCTTTTGGATAATTTATGATGTTCTTCATCCGTAATCAACGGACAATGAACATACACGGGAACATCCCAGCCGAATGCCTCATATAAAAGATTATATTTAGGCGAAGAAGATAAATACTCGTTGCCTCTGACAACATGTGTAATTCCCATCAGATGATCATCTATAACATTGGCAAAATTATAGGTAGGAAAACCATCTGATTTAATTAAAATCATATCATCTAATTCGTTATTATTTACGGTAATATCTCCATAAATGTCATCGTGAAAAGTTGTGGTTCCTTCTGTCGGAACGTTTTGTCTGATAACATAGGGCTTGTTAGCAGCAAGATTTGCTTCTACTTCTTCTTTGGAAAGCGATAGACAATGCTTGTCATATACATTGATTTCTTTGGTTTCTCCATTTTCTAACTGAATGACTTTATGACATTCTTCCAGTCTCTCTTTATCGCAGAAACAATAATATGCTTTTTCTTTTTCTACAAGCTCTTTTGCATATTTCAGATATAAGCCCTGAGCCTGACGTTCACTTTGAACATAGGGACCATAGCCCTTGTCCTTATCCGGACCTTCATCATGTATCAGTCCGGTAGCAGATAAAGTACGTTTAATAATATCAACGGCTCCCTCTACTTCTCTTTCCTGGTCGGTATCCTCAATACGCAAAATAAAATCTCCGCCTTCATGCTTAGTAATCAGATAAGCATAAAGAGCTGTTCTTAAATTCCCCACATGCATACGTCCGGTAGGACTGGGTGCAAAACGGGTTCTAATCTTTGTCATTACTCTATTTCCTCCTGTTTCATGGCATCCATAGACGGTATTTTTTCATCCGACTCTGCCTTAAATGTATTGACTGCTTTTGTAGCCTGCGGAATTCCGATACAAGTTCCCGCACCGGCAACACATCCTCCCGGACATGCCATACCTTCAATCAGGCAGCCATTCTTTTTGCCAACCTTAGCCAGCATTAAAACCTTTTTACATTCTGCAAGACTTTCCGCATGCTCGATATTGACTTCAACATCCGGATAGTATTCTCTGATAACGGATTCGATTGCACTTGCAACGCCACCGGCCACACCATAGCCTCTTCCGGCTCCGGTAGCAC
The DNA here is from genome assembly GCA_016297945.1 of Lachnospiraceae bacterium. GTDB lineage: Bacteria > Bacillota > Clostridia > Lachnospirales > Lachnospiraceae > UBA2882. The sequence continues at coordinate 25,466 of JAEDFR010000005.1, read as the reverse complement.
CATCTAAAACTTCGTCATCTTCTATCTCTGATAAAACAATACCCTTTGCTTCAAATATTCCGCATAATTCCTCAAAGGTAATAACAAAATCGACATCCGAACGAACCGTTCTGCGGGATGCTTCCAATTTTTTGGACGCACACGGTCCGATAAATACAATTTTGGCATCCGGATGATCTTTTTTGATCACACGAGCCGTCGCAACCATCGGGGTTAACTCATTGGAAATTTTGTCAATCGTTTCCGGAAAAAATTTCTTAGCAAGCATTGACCAGGAAGGGCAACAACTGGTTAACAAAAACGGCAGTTCTTTCGTCGCAACCTTTTCCACATAATGATGAGCTTCAGCCATCGCTCCCATATCTGCACCGATAGCTGTCTCATATACATCTGCAAATCCAAGCATTTTTAATGCTTTTTTCAATTTATTGGGTGTCACATCAGGACCAAACTGACCGACAAATGCGGGAGCAACCTGTGCAATAATCATGGCACCACTCTGAATTGCCCTAATCAACTGAAAAATCTGTGACTTATCGGCAATCGCACCAAACGGGCAACTCACCATACACTGACCGCATGAAACGCACATATCACTATCAATACATGCTCGGCCATAAGCATCGTTTTTGATCGCATTTACACCACATGCGGCCGCACAGGGGCGAACCTGATGCGAAATTGCATCATAAGGACATACGGCCTTACATTTACCACATTTTATACATTTTTCCGGATCAATATGTGACTTTCCATGAACCATGGAAATCGCACCTCTCGGACAAACCTCCCGACATGGATGTGCCGTACACCCCATGCAACGATCCGTGACAATATAGGCATTTTCCGGACATTTGTTACACGCAGACGGAATCACCTGCATAAGCGGTGGCTCATAATATTTTTCTGCAATATTACTTTCCTCAACACCCTCGGATACATGAACCGGTGCATTTTCCGGACGCAAAGACATTCCCATTGCCAGACGAACCCGTTCTCTTACGATTGCACGTTTACGATATACATCATCAGCGCCGTCCGGATCTATCGTGTCAACAATTTTATACGGAAGGGCTTCCATATCATCAATTAAATTCGTTGAATCATATGCAAGCTGCGCTACCTCTTTAAATATTCTTTTTCGTGATTTACGAACCTCAGTATCTATCCCTCTCATGCGAGACCTCCTACATTCGTTAATATTTTGACACAAACACAACAGAAAATCAAGACAGGCAATATAAAAACTGCCAGGCAAAAAACCTGACAGTTATCATTCTTGTATAATCTGGCATAATATATTCCGTTAAAAATATTTGCAACACAATCTTAGAAAATACTAACCAGTTTCTTCTTTTCTTCGATATACTCTTCTTCACTCAGAATACCATTGTCACGTAATACTTTTAATTTCTTAATCTTTGTCTCGAATTCAGACAAATCTTCTGCCATACCGGACAAAGCTACTGTTGAAACATCCTCTTCCTTTGCAGCAGGTGTGGGGATGGAAACAGGTCTGGGAGCTGATACCGGTGCAGATGCTGCCGGAGCAGGGGATGCAGATGCAGCAGGTGCAGATGAGCCGCCTGCAGGAGCAAGACCTTTCTGCTGACGAATACGATCCGTCAGAGTCTCAGCTTTTGTCTTAGCGTCTTTAATTGCAGCTGTCAAACCTGCCATATCATCTAAGTTGGGAAGATACAAATATCTTGTAAACTTTGTAGCAGGATTCGCGATTGTAACCATAATCGCTTTTTTACCTGAATATGTAGTCTCTTCAACAGATTTTACATTTAATAAATAATGTGATACGTTATCTACTCTTGTATTTAATGCTTTCGGATTGTCAGACATCGGTAATCTACCACTGATTCGAAGATTAGAAACTGCAACTCTTAAATCTTCTGCTTTACCAATTAAACCGGTTTTAAAAGACCATTCTTTCTGAAATACGATTTTCTCAAGTCTGATACACTGGTTACAAACTTCACCAGCTGATTCACCACCACAGATTAAACATTTCATATGTGTTCACTCCCTATACAAATATTTTAAATCACAATAATGTGGATTTATATTCTACTTCTATTATAATCATGGAATAAAAATTTGTAAACAACAAAGTTAGATTATTTTCAAATATCTGATTAAAATTCAAGTATTATGTCAAGTTTACCATAAGCTAATCCTTTATGCAAGAAACCGTAAAGATTTTGTTTCACATTTCGTCTCTCTTACATAACTTATTATAAAACGATATCGAAAGGAAATGTTATGAAAGAAACTGATTTTTTGAAAAAGAAAGCAGAATTTCCGGTAGGAATGGCTTATGTTCCCTGGCAAAACATGGAACATGTATATGAAAATCTCGAAGAAGCTTTTTTAATCGGCACTCTGTTTCCTGAACTCAACAAACCCTTCGAAGGGAGGCGCAGAAAATGATATATTCCGATTCTATGAATTTTCCCAATAAATCCAGGCAACAGCATATGCTGAAAGAAATATCCATGGTTGATTTTGCCATCGTAGAATTAACCGAATATCTTGATACACATCCGGACGACGAAGATGCAGTATCATATATAAAACAGTATATGACTATTTTACGTAAGTTAAAAGAGGAATATGCATCATTATACGGCCCTCTTACCCTTTATGATTCAACTTTTTCGACGAATAAAAACTGGGGTTGGGCCAAACTGCCGTTACCCTGGGAAGGAGGCATGTGTTAAATGTGGAACTATGAAAAAAGACTGCAATTTCCCATTGATATTAAAACACCCAATGCAGAGATTGCAAAAATAATCATTACGCAATATGGCGGACCGGACGGTGAACTTGGTGCATCCATGCGCTATCTTTCCCAGCGCTATACTATCCCCTATAAAGAAGTTGCCGGACTATTGACCGATATCGGTACAGAAGAGCTGGCACATTTTGAGATGATTGGCGCCATTGTTTATCAGCTTACCAAAAACTTAAGTATGGAAGAGATTGAAAAACAAGGCTTTTCACCATATTACGTCGACCATACACTTGCGCTTTGGCCACAGGCGGCAGGCGGAATACCGTTTAATGCATGTGAATTCCAATCAAAAGGCGATATTATTACCGATTTGACCGAAGATTTGGCGGCTGAACAGAAAGCACGTACCACCTATGACAATATTCTTCGACTTGTAAAAGATCCGGAAGTCTGTGCTCCTATCCGCTTTTTACGTGCAAGAGAAATTGTACACTTCCAACGTTTTGGTGAAGCATTGCGAAGAGTCCAGGAAAATCTTGATCCGGTCAACTTCTATCAATACAATCCCGAATTTGATACAAATCCAAATAGATAATCTTAATACGTTGGTATTATAAAAAAAGTCATACTTTTCATGCTTACATGAAAAAGTATGACCTTTTTTATTGTTAATACTCAGATTTCAATCAATTCCAAGTCCGGAATCGTGTATTCTTTTTTTGCTTTTACCGTTTCGGAAGGATAGCTGGTCTCCTCTAATATCTCAATATTGGAAATCCATGACATCATTCCTTTATTCTTAAGCAGATATTGAACCTTTCCATAAAAAATGGTGTTGGGATTATTGTTTTTTCCACGTTTATTGTTTCTACCCTTTTTGTTATGATTTTCAGCATGCTGAACAGCTGATGCGTATAGTTTGCGCTGCTGCGTCGTATAATTATCAGAACTGACAACCGCAAAACTGTTTTTTGAAACAATATAAATGGTATGATCTGCACTTTTCTTATTAATATAATCCAAAACTTTCACGCAACAAACTCCTCTTTCGCAGGTTGCTGATAAATATAGTATCCTTATGATAAAACCTATCACCACATGGATGTTCGTTTACGGATACCAAAGTGGACCAGACGGGAGTCGAACCCGTGTCCAAAAGCCTATTCCCTGTCCTTCTACTATCATAGTCTGTTTTTTGACATTCCCTTCATCAAACGGGAACAAACACCCTTTTGACTTTGGTAGCTTCATGATACGCCCATGACCGCAAAGCTTAAGTCATGTCGTTTCCTACATAGTCGATGCCCGGTTCTTAAAGTGTAGGTGCCCTAAGTCGGACAGTTGCCAATTAGGCAGCGTATGCTAAATTATCTTCAGCGTTTATATTTATTTTTGCCATTTAACGCATTGCGTGCGGATAGCTTCTCCAGCTGCAAAACCCCTGTCGAAACCTTTACTGGCCCTTATTTTTGCTTATATTATAAAAAGAATTCATTCTTTCGTCAACAACCAATATTTACGCATAGCTCTCATAGTTATCCCCGATAATTTCCATCCTGTTTTTCAAAAAAATACTCTAGAAAAATATTTGTAAGTTTAGATGCCGGTTTCTCAATATAATGGGTAAACAGCCAGCTTAAAGTTAATAACAGGCAAGTCGATATTCCAAACACAACTGCCATATCAACCAAATATCTGTGATTCATGTTATACAACCATAAAAAGATTTTGTAAGAAATTGCATACATCACAAATCCTTGTATGATATAAACACAGTAAGAGACAGAACCCAATTTCAAAAATACTTTGGCAGATAAAAACCTCTGTAGAATATCTAACAAAAATATTCCACCAACCACCAAAAAGGCGCCCATTACATGATACAGCTGATAGGCCGTCTCATGCGAAGTAAACATAATGGTTTTGTAAATATTATCCGGCTCAACCCCTGTCGGAAAACCGCCCAAAAACAAACCTGCCACCACACAAACGATTCCTATCAATGCTTTGTTGTTTTGTACTCCCATTTTATGCTTAAACACATAAGCAATAATTGTACCCAAACAAAAGCAAGCATATAAATAATTTACGCAAAAGAATGTCAGTACAAGAAGTACATAAAAAAACAATATTTTCTTTTTTGCTTTCATCCCTATAATTCCCAAAATGCAGGACAGATAATAACCCCAAAACATAAAAGTAAGCATCCAAAATGCGCCTGTATATGTATTATCTCCAATAAACCATACTTTAAACAGGGAACAATATAGTAAATTTAAAAGATTCACTTCCTCGTTATAGTATATCTGTATCCATCCTCTATAAAAAGTAATGTCTGCCAAATCCTCCGACACAAACAGATTCGCTTTCATAAAAACGAAAACCAATACAAAACACGCAAAAACAGGCACCATTAATCTAAAATAGCGCATTATCATATGTTTTCCCAAATCCTTCAAATCAGGTTTATTGAATATATATAAAGACACAACTACACCGCTGATGGTACAAAATATGCATACTAAGAAATTGCCATTAATAATTGCACTCAACGGAGATTGCGAAAATGCAACATCGCCCAATTTGTCACTGTTCCAACCACCTTATCTGTTACAGATTTTTCACTTTAAATTCCCGCTCCACTTCTCGTCGCTGATCTTTCTTGGCAATAGACTCACGTTTGTCATACAACTTCTTACCTCTTGCAAGACCTATTTCCACTTTTGCCTTACCATCTTTAAAATAGACCTGAAGCGGAACAATGGTATATCCTTTTTCAGACATTTTTCCGCCCAGCTTGCGGATTTCCACTTTGTGAAGAAGCAGTTTTTTAATACGTAACGGATCCTTGTTGAAAATATTGCCTTTTTCATAGGGGCTGATATTCATACCGTAAATAAATGCTTCTCCGTTTTCAATTCGTACAAAAGCCTCTTTGATGCTGCACTTTCCCATGCGAAGGGATTTTACTTCCGTGCCGTGCAGCTCAATTCCGGCCTCATATTTTTCATCAATAAAGAAATCATGGTATGCTTTTTTATTATTTGCTACCAGTTTCATGGATTCTTTTGCCATTACTCTTCCTCCTCATCATACAGTAAAAAATCAACCGTATTGGAGACAAAATCAACATCATTTACGATCACTTCGACGGTCTGTCCGAGTTTAAATGTCTGTTTTGTCTTTTCACCGTATATTTCATAATTCGTCTCATCAAAAATGTAGTAATCACCCGGAATTTTGGAAATATGAATCAGTCCTTCGACGGTGTTATCCAGTTCCACATAGATTCCCCATGCTGTCACACCGGAAACGACACCTTTATAGTGTTTACCAATCCGCTCTCCCATATACTGAGCTTTCTTACACTTCTCCGTTTCTCTCTCCGCTTCATCAGCACGTCTCTCCAATTCGGAGGACTTTTTACATACGGTATCAAGAATACTCCTATAGTGTTCCATCCGTTCCTCTGTCAGCCGTCCTCGCAGGTATTCTTTTATAATCCTGTGAATCTGCAAATCCGGATACCTACGAATCGGTGAAGTAAAGTGACAGTAATATGGACAAGCTAATCCAAAGTGTCCGGTACAATCCGACGAATATCTTGCCTGTTTCATACTGCGCAATGTTAGGCGGCTGATTAAGTTTTCTTCTTCCGTCCCTTCTATCGAAGCCAACAGCTTTTGCAGTTCTTTCGGATGAATATCCTCCTGTGATGATTTCAGATGATATCCGAAATTGGAAATAAAAAGTGCCAGTTTCTTAATTTTTTCAGGATCGGGCGATTCATGTGTCCGGTAGACAAACGGCGTCTCAAGCCAATAAAAATGCGAAGCTACCGTTTCGTTGGCTATCAGCATAAAATCCTCAATCATTTTTGTGGCAACATTTCGCTCATATGGCTTAATATCGGTCGGTCTGCCCTCTGAATCCAAAATAATCTTGCTTTCTTCAAAATCAAAATCAATAGATCCCCTTTTCTTACGTTTGTTTCTAAGAATAGCTGCTAACTTAGCCATTTCTTCAAACATCGGAACAAAGTCGCGGTATTCTTCACAAAGATTTTCATCATGATTTTCCAGAATATCCGCAACCACTTTATAACTCATGCGTCTGTCTACGTTAATCACGGTTTCTGCTATCCGGTAGTCGACCACTTCACCCTTTTCATTGATGTCCATTAGACAGCTTTGTGCCAGACGGTCTTCTTTTTCATTCAAGGAACAGATTCCGTTTGATAACGTATGCGGAAGCATCGGAATCACCCTGTCTACCAGATATACACTCGTCCCTCTCTTTAACGCTTCTCTATCAAGCGCTGAGTTTTCCTGTACATAGTTGGACACGTCCGCAATATGGACACCTAAATGATAGCCATTTTCATCCACAGTAAGACTGACTGCATCATCTAAATCCTTGGCATCTTCCCCATCAATGGTAACCATTAAAACATCTCTTAAATCCAGTCTGCCTTCCATATCAGCTTTTGATACCGGATTCGATACCCGCATAGCCTGATTCAATATTTTTTCCGAAAATTCCATAGGCAAATCAAAGCCTTTTACAATGGAAAGGATATCAACACCTGGATCATTGATATGACCAAGAATTTCGGTAATCTTACCTTCAGGATTTTTATTATCTTTTCCATAGTTTAGAATTTCAACAACCACTTTATGACCGTCAACAGCCCCATTGGTATGTTCTTTTGCAATAAAAATATCCTGCGCAATCTTTAAATTGTCGGGAACAACAAATCCGAAATTCTTCTGTTTTTGAAAAGTTCCGACCACAGATGACACAGATCTTTCTACAATCCGGATAACCTCTGCTTCCTGCCTTTTTCCGCGCTGTCCCGGCAAAAGACGGATATCTACCTTATCCTGATGAAAAGCGCCATTCACTTTGCTCTCCGGAACATAATAATCTTCCTCATGTCCTTCTACTTCCACAAAGCCAAATCCTTTTGCATTGGAAATAAATGTTCCGGTTATAATTTTTTCCTCGGGTTTGATATATCTTCCTCTTTTTGTCAACTGCAAACGATTTTCCATAAGCAGTTCTTCCAAAGCTCTTTTAAATTCGGCCCGATCATCCGGATGAACCTGCAGCATGATAGCCAGTTCTTTTTCTTTCATCGGAACATAGAGTTCACTTAAAATAAAATGTTCAATTGTCTTTTTTCTTTCTTCAAAATTTTTCATATCTTTTTCCTACTAAAAAAGCACTCTTAATGAAGAGTGCTTTTGTCTAAAACAGGTTTAAGTTTAATACTACCGAAAATACCATAAACAAGACAGCGGAAATGGTTGTAACCATAACCAGTTTTCCTTCTTTTGATCTTGCCTTGTTCTTGGACCAATAACTTTCGTTACCTACGCCAATGGCTCCCAGTCCCTGTGATTTGCCTTCTTGCATTAATACGACTACTAACAAAAATACACAATCTATTATATAAAGAATCGTTAAAACTAATCTTAATGTACTCATTGATTGACCTCCTTATGTCACACAAACGTAATCATAGCATAACCAATTAATAATTTCAAGAACTAATTTCTAAAACAAATCACATGACTTTGTTCATAAAACGTTCCCACTCCACAATCGTCTGTTCGCATGAAATATCAATCCAATAGGTATCATTCTCATTTAAATCAATCCCAACCTGATACACATAACCACTATCACTTTCAGACAGTGCAACAACATCATATAAAGCAACTTCTTTGCAGTTTTTTAAAAGTACATCAATATCTGTCAGCAAAACAGGTTCATCCGGTTTTTCTTCCAATAAATTTCCGTTTGCATCATAGTATTTATAACCTTCTTTTACAACATTAGAAATTTGACCACCTACAAACCGCAGGTTTGCCGTGTCAACAAAACGATCCACACACTCTTCATTATTCGGATTATTTCCTTTTACAATTAACCCCTTCATTACCAATGTCACGCTGCCTGCAGATACTTCAATATCCATAATGGTAACTTCTTCAAAAATAAAGTAACGCAAATTGTTTTTTGTTTCAAATCTCATAACACAGGATTTCCTTTCTCTATTCGTACTATGTTACGTCTTCCTTTGTATAATTATGTGATGTATACAAAATACTATATCTTGCCATCTCATAATATATTGTAAATTATCATTTTTTGAAAATCAACTAAATATGTCGCGGGCCCAACTGTCAAGGTCCAACTGTCAAGGCCCAACCGCCAGACACTTCGTGTCCGTCGGTTGGGCGGCTATCGCCGGATAGTCCACTCGCAAAAATAATAATCCTGCAAGCAAGCCTGCGTCGTATCATTTTCCGAGTGGACTGCCCAGTCTCAATGCTTTAACATGTTTTCAATAAATATGCCATATCCTTTTGTCGGATCATTTACAAAAACGTGTGTTACAGCTCCAATTATTTTACCGTCCTGAAGAATGGGCGAGCCGCTCATTCCCTGAATAATTCCACCGGTTTTATCAATTAATTCCGGATCGGTTACTTTGATAACCAATCCTCTGTTTCCCTCACTCTGGCTATAATCAATATTTGTTATTTCAATGTTGTATAAATTCCATTCTTTTCCGGACATAAAAGCTATCTGAGCATCACCCAAACGAATTTCCTGTTTTAATGCAACCGGATATTTCTCTATGGATTCATAATCTACCACCGTTTCATTTTCCAGTGTTTTTCCATATATTCCATTTGCTGTATTATTTTCAATTGATCCGATTTTTGCACTATCCAAAAAACGAATAACACCGGATATTTCTCCCGGTTCACCGTTCGAACCTTTTTTTACACTTACAATTTCCGTTTCATACAGACCACCGTAGTCAACATCTAAAAGCTTGGCTGTATCAATATCATTAATTCCATGTCCTAAAGCACCAAAACAGCCATCTTCATCGATATAAGTCAACGTGCCAATTCCCTGTGCCGAATCCCGCACCCACACGCCAATCTGATATACACCTTCCAAATTCAAAACCGGTACAACCTCAACCTGACTGATTTCCCCATTTCTTCGTATGGTTAGAATAATGGAATTCCCTTGCGCTTCCCGGACTAGATTGATGACATCATTTTTCAAACTTACGGTCTGTCCGTTGACTTCCAAAATATAATCACCAGCCTGTAAAATGTGATTGCAGGGACATTCTTCCGTTGTCGGTGTTGTTTTAACATTCCCCAATCCTGCTACTAAAACTCCTTCCGATTTGACATAGATACCGACAGGGCAACCAACCGGATACACATACTTATCCTCAACAACCTCAAGTCTGACATCCTTTAACGGAAACATTCCAAATAACTTGATTTTCCAAATATATTGTTCCGTTTTTGTTTTTGTATAATTCGGACCCAGTGTCTGTTCATTTATTTCTTCAATTGGGCTCTGTGCATTACCAAATGTTTCGACAGCCGGCACATCTTCCGTTATTTCTCCCGTAACCGGCAAAGAAAACTCAAATTCTTCCACATTTCCATCCTTTAGATAGATGACATCCGGAATTTGACGATAGAACAGGTACTCAAAGAGTACGATACTCATACAGACTGAACAAATAAAAGCAATATATAAACATATCTTATATTTTTTCATAAAAACACCTCATGACATTGCATTTTTCTCATCGCTAAAAAAAAAGAAGGAGAATTATTTCTCCTTCTTTAGTATTTCAATGTTTTACATTTTTACTTTAGTATTGTTTTGTCTGCTTTGCCATATTTTTCATTTCCAACGCATTTTGTAAAACGGCATCGGTTAATTGATCGGTTCCTAATAGTCTTCCGATTTCGGCAATGCTTTCATTTTCATCCAGTTTTTCTACGGTTGTGCTTGTCCTTTCATCAGAAGATGATTTTTCAATACAAAAATGAACATCTGCCATCGCAGCAATCTGCGGTAAATGTGTGATGCAGATTACCTGATGATTGTTTCGTAAAACTGCCAGTTTTTCCGAAACTTTCCAAGCAGTCTTTCCACTGATGCCGGCATCGATTTCATCAAACACCAACGTTTCCGTCTGATCTTTATCTGCAAACACAGACTTAAACGCAAGCATAATTCTTGATAATTCTCCACCACTGGCAACAGCCGCCAATGGCTTTAACGGCTCACCGCGATTTAAAGAAATCATAAACGTAATATAACTGCATCCGTTCTTTTTCATTTGATCTTTCCGGTATTCACATTCTACTTCAAACCGGCATTGTTCAAAATTGAGATCGGCAAGCGCCTGCATCATTTTGTCGGACAAATCTTTAGCCATCTTTGCTCGCATCTTATGCAGTTTTTGAGAATAGCTTTCATATTCAGCTTTTAACTTCTCTAATTCTTTTTGTTTATCAATCAGATATTGTTCACGATTTTCAATCTGTTCAATTTTATCGGATAAATCCTCTGCATATTGCAGAATATCTTCCAACGAATTACCATATTTGTCTTTGAGATGATTAATCAGATTCAGCCGCTCCGTCACAGCTGCCAGATCACCACTCTCCAATCCAAAACGATCCAAATAACGGTCCAGAAAATGACCGCAATCCTGTATACTATTCTCCACGTCAGACAGTTGTGAATAAACCTGTGCTAACTCTGCATCGTAATCCTTGACCTGACTTAAATCGCGAAGTACCAAAGAAAGACTGTTTAAAATACTCTGATTGGAACTGCATAACACATCATTGGCATTACCGACACTATCTTTAATTTTTTTAGCATTGGATAATCGTTCATATTGTTCCTGCAATTCTTCGTCTTCGTGAAGCTTCAGTTCGGCTTTCTGTATTTCATCCAATTCAAATCTGGCAAAATCCAGTTCTCTTTCTCTGTTTGTATCCTGCCCTTCTAAATCCAGCAGCTGCTTTTCCAAATCTTTATATTCCTGATATAAAAGCTTTGTTTTTTCCAAATCCGTCAAGATAGCATCCATACAATATGCATCCAGCATTTCTTCCTGGACAGATGCTTTTAAAACAGCCTGGTGTTCTCTTTGACCATGAATATCAATTAATAGTTCCGCCACAGACTGCATTGTTTTTTGGACAACGGTTTCCCCATTGATTTTGCAGACACTTTTGGTTGGATATATTCTTCTTTGTAAAATCAGAATATCATCTTCACAATCAATATCCAAATTATGTAATTGCTCTCTCTGTGCTTTGCTGGGTGAAAAAGACAAAGTAACGGACGCATATTCCGCTCCCTGTCTGATCAGACTTTTATCTGCCTTTGCTCCAAGCGCCAGTTGAACCGATGATAATAAAATTGACTTTCCGGCACCGGTTTCTCCGGTCAGAATATTCAGTCCTTTTTCAAATTCGACCTCAGCAGCATCAATTAAAGCCACATTTTTTACCTGTATACTATCTAACATCTTTATCTCCTTATCCTTGCATCATCTCTCCTAATTCTGATTCTATGTAAGATAAATATAAAGTTATTTTCATTCATAATGATGTACGGAATTTTCTCATTGCTTTGAAATACTCATAATCCCCGTACATCATTTTATATGAAATCAACCTAAATAAAAAACATTTTTAATCGTTAAATTTTTTATTTAAGATTTCCAAGAAGCTGACATGACTTAACCGGATAAACTGCGTAACTTTTTCCGATTTTGTAATTTTAATCTCATCTCCGGTCGTCAGATTTCTGGATACGGAACCGTCAAAATTCACTTCCATATCCTGTTTTTCGCCATTTCTGCCATTCGTAATCTTAATCACAATTTCATCATCCGCAGACAAAACAATGCTTCTGGCATTTAACGTGTGCGGACAAATCGGTGTCAGTAAAATCATTTTTGCTTTCGGTTCGATGATAGGTCCCCCCGCAGACATATTGTATCCTGTAGAACCGGTCGGTGTTGATACAATCATACCATCTGCCTTGTAGCTGTTTAAAAAACGACCGTTGACAAAAATATCGAATGCCAGAATGCGCAACGAACCTTTTCTTGTCAGAACAATATCGTTTAAAGCATGACCAAAATAGGTTTCTCCTGATTTTAATTGGATACTCCCATTTAACATCATGCGTTCTTCTATTGTATAAGTCTGATCCAAAAGTGCACGAACGGCAGAATCCATCTGACTGATTTCGACCTCCGTCATAAAACCAAGTGTTCCTAAGTTGATTCCAAGAAATGGGATATTTTTATCCGCATAATCCGTTGATGCCTTTAACAGGGTACCATCTCCACCCAAAACAAGGATGCACTCAACATCATCCGTAAGTGGCTCTGGTGCCAAAACACTTTCGATCTCATATTCTTTCAACAAAGAAACAAGACTGTGTGTAACGGATAATGACGGATCTTTTGCTGTATTTGTAATAATATATACTTTTTTCATATTCATCCTACTTATGTGAAAGTGCATTTTGTGAAGCTGTGACCACGGCTTCTATTTCCGATAACGGTGCTTTCGTCTCTGTATCTGAAACATTTTTTAGCAACAGTAAATATTCAATATTTCCTTCCGGTCCTTTAATTGGAGAAAAATCAAGCGCAATGACTTCAAATCCTATGGAAGCAGCATACAATTCCACATGCTCGATTACTTCTTTATGAACTTTAGGATCAGTCACAACTCCTTTTTTTCCTACTTTTTCCCTGCCGGCTTCAAACTGTGGTTTAATCAGGCAGACCATATAAGCATCTTTTTTTAATAAAGCCTTTGCGGGCGGAAGAATCTTGGTCAGCGAAATAAACGAAACATCCGTTGCAGCAAAGTCCAGCTCTTCCGATATCTGTTCACTGGTCACATAACGGAAATTGGTCTTCTCCATGCAGATAACCCGTTCGTCATTGCGGAGTTTCCAATCGAGCTGTCCGTGACCGACATCAACCGCATATACCTTTTTTGCTCCGTTTTGCAACATACAGTCCGTAAAGCCTCCGGTAGATGCTCCGATATCAATACAGGTAAAATCTTTTACCTGTATCGGAAAAACCGCAAAAGCTTTTTCTAATTTCAATCCACCTCTGCTGACATATGGTAAGGTATTTCCCCGAACCTCAATTTGGACCGTTTCTTCAAAAACAGATCCTGCTTTATCCTCTTTTTGTCCATCCACATAAACAATGCCTGACATAATGACTGCTTTTGCTTTTTCTCTGGACGGCGCCAAATTCCGTTTTACTAAAAGAATATCCAAACGTTCTTTCATTTATGTTTCTCTTTTTTCTGTTAATTATTGAATCTGTATTTCTTTTTTATAATATCAGGGTAGCAATCCGTTAGAATCATAGTGGTTAAATTTCTTAATTAACCAATTTTGCCCTAATTCGTCCGGCAATCGTTTCGGCATCAATTCCCAACTCTTTTTTCAGCAAATCAACATTGCCGTGTTCAACATAAGCATCCGGAAGTGCAATGGAAATTACTTGTACATCTCTGTTTTTTTCCTGTACATAGGTTAATACTTTTTCACCAAAACCACCGCATAAGACATTTTCTTCCATCGTCACAATAACACTGTGATTTTCCATAAGCCGATCAATCGTTTCCGTATCAATCGGTTTTACAAAGCGGACATTGACAAGTGTAGGATGCATTCCATCTGCTTCTAAAATTTGCCTTACCATAAGTGCAGTTTCAACCATACTGCCGACTGCTAAAATCGCAATATCTTTTCCGGTTTCCAAAATCTCAGCTTTCCCATATTCAATAGGCGCACGGTATTCTTTCATAAGATCACAGGCCTTTCCCCGTGGATATCGAATGGCAATCGGTCCGTCAAACCGGATAGCAAATTTTAACATATCCGACAATTCCCATTTATTTTTAGGAGCCATTATATGCATGTTTGGAATGCCTGATAAATAAGAAAGGTCAAAAATACCCTGATGTGTCTCTCCGTCACTGCCTACCAGACCTGCCCGGTCTATTGCAAATACGACCGGAAGATTTTGAATACATACATCATGTACAATCTGATCATAGGCGCGCTGTAAAAATGAGGAATAAATGGCAACTACCGGTTTCAAGCCGCCTGCCGCTAATCCGGCAGCAAAGGTAACCGCATGTTCTTCCGCAATACCGACATCAAAAAAGCGATCCGGATAACGGCTGGAAAACCGCTTTAATCCCGTACCATCCGGCATAGCCGCAGTAATAGCGACAATTTTATCATCTTTTTCAGCCAGTTTATTAATAACCGTTGCAAAAACATCCGTATAGGAAGCCTGCTCTTTCTGCTTTTTGGGGATTCCCGTTTCAATATCAAAAGGCTCGGCACCATGAAATCTGGAAGGATGCTTTCTTGCCGGTTCATATCCTTTTCCTTTTTGCGTAATCACATGAATTAGAACCGCATTTTTTACGCTTTTCGCTTCGTTGAAAACCTTCCTCATGGCTCTGATATCATGTCCGTCCACCGGTCCAAGATAGGTAATACCCATATCTTCAAAAAACATTCCGGGAATCACCAGCTGTTTAATACTGTTTTTCACATTTTGGATGCCTTTTACAACTTTCTGTCTCTGTTTGGAACCATCCTTTAATCCGTAATAAATGCTGTCTTTTAATCCCAAATATTTTTCATTGGTTCGGATTCCGTTTAAATAATTGGAAATACCGCCGATATTTTCCGCAATCGACATATTGTTGTCATTTAATACAATCATAAAATTTGAACCCATACGGGAGGCATTGTTTAAGGCTTCATACGCCATTCCCCCTGTTAAAGATCCATCTCCGATAACGGATACAACCTTGTAATCTTCATGTAGGATATCTCTGGCTTTTACCAGCCCCAATCCCGCTGAAAGCGATGTTGAACTGTGTCCGGTATCGAATGCATCACACTGACTTTCTTTTCGTTTTGGAAAACCGCTCATGCCTCCAAATTTCCGCAATGAATCAAAACCATCCCGGCGTCCTGTTAAAAGCTTATGTGTATAGGACTGATGTCCGACATCCCAGATGATTTTATCCTTTGGCAGGTCCAGTACCAGGTGAAGAGCCATTGTCAATTCAACAGTCCCTAAATTTGAACCCAGATGACCTCCGTTTTCACTGATTTTTTCAATTAGAAATGTACGGATTTCTTCTGCCAGCAATTTGTAATCTTTTGGATCAATTTTTTTGATATCATTTTCTTTCTGTATTTGTTCTAAAATCATAATCCTTACCCAATGAGTTTCAGCTTAAATTCAAAATCAAAATCGTTACAAAATAATTGTTTGTTCTGCCAACTAACTTCGTCTTTCCACCAAAGACATAACAAGATCTTCCAAAAACAGATTGCGATTTGGCATCTGCCCTAGAATAGTAACAGCCTCTTCTGACAGTCTCTTTACATCAGCTGCCGACTTTTCCATTCCCTGAAGAGAAAGATAAGTAGCTTTTTGATTTTTTGCATCACTGCCAATGGGTTTGCCCAATTCTTTAAAAGAACCGGTAGCATCTAAAATATCGTCCTGAATCTGGAATGCCAGACCAATATTGGAACCAACTTTTTCCATCTGTGAAATCTGTTCATCATTAGCCCCCGCTAACGCAGCTCCACACATCAATGCACATTCAATCAAAGCAGCTGTTTTGTTTTCATGGATAAACAGAATGTCATCAAGGTTCATATTCGCATTATTATTTTCATTGATGACATCTACACTCTGTCCGCCAACCATTCCAAAGATTCCGGCTTTTTTGGAAAAAATACGGAATGCTTTTACCATACCGGCATCTGACGGATGCTTTTCCATTCCCTCAGCAATGGTTTCAAATGCATAGTTTAACAACGCATCACCGGCAAGAATTGCCAAATCTTCACCATAAACAACATGTGTCGTTTTCCGGCCTCTCCGATATTCATCATTATCCATTGCAGGTAAATCGTCATGAACCAGAGAATAATTGTGAATATACTCCAGTGCGGCCATAAACGGATACACCTTGGAATCCTCTTTCCCAAACAAACGATATGCTTCCTGCATTAATAAAGGTCTTAATCTTTTTCCTCCTGCCATCACACTGTAACGCATGGCCTGAATTACCGTTTTTTGAGGCCCTTCTTCTTTGGGAAGCTTTGAAAAAATCATATTTTCTATCTCTTCCACTTTTTGATTCAACTCTTCTTTAAAGTTCATCCGTTTCTCCATTCTCACGTATCAGCATAACCTTCTTTTCAACACTTGTGATTGCTTCATGACACGACTTAATATATTTCATACCCTCTTCGTAGGCCGTTAACGATTCCTCTAAGGGAACATCTTCTCTTTCCAATATCTGAATCTGATCTTCAATTTTCTGAAACATTTCATCTATGTTCAATTTCTTTTTCGTTGCCATTTTTCTCCTCCAAATTCATATGGATATCTTTGATAACCGCATCCGCAAATCCATCCAGATAGTGCAGCGATACAAGATCCTGTTTATGCAACTGTGAAACACCGGATATCTTTTTTCCTTTTTCATTTTTTACAAAAGCATATCCACTCGCCAGCCGCTTCATAGGGGACACGGCTTCCATCCTGCCGGCAAGAATTGCAAAATGATGTTTATACTGTTCGAAACTTCGGTCAAAATCACGTTCCAACATGTCCGCAATTCGCAGCAATCGATATTTATCCTTTTCCAGATTGACCTTAATATTTTGTTCGATGCGCTCTTCGTAATGACTCAGACGGATTTTTTGTTCTTTTAATTTGTTTTTGGGTGACAATGCCTCCAATCGCTTTTCATTACTTTGAAGTTGCATTTTCATGGTCCTAATCTTACGGCTCATAATCTGGAAACATCGTCTCTCATACGCATCAAACTGCAAAAATATATCCGCAACATCCTGTGTTGCGGCAACGGCAGCTGCTGTCGGTGTCGACACTCTGACATCGGCAACCAGATCAGCTATCGGCACCTGCTTTTCATGTCCGATTGCTGATATAATGGGAATTTCACAATTAAAAATGGTTTCTGCGACAAGACGCTCATTAAAAGCCCAAAGGTCTTCCACCGAACCACCTCCACGACCGAGAATAATGGTGTCGACTCCCATTTTTTCAAGTGCATGAATTCCGTTTACAATACTCTGCACAGCCTGTTCTCCCTGTACATAGGACGGATAAACAAGAATCTCGATATAAGGATTCCTTTTGGTGGCATTTTCAATAATATCATGTACGGCTTCTCCGGGATAAGCCGCTACAACACCGATTCGATTCACATAATCCGGCAGTTTTCTTTTATAGCAGGGATCAAACATCCCCATCTCTTCTAATTCGGCTTTTAATTTCTCATATGCTTCATTGATTTTTCCGGCACCGGCAGAATACATCTCCGTAACTTTTAGTTTATATGTTCCACCCTTTTCATATAAATCAACACTGCATCGGACAATCACTTCATCTCCGTCTTTTAACCGAAAACTAAGTCCCTTCTTTTGATAGCCTGAAAACATGGCGCACTGAATAATGGAATCTTTCTCCTTTAATGTAAAATAAAGGTGACCCGAGGAATGATATTTCACATTGCTCGCTTCACCCTTTACATACAAGGACTTTAAAAGAATATCATTGGAAATCATATCCTTCAGATAAGCATTTACCCATGATACAGAATAAACGTTTTTCATGATCATCCTCTAATTAACAAATTTGGCAAGAATACCATTTATGAAAGACGGTGATTCGTCCTGTCCAAATTTTTTTGCAATTTCTACGGCTTCGTTTATTGCAACGGAAGCCGGAACCTTATCATCATACAGAATCTCATAAAGCGCAAGTCTCAATATGGCTAAATCAACCTTTCCCATGCGCGTCGTCGTCCATCCGGTAGCTTTCTCATTGAGCATTTGATCAAGTTCTGTAAGCTTACCGGCTATTGCTTCATATTTTTCCTGTATTTCTGCCTGTGCATCTTCATCAATGGTTTCCTCGGCATCAAAAAACAAAGCCATTTGTTCCGGCATTTCATCCGGCTGATTGAACTCCACACGAAACAGTAGTTTAAATATCTGTATTCTTAAATTTCTTCTGGTCATGATGTTTCCTCGGTAAAAATCAATCTTTCATATTAATGCCGCCGATGCGGATATTCACAACATCAACGTCTAATCCTGTCATACTCTCGATGGCAACTTTGACTTTACTCTGGACACTCTGGCATGTCTCCGGAATATTATAACCATAATCAATGGTAATTGCCAAATCTACATTGACTTTACCTTCTATCACGGAAACCTTGACACCTTTGGTCAATTTTTTCATGCCCACACGACTCATCAATTCATTTGTAATATTTCCAACCATGGAAGCAACACCTTCAACTTCTGTTGCGGCAATGGATGCAATCATCGCAACCACATCATCCGCAATGGAAACAACACCGTCGTTTCCGTCATCTTTTAAGGTATAAGCTTCTCTTTCCAATTCTTTTTCCATAGAAAACTCCTTCCCTATATGTGATACCAGTGTCTATTCGAACCTCATTATAGCAAAAAACTCCTTAATTGAAAAGCCAAAAACAAAATGTATTCGAGTTCTCATCAGCAACATACGTTATACTGTTATCCGCATCCAGATAATCAAAGGCATGCTGCTCATCGACCAGATAGTTGTAAATTTCATCATATACCGCATCATTTGCACACTTAAACTGCACAGTTTGTGCACTTAAAACATATCCTCTGTCAAAAATTTCACCAAGCTGTTCCGGATCCAGACCGTTTAAATATAAATTTTCATGTACATAATAATTACATTCTCTTGCAACACAATCCGGCAATGCTACCAGCCTGTCCACCTCATGTGTTTTGCTCAAGGACTGGGAGTCAACCATAAAATAGTCATAATTAATTGGATTTACATCCTGATAACGATTATCTTTAAAGTCGGCATCTCCCCATGTTGTATCCAGATAATACCACGCTCCATCTGCCATAACCAGATTCCATGCATGAGATTCTCCATCTGCAATTCCATTCACGACCACCGATTCCACACCCAGCCTGTTTAACAATAATTGTGTAGCTTTTGCATATCCGTTACAGACTGACTGATGATACAAAAAAACAGAAAGGATATTCTGATTATCTACACAGTTCATGACATAGTCCGTATTGGTTATAATAGTGTCAAAAACATATTTTACTTTATCATAGTCACTTCCCTGCCTTGGAGCCGAAAGTAACAGTGTTTCTATCTCGCGCTCCAGTTTTTGCTGGTATTCCAGAGTTTCTTCTTCATCATAAATATAATTTGCACAAAATGATAATGAAACCGTAACATCATTTCTGGATCTGGTCGTACACTGATATCCGTCCAAATAAAACAATTCCGGATGATCATAGAGTACGCAGTTAAACACTTTGTCCAGAAAATCCGTAGACAAGGTAGAAACTGATACTTCCAACCGGTCTGTGATTGCATGATATACCTGAGCATAGACATTCTTTTCTTCTTGGGAAAGTTGTGTAAAACAATATCCCTTTTCCTCAAATCCATCTGTATCAGATGCATCATTCTCTTCTATAACGGTAGAGTTTGTGTTTTTTTCTTCCGATAACAAATCAGAAACATAATCTTTAAGCGTAACATCCTGTTCAAAAGCTTCTTCACCGGACATTTCTTTACCGGATGTTTTTTCGCCTGTTGTTTCTTTATCAGCGTTTTCTGAAGTGATATTTTGAAACGTTGGTGTTTCTGTATTATCAGTATAAAAAACACAGCCCTGTAATAAAAAAACAAGACAACCTAGCAAACAGATAATTGATGTTGATTTTTTCATTCTTACTCCAAATTTAATCGTTCTTTCCAAATTCGGCAAGCTCTAAGCCTTTATTGCGGTCCAGGGTCATGCCGATACTCCATTCATGGGAAAATAAAAGCAAGGGATTTCCTTTTAAATCTTTGATTTTTTTCATATCGGATGTACCTGAAATCTGATTGAGATCTAAATCTTTATTTACAATCCAGCGAATATATTCATATGGCAGATTTTCCAACTTAATTTCAACATTATATTCATTTTCCAATCGGAATTTTAGTACGTCAAACTGCAAAACACCCACAACTCCAACAATAATTTCCTCCATTCCGGTATTAAATTCCTGAAAAATCTGAATGGCACCTTCCTGTGCAATCTGTGTAATTCCTTTTACAAATTGCTTTCTTTTCATTGTATCAAGCTGACGTACTCTTGCAAAATGCTCCGGAGCAAAGGTCGGAATTCCTTCATAACGGAACTTGTCTTTTGGCATACAAATAGTATCTCCGATGGAAAAAATACCCGGGTCGAATACACCGATAATATCTCCGGCATATGCTTCATCCAAAATCTTACGGTCATTAGCCATAAGCTGCTGCGGTTGTGAAAGACGCATCGTTTTGTTTCCCTGCACATGTTTTACTTCTGCTGATGCATCAAACCTTCCGGAACAAATCCGCATAAATGCAATCCTGTCACGGTGTGCCTTATTCATATTTGCCTGAATTTTAAATACAAATGCCGAAAAATCATTTTTTACCGGATCAACAAATCCGATATCGGACTTTCTGGGAAGCGGTGTCGTTGTCATTTCCAAAAAGTGTTTCAAAAAAATTTCCACACCAAAGTTGGTAAGTGCTGATCCAAAAAATACGGGTGTCAGATCTCCACTCTGAATCAATGAGAGATCATATTCAGCACTGGCACCATCTAACAGTTCAATTTCTTCCATCAGTTTATCTTCTGCTGCCTGTCCGATGTGATTTAACAACTCCTCCCTGTTTTCAACGGGAATAACCTGTGTTTCTCCTTCTTTTGTACCTTTTTGCGTATCAGAATACGTAATGACACTCTTACTCTTTCTGTCATACACCCCTTTAAACTCTTTGCCGGAACCAATTGGCCAATTGATGGGACAGGTAGCAATACCAAGTTCTTTTTCTATTTCATCCAATAAATCAAAGGTATCATTGGCATCGCGGTCCATTTTATTGATAAATGTAAAAATCGGAATATGTCTCATAACACAAACCTTAAACAGTTTTCTGGTCTGTGCTTCCACACCCTTTGATGCATCAATAACCATGACCGCAGAATCGGCAGCCATCAAAGTACGGTAAGTATCCTCCGAGAAATCCTGATGTCCGGGGGTATCCAGAATATTGATGCAATAATTATCATATTCAAACTGCAGTACAGAAGATGTAACCGAAATACCTCTTTCCTTTTCAATTTCCATCCAGTCAGAAACTGCATGTCTGGCTGTCGCTTTTCCCTTTACACTTCCTGCCAGATTGATGGCTCCTCCATATAGCAAAAACTTTTCTGTCAATGTCGTTTTACCGGCATCGGGATGCGAAATAATCGCAAATGTTCTTCGTCTGTTTATTTCATGCTCAAGGTTACTCACAAATCGTTCCTCCAAATGTTATACCAGACTTTTTCCGTCTGTATTATTTTCCAAATCCAACAAATGTAATACAGTTGCCGCAATGTCTGCAAAAGTATCTTTCGTACCATAATTGCCGGATTTTATATTTTTCCCATAAAAGATATAGGGGGTATATTCCCTGGTATGATCCGTAGAAAGCCGGTATCCCGGATCACATCCGTGGTCTGCAGTCAGCATCAAAACATCATCATCTTTTAATTCAGATAATATCAAGGGCAGTTTTTCATCAAAATACGCCAAAGCTTTGGCATAGCCATCGATATCCCGTCTATGACCATACAGCATATCATAATCCACTAAATTGACAAATAACAGACCGTTAAAATCTCTTTTTAAATATTCCACAGTCTTTTCTATGCCATCTTCATTGCCTGAGGTATACACAAACTCCGTAATTCCGCTTCCGGCAAAAATATCATTGATTTTACCGATTGCAAGAACATCCTTTCCGAACTTCTGTATCTGATTTAACATCGTATCACGCGGTGGTTTCAAAGAATAGTCATGTCTTCTGGGAGTGCGGGTATAATTGCCGCTTTCTCCGATAAACGGTCTGGCAATCACACGTCCGACACCGTGTACGCCTTGCAAAATTTCTCTTGCAATATGACAATATTCATACAATGTTTCTACCGGAACCACATCTTCATGTGCAGCGATCTGAAAAACACTGTCGGCAGATGTATATACAATCAAATCCCCGGTCTTTACATGTTCATCACCATAATCTTTGATAACCTCCGTACCGGAATATGGCTTATTACATAAAATCCCCCTGCCGGTCCGTTTGGAAAATTCATCCAGTATTTCCTTTGGAAAGCCGTCCGGATATGTAGGAAGCGGCCGAAGAGACTTTATTCCCGCAATCTCCCAATGACCGATGGTTGTATCTTTTCCCATGGAAGCTTCTTTCATTCTGGCATAACCGGCAATCGGATGTTGTTCTTTCTCTCCAACCGCCACACCATCAATATTGAATAATCCCATCTTTTTCAGGTTAGGTAATTTAAAAAACGGACTTTTTGCACATGAACCAATTGTTGATGTACCTGCATCGTGAAAGGCTTCAGCATCAGGTGCTGCCCCAATTCCGAAACTGTCCAATACGATTAATATTATTCGTTTCATATTGTCATCTCCTCGTATCTTCATCACTCATTAAATTTTATTTTATGTATATAAATCGCCACTTTGTCACGCAATTACACATCCCGATTAACCACAGATTGCTGTACGCTTTACACTCTTATCATTCAAAATCATTTATCACCATGCAAATTGTTTGGTTTTGACTTTGGTATTATATTATTTCACAAAATTATTTAAATTATACCACATCCATCAAATTGTATAAAGTATGGATTTTAATTCTGCCCTACCGGAGAAATTGTGATGTTTTCCGCAGGTATTCCTGTCTTCCTTTTCACAATATCTTCAATCTGTGCAATCTGAACCTGACTTAATTCATTCATTCCAATACAGACATCCGCAAATTCTCCATTAATACTTACCACATTTTCTGAAAACCCTTTTGCCTGTAACATAACCATTGCATCGCATTCTTTCTGTGCCACATCCGTCAATGCGATCATACTGTTGATGGCATCCTGCTTTGCTGCTTCCGAAACATTTTCATTATTGATAATATCCAATAATACCGCTTTGTTTTGTGCTCTGGTCTGTTCTTTTATCAAGTTAGCTTCTGCTAACGAAGTTACGGACATGGTATTGGTAAAAACAGCTTCTCCTGGAATATCAACAGTTCCGGAATCATTATCTGCCTGTGCCGTTTCCGGCATTTCCTCTATGACAGCTGAAGCAGATTCCGCATTTGTTTCCATTGTAACATCTGTGATATCCAAATCTGCATCCGCAAACATCTCAGCCTCTTCTTCATCCATTCCTTCCATGGAAGCGACATCGAAATCTTCATCCAGACTTTCAATTTCGGTATAATATGTATCATCCTCATCAGAAATATCATATAAGGACGTCTCATCATAGGTCACGGTTGCATCCTCTAACAGATTGTCGTTCATGGTTTCTTCCACAGCTTGCGCATCAGCCTCTTCAAACTGTGCTGAGGTTGTATACAAAACGTCTTCATCAATCTGTTTCCCCGTAAAATTCAGATATCCGGCAATGGCAATCATGAGCGCCAGAGCGGTAATCATAATTTGATTTCTCTTCCATAATTTTTTTACTGAAAATTCTTTTTTCATAGTTATGCCCCTTTACCCGGTTTTGCTTTTCATTTTTACTATTGCTATTTTATGCTCATCCAATTCAAATAATGACAACACTGCCTCCTTCATTTGTTTTTTCACTTTTACATTGTCACCGCCTTGTGTAACAATCAGTATTCCCTCTATGGATGGCAAAATCTGTTTTGTTACATACGGAACCTCATTTCCGTTTTCATCCACAGTATACACAGTATCCTGCTTATCCTCATACTCTGCTGAAGAAGTTGTGCTTTTTCCTTCATCTTTACTGTCATTATTTCGTCGATAAGAAAAATCTTTTTCTACAACTGTACTTCCAACATCCTGCAACGTAATAAAGACCTCCACCTTTCCGGCCCCATTCATATTTTGTAAGATTTTACACAACTTAGTTTCCAGATATTCCGAGTATAATCCATACGTTTCCAACACATTTCCCGTCATTTCCTGACCACTGTTATCCGTTGTACCGCTTCGATTCATGCTTTTATTATTTTCACTCTGATTTTGTTTTGTTTGATAAAGTACAGATTGCTCATTCTCCTGTTTTGTAGGAATTGTAACAACAAGTAACAAAAGTCCTCCGATTAAAAGAATCGCCAGTCTGTCTTTCCCCATTTTCTCGATCATTCTTTTTAATTGTTTCATTCTTCTACCTCAAATTCGGATGCTGCTTCCTGAATATACTGCTCCAACAATTTCTGTGATTCTTCATTGAGTTCATTCATTTTTTTATTATCCGCCTCAATATCCCAGATTTGACTGTTATTCTGCAAATTCTCTTCGAATTGTGATATTAATTCCTGATCCGAAATTTTTGTAATATCAATAAATTGTCTGCCAAACGGATAAAGCAAAAATAAAATGATAAAAACACCGGATATATTCCGATATAATCCCAAAAACTTTTCCGACAAAAACAACTGGGAAATAAAATCACATAAACAGACAAAAATGCAAATATTTCTGATATATTCGTTCACAGAATAACCTCCTTAATAACAGATATCCGACAAATCCGTCTATAAACATGCGCGTTTTTATACTTCATTTTACTATCCGGAATTCATTCCTAAGGTTGCGACTGCGATAGCAATGAAAAACAT
>JAEDFR010000187.1 GCA_016297945.1 Lachnospiraceae bacterium | reverse complement strand
GGCTCTCCAGAGTTCCGTCCGAAACCGGTCCTTTTGCCTGAGAGTTTCTGCATCCCCTTCGGCTCTGCCATTAGACAGTCTCTCCCGATCTCATCATACGGAGCATTTATACAGAAACGAGGACGCTGCGCTATTCGCAAAACGTCCTCGTTTCTAACATTATATCGATATCCCTGCTGTTTGTCAAATGTTTTTTGCGGAATTCATTTTCTCCTCTACGCCCTTGACGTAAAACACCCCTTCGCGAGGTAGATGCCTAAAACAGCATTGAATACAACCGCTGAAAATGTGCTAAATCTTTCGAATAAACCGAATACCGCTTTCGGTAACAATGCTGTACCTATCGGTCCGATCATCATAGCCGCAAGGCAAACGATTGCCCATATGCTGAGCGATCTCATTTGTTCCTTTTGGGCTCCGATTGCTACCAGCACCAAAGACGTCAATGATAATACAACGACCAGTACCGTCACAAGAAGATGCATAATATTCTGTGGATTTGACGCAGGGGCATCCTTTACCCATGGGAAAAGATTATATCCAACATTGCATACCCATTCCATAGCAGTAAAAAAATAAATACCCAACTTCAACATTTTAGATTCGCAGCCAACTACTCCTACGCAAACTGCCATGATAGATACTAGTCCACATGGTCCAAATAATGCGTTCAGCTGACTGGCAAGTCCTTCTGATGGTGCACCCTCTGCACTCAAATCGCTTACTGCCATGCTCATCCAGTCATATCCCGGATACGCAAGTGGAGAAAATACCACCATTGCTGTGTATGACAACAAGCTTATCACTCCCAAAATTCCAAGTAATCTTAATCTTTTTTCTATCATATTCAGCAACCCTTCTTAAATAATCATTCTTATATTTTTCATTCAGCATCCTTGTCCTTCGAATACGCTCTGCAGAATTCATCTATGTATTGCTCCAAAATACCATTCGATTGATTACTCCCCGCTATACAGTCATCCATCCTAAAATCAAGTATTGCATGTACTCCCATCGCAAATGAAATCGCCGCAGAATCAATATTTTCAAAGTAAGCCACCTTTTTGGCCATAATTGCATAAAAAAGCTGTTTCGTTGCCCAAATCATGGTATTTGTCTCAGCAACCATAATTTCAGCTGCAATCGGATTTAATGTCTTCTCAGATATGATCACCTTGTAGAACATCTCCATCTGTGGATTCCGGTTCATCTTTTCATAGGACAGGACAGTATCTAGCAAGATTTCCTTCAATTCTTTTCCCTCAACATAGCTGCCGTAATCGAATTGTCCAATCTCCCTATTATGATTCGCTTGTTTTCGCAAAAATGTGTACATTTCAGTAATAATTTCTTCCTTTGAAGAAAAATGGCTATACAGCGATGATTTTTTAATACTGGCTTTCTCAGCAATTTGTGACATAGATACACTTCTAAGTCCATTCTCGCAGGCAAGTTCCAGTGTAGCCATTACAATATTTTCCTTGTTCATAGCAAAGCACCTCTCAGTCGTAATTATACGACCGTTCGGTCGCATATGTCAATAAGTTAGTGTTATAGGATTATAGTCTAAAGCACTTTCATCTGTACTCATCATATCCCCTTACATTAATACTTACTTTTAATCTCTCCTACGAGTCTTTGTTTCAACGACCATGATAACAAGCTTATTTCTGACATCCTCCGGTAAAGCCTGATGGAGTCCTGTAAAAAAGCAACGCTCTGTAGCTTCTGTATCGGTAACAATCAGATAGTAACCTAATTCCGGCACTTTGAATTGTTTTCTCTGCTCTCGTGATTTTCTGTTACCTGTTCTGTCCTTTTTTGCCATTCTTTACCCTCTTATAAATTGATTATCAACCATTATTATCAGCCAAAAAAACAGATATTACAAACACTGTGCAATACCTGCTCATTTTAGATTGTCATTAAATTTAAAGTCGTCTTGTTTACCGTATTATACCCCGACAGATTTCTTCAGTTCATCCAAATTCATCCAGGCACTTTCATCCTAGACTACTTCTTCTGCTTCCTGCAACTTTATAAGCAGCTTTTTCTCAGCCTTTTCGCGCTCATAGTCCTCACTATCCATAACCACACCCCCTCTACCTTTTTTTGTCAGTTTTGCTTTTAGGCGTTCGCAGCGTGTTGGTTTATTTTTACTACGATGTTTTTCTATACAAGCAGTGCAATTTCCATGATATATACAATTTGTTTTACGACATGGACACGTTGTTCCCTGGTACAGAATAACATCTGTCAAATCCGGTTCCCGATATGCACTGATGCATTTTACAATCCCAAAAACAGTTAAAATAACAGATATTGAAATAGTAATAAAAAAGCTTACAAATATAATTAGTGGATGTACATTAAAAGCAAAAAAATCAATAATTATGACAGGCACAAAAACTAAAAAGGATATGCCTGCAGAAAAAATATTGATCCATTTTTTTACATTGTTGATTTTTTCCTGTTCAATATTTTTATGATAAAAAATTCCTAACATGAAGCACGAACATAACAAAAATAATGCTATGGCAATACACCCCAATAAAACAGGAACATAGATTGTGTAGGAAAAACGATAACCATGCAGAAATACCAATGACAGCACTCCTAAAATTACCAAAATAATACTTAATATAATTCTCAATGTAGTTGCTAAATAAATCTGTTTTCTTTCATTCATTTCTCTCAGCTCCTTTTCTTATTTTTTATTTATTAATGTAGTTACATTTATATTCAATGTATTAGCAATGATTTGAGGAAGATAAGAAAGATTTTTTGGTATCTTTTCTTTGGGTGCTCCATTACCATAATTCAATGCACCTAAAGAACCGCGAATGATGTAATTTGCATAAAAATCTGTATTTTCAATCGATAAAGTACCCTCAGCGATCCCATCTTTTAAAGCACTGGATAGTGGTGGTATTAGTTTTGTTATCATTTCTTCACTCAATTTTTTCAGTATAAATTGGTTTTTGTCTGAAAAAAAGAATTCCAGTCCTTCTGATTTAAGGGACATATGTTTTATCACATCTAAAATGTTTACAAATTTTTCAGCAAATGAGATTTTTGAATTATATAGAACATTTGATATTTCCTCTGCATATTGTTCTGCCCATGTATCAACAAGTATATTAAATAGTTCCTCCTTGCTTTGAAAGCTATGATAAAACATCCCTTTTGAACCGCCAACGCGTTCCATGATGTCATCGATAGAAGTTTCTTCATAGCCCTTTGAAATAAAAAGCGACTGTGCAGCGCTCAGTATTTCTTGATTCCACTGATCTGGTGTTTTTTTTGCTGGACGTGCCATTATAATTCCTCCCTGAATATTACGTTGCGGCGGAGCCGCCTGTCCGGTGTGGCGAGAGCCACCCTTCC
>JAEDFR010000047.1 GCA_016297945.1 Lachnospiraceae bacterium | reverse complement strand
CTTCCGAAAGAGCGGGAGTTGCATTTTTGAGAGGACTTCAAGGATTTGTGAATCAGCAAAGGCATAATCATTCAAAAGTTGAACAACATGCGAGAAATAAAGCTAATACAAAAGAAATAAGCGGCAAGATGGTTAAAGTAAAAGACTTAAGAAAAGATGGATCCCAGATTGAGTTTGTTGACATGGGTGTTGATGAGATGAAAGATTTTCGTAAGTACGCCAGAAAATATGGCGTGACATATTCTATGGAGAAAAATAAGAAAACGGATCCACCGACTTATTTAATCTATTTTAAGGCAAAAGACAGTACGATTATTAATAAAGCCATTTCAGAATATGTTGCCGATAAAATGGAAGTAAAAGACAAAGCAAAAGTTCCTACCTTAATGGAAAAACTTGTTGCTGCCATTTCCAAATCAAAGCAACAGCCTAAGAAAGTTAAAAATAAGGAACAAGTGCGATAGACCGAAAGGTCTTTTTTTATTGTAAGAAGAAAAAGAGGGTGATTTATATGGATGAAGAAAAATTATCTTGTAAGATGTCAAATGTTCCGAAGTACTCTGTTATCTATGCGGATCCACCCTGGCAGTATAAAGTATATTCCAAAAAGGGGATGGGACGAAGTGCCGAGAGCCATTATCCGACTATGAGCATCGAAGATATTAAAGCTCTTCCGATTGCAAATCTGGCCGATGAGGATTGTGCCTTATTTCTTTGGGTTACCTTTCCATGCCTGTTGGAAGGATTTGAGGTTATAAAGGCTTGGGGATTTTCCTACAAGACAGTTGCTTTCGTATGGGTTAAGCAGAATAAGAAAGCGGATACATTGTTTTGGGGAATGGGATATTGGACGAGAAGTAATGTGGAAATATGTCTTTTGGCTACAAAAGGCAGACCCAAAAGGGTACATGCCGGAATACATCAGGTTATTGTTTCGCATATTGAAGAACACAGTAAAAAACCTGTTGAAGTGCAGAAAAGAATTATCCAACTTATGGGTGATGTTCCCAGACTTGAGTTATTTGCCAGAAGAAAGGCAGAGGGATTTGATGTATGGGGAAACGAAGTTGATTCAGACATTGATATGGAATTGGTAAGAAAAAATAGTAAATAGTTTTGTGATTTTAGCTCTTTTATCTTATACTAATTATATAAATGATAAAGGAGTGTTCTTATGTTTGGCAATAAAAATAAAGAAGTTCAAAGTATATTGGTGACTACAACCAACACAATTGAAAATAGAACCATCACAGATTATTTGGGAGTGGTGTCTGGATGTGAAGCATATAAAGCAGTAGATGGAATTCATAATCATGATTATAATTATGCTGAAGCATATCAAAAGGCTGTAAAGAATGCTGTGTCTAAAGCAATAAAACAGTATAATGCTGATGCTATCATTGGGCTTACCACAAATATAAGTTATACGGGCATTATGCAAGAGGTCATCGTTACAGTTCAAGGGACCTGTGTTTCGTTAGATTAAATCATGGATTATGTAAGATAAATATATTCGTTGCGTCAAAGTATATAAGCTTTGGCGCTTTTTATTTTAGGGGGTGTTATTATGTCCAAAAACAGGACACGTGGAAAACCAAAGAAAAAAGCAAATAAGGTAAGAGATTCAAATATTTTAGCTAAAATGGGAGCAGATATTGATTTCATGTTAAAAAAAGGATTGCAGTATCTTAGTAAGAATAAAAAGAAATTGATTCCATATATTTTGTTTGCTTACATTGGAGATAAGTTGGCATATGCATATCGGATTAGCAAAGCTAAGGACTTTATTGGTAAGCTTGTTGATGCAGTTAATTCTTTGAATGATATGTTATCGAATCCTTTTCCGAGTTTGCATTATAAAGATTTGTTTGCGGGAATTATAGTTGCATTGCTTGTAAGGTTTATTCTTTACATGAAATTGAAAGATGCAAAGAATTACCGCAAAGGTGAGGAGTATGGTTCGGCATCCTTTGGTACAGAAAAGGATATTGAACCATTTATTGATTGGGAGAATCCAGACAATAATCTGCTTTTGTCAGAAACGGAACGATTATCGATGGAAGCAAGGATGAAAAATCCGATGAATAATCGCAATAAAAATGTATTGGTTATTGGTGGCTCAGGTTCCGGTAAAACCAGAGGATTTGTGAAACCCAATATCATGCAGTTATGTGCTTCTTATATTGTTACGGATCCGAAAGGAAGCGTGGTTATTGAAGTTGGACAACTGTTAGTAAAAGCAGGATATCGGCTTATTGTTTTGAATACCATCAATTTTAAGCGTTCGATGCATTATAATCCGTTTGCTTATATTAAAACAGAAACAGATATCATGAAGGTTGCCGATGCGTTGATTGCTGGTACAACGACTGGAAAACAGCAGGGAGAACAATTCTGGCTTGATGCAGAAAGACTTCTTTACAATGCTTTGATTGGCTACATCATGAAAGAAGGATTGAAAGAAGAGCAGAATTTCGGAACCATGCTTGATATGATCAACGCGATGGAAATACGAGAGGATGATGATTCTTTCAAAAATGCGGTAGATTTTATGTTTGAAGATTTGGAAGCAGAAGAGCCGGATTGTTATGCGGTTTTGCAGTATAAAAAATTCAAACAAGCTGCCGGCAAAACGGCACGTTCGATTATGATTTCCGTCGGTGCTCGTCTTGCAAGATTTGATATACCGGAAGTTCGGGAAATCATGAGTGAAGATGAAATGATGTTGGATACATTAGGCGATCGAAAGACCGCCTTATTTATTATCATTTCCGACACATCGAAAACCATGAACTTCATGGCAACATTAATGTATACGCAGCTTTTTAATCTGCTTTGTGAAAAAGCGGATAATGAATATAATGGGTCATTACCAGTTCCGGTTCATTGTATCTTAGATGAGTTTGCGAATATTGGTAAAATCCCGGACTTTGAGATTCTTATCTCAACCATAAGAAGTAGACAAATATCTGCTTCTATTATTTTGCAGTCTATGGCGCAGCTTACCAATAATTATGACAAAGCAGCGGAAATTATTTCGGATAACTGTGATACATTACTTTTTTTAGGAGGAAAGGGAAAAACCCTAAAAGATGTTTCCGATCTTTTAGGGAAGGAAACCATTGATTTATATAATACCTCAGACACACGAGGAACTAGTCGCTCTTATGGCATGAATTATAGTAAGGCAGGGCGAGAACTTATGACGCAGGATGAGCTTGCAAAACTTCCCGGGAATAAGTGTATCGTTCAGGTTCGGGGTGTGAAGCCGTTTTGTTCTGTTAAATATGATATTACCAAACACAAAAGATATAAGTTTCTATCAGATGCAGATGATAAAAATGCTTTTGATTTGGAAGGTTATATTTCAGGAAAAGCAACCATTAAAAATGAAGATATATGTGAATTATATGTGGTCACTTAGGTGACCCTTTTTTATTTATCGAAGGAGGATAAGAGTATGGAATTTTTTACAAGTGCAGTAAGCACGTTATCGACTTTAGTAACAGCCATCGGTGCAGGTCTCGGTGCATGGGGCGTAATCAATTTACTGGAAGGCTACGGCTCTGATAATCCCGGTGCTAAGTCCCAGGGTATCAAGCAGTTAATGGCAGGTGGCGGAATTGTATTAATTGGTACACAGCTTATTCCGTTACTTTCCGGGTTGTTCTAAGTTATGGATCTGATTTTAGAAGCCATTAAAGAATCAATCAGAGATTTTTTGATTGGTGTCTGCCAGACAAACTTAGAAACGATGTTTGAGTATGTCAATGAAAAGGCCGGTGAAATTGCTGTTTCAGCCGGCCAGACACCGGGAGATTTTAATTCCGGCATTTTAACATTGGTAAAAAATCTTTCGGATAATGTCATGATTCCGATTGCAGGGATTGTCTTAACATATGTGCTTGTGTATGAGCTCATTGCAATGGTCGTTGAACGAAATCATGGAAATGAAATTGGAACATCGGACTTTTTTAAATATCTGTTTAAGATGTGTATTGCGGTTGAGTTGGTTGCTCATACCTTTGATATTACAATGGCATTTTTTGATTTGGGTCAATATATCGTACAGCAGGCATCCGGTGTCATTTCCACAAATACGGCTATTGATGCATCTGCTACGATTGCCACTCTTTGGTCGGAAATGTCAACGATGGAATTATCGGAATTGTTTTTATTAGTCATAGAGACACTCATCATTAGTTTTTTTACAAAGATATTATCGGTGATTATTACAACGATAATGTATGGCAGAATGATTGAAATTTATCTGTATTGTTCTGTATCTCCAATTCCGTTCTCCACATTAACAAACCGAGAATGGGGAACGATTGGAACTAATTATATAAGAGGACTTTTGGCATTGGCTTTCCAAGGGTTTTTCATGACACTGTGTATTGGTATTTATGCGGTTTTGATACAGAGTATGGCAATATCCGCAGATTTGCACATGTCATTGTTTTCAATCCTTGCATACACATTGGTATTAGCCATTTCTTTATACCATACAGGAAGTCTGTCAAAGAGTCTGTTTAATGCTCATTAAGTATGGAGGTAAAAAATATGTTTTATTCAAGTGTAAACACTGATTTTGCCGCATATCAGACAAAGGTTGCATTTGGTTTGACGAAAAGACAGATCATTTGCTTTATTATTGCGGCAGCACTGGGGCTTCCAACCTATTTTTTTACAAAGAATTATTTAGGAACGGATGTATCCGGTATTTTGATGATTCTTATTATGATGCCGTTCTTTTTACTGGCTATGTATACAAAAGATGGTCAGAATTTAGAGACGGTATTAAAACATTATATCAAAGAACAGTTCTTTTCTAAGAAAGTCAGAGTTGTCACGACAACGCCGGTTTTATATGAAGTGGGACAGACGGCAGACTATGCACGAAGTGAAGAGAATACAAATCATAAGGCCTTATTTGGCTCTAAAAAGGGAGTTGGAAACAAGAAAGGAATCAATCGTCAAAAAAGAATGAAAAAGGGCTCAGAGAGGCAGAATACGCATTCTAAAGGTACGAAGGTTGTTAAGCCTCATGATGAAATGTCCACACAGATGCTTCGTGATTATGCAGAAGTGATGCATAAGTCACAGAAAAATGGAAAAAGACCGCCCAGAACTGCGGCTGAAAGTGTGCCCTTTCGTCGGATGTATGAAAGTGGACTTTGCGATTTAGGCGGTGGCAAGCATTCGATTATGCTTGAAATATCGGATATGAATTACGATCAGTTAGACGATGCCGATCAGAAAGATGTTTGGTCGAATTGGTGTATGTTTTTAAATACCCTTGATTATGAAGCAGAGTATCAGTTGTGTTTTCATAATCATAAGGCAGATATCGAAGGAATTGCAAAGAAGTTAGAAATACAATCCGGTGGAACGGACAACATGCATGCCCAGGTCATTGCAGAGTTAAACAGCACATACAAAAGGTATCTGAAAAAAGGAAACAAGGGATTATCAAAGCAGATGTATCTTTTGATTACATTTTCCGTTCCTAGATATAAGGTAAGGGCAAAGGGAAATGAATTTGCAGAGCGTATCAAACATGATTTATTTGATAAACTCGGCGTTACAACCAGAATGCTCAATGGTTATGAAAGACTTGCTGTTCTTTTTACCATGTTAAATCCGGATCCGAATGAGAAGATGATTTTTGACTGGGAAAAGAATAAAAATGGAGGACTTTCTGAAAAAGAGCAGATTGTCAATCATGCTTTTGTTTTTGGCAAGAAGGCGGACCGTTTTGAATTGGGAACAAAGTATGCAAGAGTAAGTTATTTAAGGCTTGATGCATCCCAAATATCCGACCGGTTATTAACCAAGTTTTTAGATTTGGATTCTGAACTTGTAATGAGTATTCACATTGCGCCATTAAACAGAGAAAAGGCAACGAAAGATGTCAGAAGATTAGTATCCGATCTTCAGAAGATGGTCATCGATGAACAAAAGGCTGCCTCCAACCGTGGTTATTCCATGAGTAATGTATCAGCACCGTTAAAAGCGAATTTAGAAGCAGCAGAAAAAACATTATCCGGACTTACCCAGAATGATGAGAAGATGTTTATGGTTGTTATTACACTGGTGCAGATTGCGGACAGTGTAGCGAAGCTTGAACGGGATTTTAGTATGGCAAAAGCAGTTGCGAATGAGGAAAGTTGTGAGCTTATCAAGTTAGACCATCAACAGGAGGATGGCTTTTTTTCTTCCCTTCCGATTGGAACAAACACGGTTGAAATCCGACGGCAGCTTACCACAACAAGCCTTGGTTTGCTGTTACCATTTAAAATCCGGGAATTGATGCAGTTTGGTGAGTCCTTATGTTTTGGTATCAATAAAATCACAGGCAATATTATTACGGCAAATATAAAGAACCTGCCCAATCCGAATACGATTGTATTAGGTACACCCGGTCGAGGTAAGTCGTTTCATGTAAAAATGATGATTATACAGATTATCTTTAAGATGATGGATGAAATCATTATTTCAGATCCGGAAGGTGAATATGGTGCATTGGTTCGGATGCTTCATGGAATTGTCATCAAGCTATCGCAGTCAGGCAGAAACTATATCAATCCACTTGACATTCATCCAAATTGTGATTGGGATGCAGATCCGATTTCTGATAAGAGCCAATTAGTCATGTCCATGTATGAACAGATTTTGGGGCCGGGAAAAAGTGAAGCAAGTGATAAGTCGATTCTTGACCGCTGTATTCGAAAGATTTATGCGAAGTTTGTAAAAAGTAAAGATGTAAAAGACCTTCCGCTTTTGGAAGATTTATATGATGAGCTTGCAAGACAGCCGGGCGAGAGAGCAGCCTATTTAAGAGAGGTATTAGAAGTGTATGTTCATGGTGGTTTAAATTATTTTAATCACAGAACGAATGTTGATGTGGACAACCGATTGATTTGTTTTAATATCAAGGAGCTTGGCGAACAGTTAAAACCGCTTGCCATGTTGATTGTTCAGGAAACGGTGTGGAATAAGGTTGCCGTAAACAGAGTACAGAAGAAATATACGTGGTATGTGTGTGATGAGTTTCATTTGTTATTAAAGGATCCACAGACCGCACAGTATTCCAAAGAAATCTATAAGCGTTTCCGGAAATGGGGTGGTATTCCCATTGCGATTACGCAGAACGTATCAGACTTGCTTGATTCTTCACAGGCACAGAGCATTTTCTATAATTCAGACTGTTATATTTTATTAGGACAGGCAAGCGGGGATGCAGACCGGTTGGCAGAAGCATTAAAGCTGTCACAAGAGCAGTACAAATGTATCATGACAAGAAGCAAAGGGGAAGGACTTTTCATTTATGGCGATACGGTATTACCTTTTGTCAATCGTATTGATGAAGATACGCAGATTTATAAGTTCATTACAACCAAAGTGACAGAGGCGGAGGTAGAGGAATGATAAAAGACGAGGCATTATCAAAGATTGAATCCGAGTCTTTATTCAAGCATGAGGCGATGAAAGGAGTTTCTGAAAAGGAAGCTCCTTTCTTTGACCGAGAATTTGATGAGGAAGTGATTCACAATAAAGATGAACCCAACGAACAGGAAACAAGTGAAAATAGTCAGGATATGCAGAAGCAAGATGCAGAAATAAATAGAAATTGCATGCATTCCCATTCGCTTGCGTATAAAAAAGAGACGGTAAAAAGAGAACCAACCAGCCCTTTTTTGCAAGAAAAGGAAACGAAAGGGAAGCCTGAAAAAAGTAATACCGTATTTGATATAAGCAAAACGCAGAAAAGTAAATTTCAGACAGAAAGTGGAAAGAAGTTTGAAGTAAAAGAGGATTTGGTTGTTGAAAGTATGAAACGGAAACAAAAAGCAAATCCCAAGTATACGGAAAAGGAACTTCGGCAAAAAGCATATTTTATACAGAAATTAAAAGGTGCAAAGAGTGTACCAGAAAAAGGCATCCCGGATGATAAGATTGCGGCAAAGAAATTTCAAAAGAACCTGGAAAGTAAATGCAAAAACCAATGGTATTATGAAAAACAAGTGAAGCCGTTTTTGACATCGGTAAAGTATCATATTGCGCAAAGTCTTAGTTATGAAGATAATCAGGACTTTAATGGAGATGAAAATGTTTTAGAAACGACAACTTCATCGGCGAAGTTTTTCGTATCTGCAGGAAGGCAGAATAAACAGACTGTAAACAAGGATGCAAAGAAAAATCGACGTTATAAAACAGAACAGGAAAAGATGCCGAAAAAGAAAAATTCTGTGGGTGATATTGATTTGATGATTCAGGAACGTAAGAATCAGAAAAAATATATGGTTGCAAGAAAATCAGAGGAACAGTTTCGGGATGGTGTTCATGAGTTATCCAAAAAGATTGTTTCAAAGATAAAAGAAATAGCAACCCAAAATAAGTCGCTTTTGCTTGTCTTAGTGGTATGTTTGGTCTTTATATTGATGGGCTTTTCGATGATTAGTGTCATAACAGAAGCATTTTCAGCAGCTACCGGGACATACCTTGGAGGTGTAAGTCCGACAACTGATATGGAAATGACATCAACCGACAATTATTTTACGCAGTTAGAAGCAATGCTGCAGGATAAACTGGATCATCCGGAAAACTATTATGAGGGCTATGATATCTACATTGTCAATTGTCCACAAGAGATTGGACATGATGCATTTTTCTTAATGGCGTATTTATCTGCCATGTATGAAGGATATGATTTATCATCCATACAAACAGAATTAGATGCCCTGTTTTTATCCCTATATAAAGTCACCACGACATCCTCTACAGAAGGAAGTGGGGACGATGCAAAAAAGGTACTAACGATTGATGTCGAAAAGGCAGACTGGGATGACTTAATGGCAATAAAAGTAACAGATGATAAAAAAGACCTTTATAAAACATATACGGAAACGGGTGGAGGGCATCAGGCGTATCATAATCCGTTTTCCTCAAACTGGAGTCAAAATGTATCATCCGAGTTTGGCTGGCGCATTCATCCGATTACCGGGGAAGAAAAATTTCATAATGGCATTGATATAGCACTTCCAAGTGGTACGCCGATTCAGTCTGTTTCTCTTGGAACAGTTGTGAAAAGTTATTATTCATCCAGTGCCGGAAACTATATTGTGATTGAAGATTCGCTTGGATATCAAAGTCATTACATGCACTTATCAGAAAGGTATGTAAATGTAGGTGATGTGGTATCGTTTGATACAGTTATTGGAACGGTCGGAAGCACCGGAAGAAGTACCGGACCACACTTACACTTAGGCGTATCCAATCCTAGCGGCAATTATATGAATCCAAAATTTTTAGTACAAGGAGGCAATTAATTATGACGAAAAATGAATATGATTATGAGAGAATGCTTAAGCAGATGGAAGAACTGCAAAAGAAAATGACTGAAAAGAAAGAAATTCTCGACAAAGAAAGAGATGAAGCGATTATTCAGTCTATTCATGAAAAAAACATTTCAAGAGAACAGGGCATTTTATTAGCAAAATTAATTCGCGATGAGAAATGCTTTGAAACGATTATGAAGATGGAGCCTGAGGTAGAAAAAAGAATTATGAAAAAGCAGCCGATGGTAAAAAAAGAACCAATTTCTGAAAAGAAAGAAAGCGAGGATATCGTATGAAGAAGAAATTAGCAATGGCCCTGATGGGGCTTTTTTTAGTTTTACAAAGCAGTGTATGTGTGTTTGCGCAAGGAGCGGAAGCAATTCAGGTTCCGGAAGGATATATTAATCCGGAAAGTAAGATTTTTGTTACAACCAATGAAAATGAAATGATCAAAGTCCGTTCCGTTCAATATAAGATTGGGAAGGGCGCTTATAAGGACATTACGCAGAAGATGTATTTTACGGTTACAGAGAATTGTACGGTAGATGTCTGCATTACCTATGAAGATAAAGAAGGTAACAAAAGTGTGTCTGAAATATCTGCAGAAATCAAAAACTTTGATGGAGTAAAACCGGAAGTTGTTGCATCCATGAAAGGTGATGTGTTAACCATTCAGGCATCGGATGAATTGAGCGGTGTAAAACTGTTAAATATCAATGGACAAGACTATACTGAACTGACAGACGGTGCTATTGGAATCAACATGAAAGAATTGGAAAAGACGAACGAGTATTTAACCGTCTATGCTGTTGACCAGGCGTTAAATAAGTCCAGCACTTATAAAATTAAAAATCCCTATTATGTAGGCGAAGAACCAAAGAGTAATACGGATCAGAGCGTAGAAAATCCACAGTCGGTATTGCCGACAAAACCGACTGAAGCTGTAGCAACCATTACCGCGCATACGGATGAAAATGGAAGTGATTTGTCAAAACCTGATAACCATCAGGAAGAAAATACCACATCTACCAGAGCCGATACAGAACAAGCGATAGTTGGAAATCAAACAACAGCCGGCAAGCAATTTTTTACCATTCAGACTGAATCTGACAAAACGTTTTATTTAGTGGTGGATGAGACACAAAATCAGCAGGCTGCGTATCTTTTAACCGAAGCATCCGAGAATGATCTTTTGAATTTTGTCAATTATGATGGCAATACGGTAGATCATGGAGATGTAGTTATTTATAGCATTGCAAAAGAAGAAAGTCCGGTAATAGAGGATGAAGTAGAAGATGTTTCTGAAGAATTGGAAGAAGAGCCGCCAACGAATAAAAAATCACCACTTGGCATTATTGTGATTGTTGGCATGGTTGCTATCGCTTTTTATTTCTTTAAATTCAAGAAGAAAGATACGGATGAAGAGGATGACGAGCTTGAGGATTATGAAGATGCAGATTTTACTGATGCCGGGGATTTGGAAGAATAGAACAAAATAAGAATAGAATAAGAATTGCTGTAAGAAACGAATAGTAGTAGTATAGTATTGTAAAAGTGTAGGCGTTAGAGAAATCTAGCGCCTTTTTTCATGCAAAAAATTAAGAAAGAGAGGAAACGATTTTGAGTATCAAGAAAGAAATGCATATGTTTGAATATGAAGAAGAACCGCTTCCGTTTGGGGTGGAAAGTGACGACGAAAAAATGAAAATGCAGGAAGCGTATGAAAACGCCAATGAGAGATTAAAGAAGCTTCCTATCTGTGAATGTCCATTTTGTAAAGAAGCCAAACGGGATGGTGGCATATACGAAGGAGAATTAAGTTTTTACTGCGAAAATGCAATCGAAAAAAATCATCGCGTTTGTAATTTTATTCTTTACAAAAACAACATTGAGAAATTAATACGTAGAGACATCCAGCCAGACGAAGTGAAAACACTTTGTGAGACCGGATCTTTTAAGGCAACATGTACAAAGATAGGAGGCGACAAGACTTATACCGGCATTTTTTCTTTGCTTACCAAAGAAACCTATGTAGGATTAAGTCTTTCGTTTCCGGAAAGAAAGGGTGACTAAGATGGAGTATAAGGTAACAATGACACCATTAAAACGAAATGATCATGTAAAGGCTGTTGGGATCTTATCCATGGGAGATGTGAGAGTAAGAAATTTCACACTGATGGAAAATAAGGATGGCGGCCTTTTTTTAGTTATGCCAAACCGTGATACCGGAAAAAAGGGAGCAGATGGAAAGCACATCTATGAAGAAATATGTCATCCCATTACAAAAGAGATGCGAGAGGAATTAAACAAAGCTGCCATTGACAGTTATCAGAGCGGGCATCCCATTTCCTTACGGGATCAGGAAGAAGGAAAAATGCTTGTACAGGCAGAGGTGTTTGATACCCCGTATTTTAATCGGGTAGGAAAGGCACAACTTTTGATAAATGAAAAGATTGTCATTAAAAATATCTTTATCAATCAAAAGGATGATGGCAGCTTGTATGTTTCCATGCCAAACTACAAAACCAATCAGAAAAACAAGGATGGTAAAGAACTCTATTCTGAGATTATTTCTATGAGCAAAGAATTTCGCAAAGAGGTATGTGCAGCCGTCCTTAAGGAGTACCAATTAGAGAAAGCATACAAGGAACAAAATCGTTTATCCATTAAGAGCAGATTGTTAGCAGCCCAGGGAAAAGTTGAAAAACAGGAACCGGCATCTGGCAAAAGTAAACAGAAGGAAGAAACATTATAAGGAGGTTTCAAAATGAAAAAGAAATGGAATAAGGTCATGGCATTTTTATTAGCCGTAATCATCGCATTTGGTGATTGCGGCTATTGTTTTGCAACAGAACTTCGTGAGGGGATTGAAGAAAGTGTCACCATCGAAGAAGAGATGCAAAGTGTAACGGAAGGTGCTGCTTTTGATGTCCCTTTGGAGGAAGCAGTTACAGAATTTACAGAAATTGTCACGGATACCGAAAAAGCGATGGAAGCAACTAAAAAAACAGAGACAGCAGATAATGGGGTCTCTGAAAATACGATGGAAGAAGAAGTTTATTATGGCGACCAGAGCATGGAAGAAATGATTGCTATTTTACAGGCCGGAAGAAACCCAAAGGAATTTTTCAAATATTCCATTTGGACTTTTTTAACGGTTGAAGACATGGTTTATTTAAACCGTCAAGGATACACATTGGATGATATGTTTTCGTTTCTTATGGAAGAAGCGGATGCAAATGATCCGGTGATAGAAGAGATGTTATTACGTTTTTATAGCATGGATTGTGAAAGCATGACACCACAGACCTATGCATTAGAAGCAGAAAGTATTTCAACCTATGCAGCATCCGCAACCGTCACATTTGGCGGTGACATTTCCACGAGTGCCTTGGGTGTCATTTCGGCATTTGGATCAAAAAGCCACGGAACAATGAAATCCATTTACTTAAATGGACAAACTGCTTTTTGTGCAAAATATGGAGCTGCCTGTTCCACCGGTATGACGTATACGGCAACATCCCATACCGCACTTGGCATATCGGACGGACAGTATGCGTTATTAAAACGTATTTTTTCATGGTATATGAAAGCACAGTCCATTAATGACAATACCTTAAATACAGCGATTACACAGGCTGCGTTTTGGTTAGTATTAAATAATACCTGGACCGGGAATGCTGCAGGAATGGCAAGTGCCATCTCGCCATTGTTTTCTAAGACTATTTTAACGCAGTCGATTTCAGAAAACTTATTTGAAGCAATGGTAGGCTGGGTCAATAATCCGGCAGAGATAGCAAATTATGATTTGATATTCTGGGCAAATGGTGTCAACCAGTATCTGGTTACCTGTTATTACAATCCACCAGCACCCACAGAGTATAGTGCGCATGTCAAGATTACAAAGACGGATGCCGTAAACGGACTTCCTGTTTATCCAGATGCAACCTTTCATATTTACAATGCGGATGGAACAGACACCGGGGCAACCTTTACAAAAAACGGAAATGAATATGTTTCCTCAACCATTGTGACCACGAATGCAGGATCTTCCTATTACGTAGTTGAAACCAGTTCCCCTGTTGGATATTTGGAACATGGTACACACTATCCCTTCACGATTGAAGCAGGGGATAGTGATGCTGAAAAAATCATTGCAAATAGCGGAAATGTTTTTGTAAACACACCAAGCAGCGCATATGTGAGATTAACCAAAACAGATGAATACAGTGGAGCCGGTATCACATCATCTGCAACCTTTAAAATCTATGACCAGGATGGGAATGATACCGGTGCTACTTTTACACAAAATGGAAATGTATATACATCCAGTACTCTTTACTGCAGAAGTGAAAAGAATACCTATTACGTAGTCGAAACAAGTAGCCCGGCCGGTTATATTCCAAATGGGAACCGCTATTCTTTTACCATTCAAAAAAGCGATAACCATGCAGAAAAGGTGATTACCACCAACGGCAGAAGTTTTACCAACAGACCCAGCAGTGCCTATGTCAAGATTGTAAAAACGGATGCCATTACAAACGGAGCCATTCAGGGTAAAGCTGCATTTAAGATTTTGGATGCAGACGGAAATGATACCGGAGCAACCTTTACAAAAAACGGCAATACCTATACATCCAGTGTGATCTATTGCAGAAGTAGCAAGAATACATACTATGTGGTAGAAGAAAGTGCACCGAGTGGTTATGTGACCGATACCAAGAGGTATTCGTTTACGATTGCTAATACGGATGATAAGGCATTAAAAACTATCAGTAATAATACCAGAGGCACGTTTGATAACATGCCTTATTTGGTCAGATTATCCATTCCGAAAGTGGATGCAGAAACCAAAAATAAGATTGTAAACAATGCCGTATTTACGGTGCATGCCACAAAAGGGAATCTGTCAAAACCAGTCATTTTTACAAAGCAGGATGACGGAAGTTATTTATCGAATGAGATTTATTATAATGAAACGAACTTTGGAGCGTTTTATGTGACAGAAACGAAAGCACCGGAAAAATACTATGGTGATTTTGCAAATGAGAATGCGAATAAGACAGCCGGGTCTGATCAGAATAAAATGGTATATGCCTTTACAGTAAGTGGTGCAAATACCGGACAGACATTAAAGATTACGAACGATGTTTCGATGTTTTGCAATACCCCGGTTAAAGGAACGTTAAGCATTGTAAAACAAGACAGAGAACGAGGTGTCAACCTTGCACAGGGTGATGCAACCTTAGAGGGAGCCGTATATGGATTATATGCTGCAGAAGATATTTTACTGCCGGATGGAAGTAAGGTTATCCATACAGACGGATCACTTGTTGCAAAACTTGTCACAGATGAAAATGGCAAGGCAAGCGTGGATAACTTATACCTTGGAAGATATGTGGTAAAAGAAATGGAACCATCCAAAGGTTATACACTCGATACCACAGTTTATCCTATCGACATCTTATACAAAGATGAGACCGTTTTAGAGATTGCGGCAAGCCAGACTGTAACCGAACAGGTCATAAAGCAGCCGTTCCAGTTGATTAAAGTTGGCGGAAGCGAGGATATGACAGAAGTTGATTTATTGCGTGCCGGTTTTCAGATTTATCTGGTTAGTTCTTTGGAAAAAGTAAAAGACGGAAGTATCAAACCGGATGCCAATGGCGATTATGATGCAAAACAGTTTCTTACTTATGATTTTTCAAAGGAAGAGACTGCCATGGATTATAGCAAAAAGCCTGAAGGCGAACCCATTCCGGAACTATTTACCGATGAAACCGGCTATTTAAAGAGCCCGGAGCTGGCATATGGAACTTATGTGGTCGTTGAATCCACCACACCGGAAAATTATGAAACCATTGCCCCATTTTTGGTAAAGATTACAAAGGATTCGAGAGACCCGCAGGCATGGCGAGTGTTTTATGATAAAGAGTTTGAGGCCAAGGTAAAGGTCAATAAAAAGGATATCCATTCATCGGAAAATGTATTAAAAGCCGGCACGGAATATCTTTTGTATGATGTAAACAATAAAAAGTATGTAACACAGTGGGTTAGTTATCCAACAAAAGTATTATATGGCACAAAAGAACAGCCTTATACAACCGATGCGGAAGGTTTTTTA
The DNA here is from genome assembly GCA_016297945.1 of Lachnospiraceae bacterium. Classification (GTDB taxonomy): domain Bacteria; phylum Bacillota; class Clostridia; order Lachnospirales; family Lachnospiraceae; genus UBA2882. The sequence continues at coordinate 1,507 of JAEDFR010000047.1, read as the reverse complement.
ATTACCCCGGAAAGCATCCAGATGGGTGATTACCTTTTGGAAGAAGTAAAAGCACCGGATGCATATATTAAGACCGGGTATGAAGGATATTCAAAAGATGGAGAAGTCGTAGCTACTCCAAAAGAGAATATCCGTATCCATATTGATTCGAACATGGCTTACTATGTTGATGAGGATACGGAAGATGTTGTGATTGTAGCCAATCAGTACAATGAAGCTGCAAAAGGAACGCTCCGATTGTATAAGAGCGGTGAGTACTTAATTGGAACCGTTAAAAATGAGAATACGGACTTTTTATATGAAGAAGCACCGATTGAGGGTGCCTGTTTTTCTGTCTATGCAAAAGAAGCCATTTATTCCCCGGATGGACAGGGAACCTTACTATATGAAGCAGATGCACTTGTGGCAGAGCTTACAACGGATGAAAACGGATATGCACTATTAGAAAACATTCCCCTTGGAACTTACTACGTAAAGGAAACCTACAGTGGTGGAAAATGGGCATTAAATACCGAAGTAAAAGAGTTTACCTTATCTTATGCAGATGATGAAACGCCGGTTGTGTTTGCCGATGTGCATTTCTTTAATGAAAGACAGAAGATTGAAGTTTCCATTTCAAAGAACGATGCGGAAGATGAAACACCACTTTCCGGTGCCGAGTTTACGCTGTATAGTGCAGACTTTTTAACCGACTGTGATGAAGATATTACGGTATCTGAAAATGATATGGGAACCTATGCCATGGGATCTGCCGTAGCATTAGTGCTTTCAAAGGACGAACCGATTGAAACGGTTGTTACTAATTCGGAAGGATATGCGAAGTTTCAGGCAGATTTGCCGAATGGGTATTATTACATAAAAGAAACCAAAGCCCCGGATGGCTATGTGGTAAGTAATGATGTCTTTATTGTGGATGCATCGTATCAAGATTCGTTAAAGACAAACTTATCATTTCACTACGATGCTACAAATGAAAAAATCAAAGGTGCCATTGCCGTAAAGAAAAAAGATGGTGTGGACGGCAGTTTTGTGCAGCGGGCAAAACTTGGATTATATAAAACAGATGGGGAACTTGTAAAAGAGTTTTATACATCGGTGGATGCGTATTACATTAACAATTTAGAGCTTGGTGATTACGTGTTAAAGGAACTTGAGACACCGAAGGGATATGTAAAAGCAGAAGATATAGAGTTTTGTTTAAATACCGAGACCGAGGTAATCGAGATTGAAATGACGGATGAAAGACCGGAAGCACAGCTTAATGTCTTAAAGGTTGATCAAGAGACCGGAAATACTCTGGCGGGTGCTGTTTTTTGTATCACAAGGAAAGATACGGAGGAGGTCATGGACATCATTACCACATCTGAAAACGGTATTGCCACAAGTAGAAAACTACCGATTGCAGACTATCAACATGGTGAAATGGGTGAACCGATTGTATATCTGGTAACAGAAACCAAAGCTCCGGAAGGATATACGATTGATTTTGAAGAAACAGAGCTTACAT
>JAEDFR010000186.1 GCA_016297945.1 Lachnospiraceae bacterium | reverse complement strand
TGCTATTAAAAACAGCGAAGTAACCCTCAATTACAGGGTTATCTCCGCTGTCATCCCTAACGTTAAACTGTGAGGCAACTGCCCTTATTTGTCTGTTTAATCTTTCTACACTCATGTTATTCTCCTTCCTCCTGTATCAATTTTTTTTGCTTTCCTGACATGTCAAAAGGTATATAGTTCTCGAGAACCCGAAGCTCATCAAGTCCCTCTCTAGGGCTCATTCCCATCTTATCCCTTACCTCATTACCATCAACTATACCTCTGTCTGACAATCCTCCAAATACATCAGCTATGGTCTTAATGTCCCAGTCGAGCAACGAAAGCACGTTAAACTTTACATACCATTTTGGTGATATGATAAGCTTTTTAGTCATTTCCTGCTGTAATCCTATAACAATACTTTTAACAGTCGTGTTGATAAATGAGTTCCATGCTTCCTTTTTGTACTCGCCAACTCCTAAAATAAATGGCGGAACACCCAGAATTGATGCTACAGTTCTTTTGTCTAGTGTTATGGAGTCATTTATTGCCAAATCGTTAAGTGTAAGTGGTTTAACCTGTTCTACCGAAAACTGCTCTGCCGGAATAAGCCATGGCTTTCCAGCTTCTCCGGAATCTAAATACTCTTCTAAGAGTTTGTCTCTGCCTTCTTTTCCACTAAATTCCTCAGTTAATGCGTCAACCTTAACTATAATTGATGGCTTCCATTTCGAAGATAGAAACCCCTTTTTGGTAGCTCCGGCCTGCTTCAGGCAATTAGCTACATCCTTTAGCTGTACGTTTACTCCCTTTCCTTTCCACATAAATTCTGAATCCGGGTTATAAACAAAATGCAGAACTTCGTCATGATCATACGGAACACCGTTTATTAAAACCTGATAACCTCCATCATCCAAAGCTTTGAAATTAACCTTTGAAGCAGGAACAGGAATTAAATCTTCCAAGATTCCATTAACCGTGTTAACCTTAACTACTGAATTTCCACGTCCGTAAAGCAGCAAGTTCATTACTACCGCTTGGATCCATGTTGACCTGGTCATATATTTATACGGGTTAATGTCTATTTTTTCTGAAAGCGCGTTAATAATTCTCTTGTCACCATTATCCGTATTAGCCATAATATGAATTGTTATCATGCTAATAACCTCAGCTATTCTCTGGCATGCTGTCATAATTTCCGGATTTTGGTCTAACCTTGTATAACCAGGGACAGTAAATTTATCATACGCATCATCATCTGATAGAAAAAAAGCAACATTTCCACTTCTTTTTTTCCATCTTTTAAATAAATCCATTTAGTCCCACCATCCTTTTCCTTTAGAGCTTTTTTCCATATTGTTAAGGTATCTCACTGTAGCGAATACCGAAGCATCAAATAAATCAATTCTCAATTCAGGTTGTATTTTTTCAAACTGAACCATATCATCTGTTTTTTCAATAGCACTTACATTTTTAACGCAATACTCATATGCATCCGAATGTAAGTAATAAAGATTCCCATCTTTCGCAGATTTTTCAATATACCTGAAGCCTTCGCTTTTCAGGTAATAATATTGCGGCTGGTCGATAATGTTGAATTTTTTCTGTTTCATCAGCAAAAAATACTCTCTCGCAAATTTTCTATCATGGCCAACCTGTTTAATTTTAAATCCCATGTCTCTCATTTTGACAAACCAGTTAACGATGTCTCCAACGTTAACTGTTGGACTGTTGCACATTGTCAGCCATCCGTCCTCCTGCCAACCAAATAACGGTATGTTATCTTCATCTGCTTTTTTGGCAGCATTGACAACCGGGAAGAAGGCATGTGTAATTATTATGTCCACATTATTGTATTTTCCATAAAGAGCAGCTGCAGTTAAATCATGCAATTTTGATAAGTCCGAACCACCATACCAGTCAATAGGTAACTTTGCTAGTTCTTCTAAAGTCCAGTTATATTTTTTGTCTGAATACTTGAATTCTTCAATGTCAAAATAAGCTTTGAGAGCACTTGTGTATACATTTAATGACCTTGACATAAAGTCTTTTCTTTGTTGTGGATCATTTTGTGCCTGCAAAGCTTCATTCATCATATCTTCCGGCCGAATCGTAATTCCATAATTTGGATTAGCTTTCTCATGCTGCTCTGCCGAAAGATAATCAACATTTCCTTTTTCGTCCTGGTCTGCCCTGGAAACAAAACAGAATAGCGAATCATCCTTCACTATTCCGTCTAATATCTTATTGGCATATTCCAAACGTCTATAGCAGAAAGAGTTCATGTTATCACCTGCTGTAGTAATGCCAATCATTAATTTATTTGTATAGGCTTTCATAGCCTCTTTAAATCTATTATATTGTGAGGCTCTCTTAAATGCATGGACCTCATCAGCTATTGCTATATTACAGTTGAAAGAGTCTTGAGAATCCGGATTACTTGCCAGAGCTTCAATGTACAATGATCCGCAAGGCTTTCCGTCCTCATCTTCAAATTCCTTCTCGATAGAATGTTGAGCATTATTATTTAAAATCTTAAACTCATCTTTCATTCCTCGATAGTTAACAGTGTAAAGGATTTCGTCAAAACTCTGCTTTGCCTGTTTAAGAGCTGCTGCCACTATATATATCTTTGAGCCGGATCTTCTTTCCAGTAATCCAAGTGCAAATGCAAGTGCAGCTATAAAAGTGGTTTTTCCCTGCTTTCTGGGAACATATATAAATGCCTCTTTATATCTTCTGTTATTTGTCCCCGTGTAGTAAAATCCAACAAGGTTATATACTATAAATATTTGCCAGGGACGTAATAACAAAGGTTTATTAACAAGACTCTGACCATCCAGGCTTTCACCCTGCTTATGAACAACAAGCTTCTCAATTATTCCAATAACGAAATCAGGGTCCTTGGTCCTTAGTTCTAAATCATCCCTTTTTAAATCATCTAAAAATCTTTGGCATTCTCTAACATTATTTCCTGCTTTGATTTTTCCAGCGACAACATCCTCGGCATATTGTACCGCTACATCTTTATAACTTTTAGCCAATAGATTTTAATGCTTCTGCAAGAGCACTAACTTTCTTTGGTTTCATTGATTGTTCATCAATTTTCTTAAGGCCTGCCGGGGTAAGCCCTAAATCTCGCCAATAAGTAAGTGCTGACTTGTTTAATTCATCCCATAGCACAAGCAAAGGATTCTTTGTCATATTTGTGCTGCCATTTTTGTTTGTATATTCATGCAAAGGCTCTGCTCCTTGTTCAATATACTGTTCGTACACCTGATCTCTCTGTTCCAGGATACTTGCAAGGGTAATAATAACAGGTTCAAAAGCCTCTTTATATGTGCCGACAGCTTTAGTCTGTTGAACTATTTTTCTTTTCCAGGCAGTCTTCTTCATTGTCATTTACCCCCTTTTCGAAAAAATCCCGCGTATTTGGAAATGAT
>JAEDFR010000046.1 GCA_016297945.1 Lachnospiraceae bacterium | reverse complement strand
GAATTTGAGGCATGGGAAAGTGCTGAAGCAAAATTTGCGCATACTATGGATAATGTACAACCAACGATGTTAAATCATGCATCCGACGGAAAATCCTGGGCAGAAAAAAAGGTAAAAATCAGCCAAATTTTGGGTCGTAATGAGAAAACCAAAGAAGGTTCTGAAAAATTATGGGAATATGCATATAACAACTTTATCAATCCGCATGTAGAACAGGGACAAATTATCGATGATGTGAATGAGGGTTGCTGAGACATGTATCTTGTTAATTATAGGAATAAAAAACAAGCAAAAAGCATGTATGAAATGGATTTGTGTAACACAGAAATGTGTAAGATAAAACAATATGAGTTAGCAGGAGGTAACCATGAGATATTTTTTAGAAAATGATATTTTGAAAGTTGAGATCGATTCTTTTGGAGCAGAATTAAAATCAGTGATTCGTAAAGACAACAATCGGGAATATATGTGGTATGGTAATAAAAAATTCTGGGGAAGGACCTCTCCTGTTTTATTCCCTTTTGTCGGAAGTATGAAGGATAAAAAGTTTAGCTGGCAGGGGAAGGATTATCCCATGGGTCAGCATGGATTTGCAAGGGATATGGAGCATAGTCTGGTTTCGCAGACAGAGGAAGAAATCTGGTTTTGTTTAAAATCCAATGATGAGACGATGGAAAAGTATCCATTTGCTTTTATTCTTTCTATCGGATATCGTTTGACAAGGGATCAGGTTGATGTATTGTGGAAGGTTGAAAATCCGGCAGAATCTGATTTATATTTTTCCATCGGTGCACATCCGGCATTTTTGTGTCCGGTGCATGGTGAAAACAAAAAGACAGGTTACCGCCTGACCTTTGATGGTGTATCTGAAATTCATCATCATGGAAATACATTGGATACCGGTCTGGCTGTAAAAGAAGATTTGATTTTACCTCTGACTGACGGATATGCAACTATAACAGATGGATTCTTTGACAGATGTACCTATATGATAGAAGGAAATCAGACCGGGAAAGTTGGAATTGCAGATCCCGAAGGAAAGCAGATTGTAGATGTTATATTTGATACACCACTGTTTGCAATCTGGTCTCCGGAAGGTAAAAATGCACCGTTTGTTTGTATTGAACCATGGTTTGGAAGAAGTGATGACACCGGTTTCTCAGGGGATATCTCAAAAAGAGAATATATACAGTGTTTAAAAGCGCAGGAGAAATTTGAAGCCGGATATTGTATGGTTTTTCATCCTGTAATATAAGGATTAGAGGTCAATAAATTGGCATCTTTTCGTGCAATTTTTTGTTTCAGAAATACAAAAAAATAATGCCGGATTTCTTTGCTCAAAGACCTTTAGGTCTGCGTTTGAAATCCGGCATTTAATAGTTACTTTGCTAAGATTTATGGTACAATCTTTCTTCCTCTTCATAGCGTGGCTCACAGGTCAACTGAATACCAAGTCTTTTGAACATTTTATCATCGACAGAAGACAGAATGACAGTGGAATGCGCATCACATCCGTTTAGTTTCGGAAGCTGTTCCAAAGCTTTGGCAGCAAGCGCATTATCTGCGGCGGAAGTGGAAAGTGCAATCAGTATTTCGTCGGTATGAAGACGGGGATTGCGGCTTCCTAAATAATCTGTTTTCAGCTTCTGAATAGGTGCAATGGATGTTGCGGATACTAAATCCACTTCATGATCAATTCCGGCCAGTTCTTTTAAGGCATTTAATAAAGCTGATGCGGAAGCTCCGAGAAGATCCCCGGTTTTTCCTGTAACGACTTTTCCGTCGGGCAATTCTATGGCGACAGCCGGATGATCACCGGTCTGCTCTGACCTTTGTGCAGCTGCTGTTACAACCTGGCGATACGATGTGGAAATGCCGGCCTGATTCATCAATAACTCCAGTTTATATAAATCATCTTTAGCTACACCGCTGATGCGTTGCTCGCACAAACATTTATAATATCTGCGGATGATTTCACATTTGGAAGCTTCACGGCAGGCTTCATCGTCTACAATACAATTGCCGGCCATATTAACTCCCATATCTGTAGGAGATTTATAGATACTTTCGCCGGAAATCATTTCAAGCATGGATTCCACAACCGGAAAAATTTCAATGTCACGATTGTAGTTTACGGTAGTCTGACCGTAGGCTTCCAAGTGAAAAGGATCAATCATATTGACATCATTTAAGTCTGCGGTTGCTGCTTCATAAGCTAAGTTAACCGGATGCTTTAACGGAATGTTCCAGATTGGGAAAGTTTCGAATTTGGCATATCCGGCTTTGATTCCACGCTTGTATTCATGATAAAGCTGGGAAAGGCAGGTTGCCATTTTTCCGCTTCCGGGTCCGGGTGCCGTGATGACAACTAAAGGTCGTTCAGTCTCAATATAATCATTTTTTCCGTAGCCTTCGTCACTTACGATTTTTGCGACATCATTGGGATAGCCTGAAATTTTATAATGACGATAGGATTTGATACCAAGATCATGCAATTTTTTTTCGAATAATTCAGCCTGGGGCTGTGCAGCATATTTTGTCAGACAGACACTGCCGACAAAAAGACCTCTGCTTGAAAAAGCATCGATCAGTCGTAACACGTCAAGATCATAGGTAATCCCATAGTCGCCACGAATTTTGTTGCTTTCAATATCTTCGGCACTGATGACAATTACGATTTCTGCCTGGTCTTTTAACTGTAACAGCATCTGCAATTTGGAATCGGGCTCAAATCCCGGTAATACTCTGGATGCATGGTAATCGTCAAATAATTTACCGCCGAATTCCAAATAAAGCTTATTATCAAATTTTTTGATTCTTTCACGGATATGCTCAGATTGCATGGAAAGATATTTGTTGTTATCAAATCCTTTTTTCATGTAAATTTTCCTTATAATTGACTATGTTTTAAAGCCGCTTCGACAAAGCCCCTGAATAAGGGATGCGGTCTGTTTGGTCTTGATTTAAACTCGGGATGAGCCTGTGTTGCAATAAAAAACGGATGCGTAGGAAGCTCACACATTTCGACAATGCGTCCGTCCGGAGAAATGCCGGAAAGCTTAAGCCCGTTTTTCGTTAAATCTTCGCGGAAATCATTGTTGACTTCATAGCGATGTCTGTGTCTTTCATGAATGGTTTCGCTTCCGTATAGCCGATAAGCCAGTGAAGCTTTATCCAGAATACAAGGATAAGAGCCAAGTCTTAAAGTGCCTCCGATATCTATTACGCCGTTTTGATCCGGCATGAGAGAGATAACGGGATGTTTGGTATCGGGATCAAATTCTACGGTATGTGCATCGGAATAGCCGATGACATTTCGGGCATACTCAACGATAGAGAGCTGCATGCCAAGACATAGTCCTAAAAATGGAACATTGTGTTCACGTGCATATTTTATCGCTGTAATTTTTCCTTCTATACCGCGGAAACCAAAACCTCCGGGAACTAAGATGCCATCAACATCGCCTAATAAATCCGAAACGGTATCATCCGTAACGGTCTCGGAATCAATCCACTTGATATTGACGGTTGTGCGCGCATAAATGCCGCCGTGTTTTAATGATTCAACAACACTTAAGTAGGCATCATGTAGCTGAATATATTTTCCTACCAGAGCAACCGTTACTTCATGGTTGGGATTGTGCAATAAATCTACCATCTGAATCCAGTCAGATAAATCCGGTTCTTTACAGTCTAAATGCAGGGCTTTGCAGACAACATCCGCAAGCTTTTCCTTTTCCATTGCAAGCGGAGCTTCATATAAATAAGGAACATCCAGATTCTGCAAGACACAATGGGTTGGAACATTACAAAACAGAGCAATCTTGTCTTTGATCTGCGCATCAAGCGGATGCTCACTCCGACAGACAATGATGTCCGGCCAGATTCCCATACCCTGAAGTTCTTTGACGGAAGCCTGTGTAGGTTTTGTTTTCATTTCTTCTGATGCTTTCAGATAAGGAATCAGGGTAACATGGATGAGAATGGCATTTTCATGTCCAACCTCATGCTGAAACTGACGAATGGATTCCAAAAACGGCTGACTTTCAATGTCGCCGACCGTTCCACCGACTTCGATGATTGCGATATGCATCTCATCGTCTTTGTCATTCCGGTAAAAACGGCTTTTAATCTCATTGGTAATATGAGGGATAACCTGAACAGTACCACCGCCATAATCTCCGTGGCGTTCTTTCTGTAATACAGACCAGTATACTTTACCGGTTGTAACGTTGGAATTTTTGTCAAGATTTTCATCAATAAATCTTTCGTAATGACCTAAGTCAAGGTCTGTCTCAATTCCATCGTCGGTAACATATACTTCGCCATGTTGAATTGGATTCATGGTACCGGGGTCAATATTGATGTAAGGATCAAACTTCTGCATTGTCACAGTGTAACCACGTGCTTTTAAGAGTCTGCCCAAAGATGCTGCGGTAATGCCTTTTCCCAGTCCGGATACGACACCACCAGTTACGAATACGTACTTAACTGCCATAAACTAGTCCTCCTAACATACACAGTATTATACAATGAGTCAATTCTAAAATCTAGAATGAGTAAGGATTTTTTGTAGATTTTTTTTAAAAACTCACGTTTCGGATTTGTGTTCCCAAAATATATCTTTGTCCGCCGGCTTTTACGAGGTTTCGCGTTTTTCTTAGCGGCATGAGCGAACAAAACAATGACCGGTTTCAACTGCCTATTCAGTTCTGAGAGTTTATAGAAAATTCAGAAACTGAGCACAGAAATTTCAAAATGTTTGTATTGATTTATAACAATGCAAAATTTATAATAAGGACAGACTTTCTAAGGAGAATTTCAATGGATAATCAAAATAATCAGAAGAATAACCCAAATAATCAAAATAATAATCAGAACGGACCTCAGAAGAAACAAAGTCTTTTCATGTTGCTGATTGCAGTCTTAATCACAATTATGGGAATGAGCTTTTTTATGAGTTTGATGTCAGGCTCCGATTCGGAAATATCTTATAGCGAATTTTTAAAAATGGTAAAAGCCGGTGAAGTGGAAAGCGTGCTTATTACAGACACAGAAATTGAGATTACGCCAAAGAAGAAAAAGGTTGACGCAAACAATAAGCCCGTTATTTCGACAAGGACTGCGAATCCGGTCACTTATTATACCGGTAATTTAGAAGATGACAATCTGTATCAGATTTTGGACGAGAATGATGTTGAATACAAGAAAGAAATCCCGGATAATTCCGGTCTGGTTTTAAACTTTATTTTAACCTGGATTGTACCGGCATTGATTTTATATCTGCTGTTGACCTTCCTCATGAAAAAGATGGGCGGAGGAGACGGTCCGATGGGAGTTGGAAAAAGCAAGGCAAAGGTTTATGTGCAAAAAGAAACCGGTGTTACGTTTAAGGATGTTGCAGGTGAAGAAGAAGCCAAGGAATCCCTGCAGGAAGTTGTGGATTTTCTTCATAATCCTGCCAAATATACACAGATTGGTGCCAAACTTCCCAAGGGTGCTTTGCTCGTAGGACCTCCCGGTACCGGTAAGACACTTTTGGCAAAAGCTGTTGCAGGTGAGGCCCATGTGCCGTTCTTCTCATTAACCGGATCTGATTTTGTGGAATTATACGTAGGTGTGGGAGCTTCCCGTGTCAGAGATTTATTTAAGGAAGCCAATAAAAATGCACCTTGTATTATTTTTATCGATGAAATTGATGCTATCGGACGAAGCCGTGATTCCAAGTATGGTGGCGGTAATGAAGAAAGAGAACAGACCTTAAACCAGTTATTATCTGAAATGGACGGTTTCGATTCTTCCAAAGGTATTTTGATTTTGGCAGCGACGAACAGACCGGAAATCCTGGATAAGGCATTGCTTCGCCCCGGCCGTTTTGACCGTCGGGTTATTGTTGAAAAACCGGATTTAAAGGGCCGTGTAGATATTTTAAAGGTTCATTCCAAGGATGTGCTTTTGGATGAAAGTGTTGATTTGGATGAAATCGCACTGGCAACAAGCGGCGCTGTCGGTGCCGATCTTGCCAATATGGTAAATGAAGCCGCGATAAATGCGGTAAAAGAAGGACGTAAAGCTGTTTCCCAAAAAGATTTATTCGGTGCGGTTGAAGTTGTATTGGTTGGTAAAGAAAAGAAAGACCGCATCATGAGCCAGCAGGAAAGAAAGATTGTTTCTTATCACGAAGTTGGTCATGCGTTAATTGCGGCGCTTCAGAAAAATTCTGAGCCGGTACAGAAAATTACCATTGTACCAAGAACCATGGGAGCATTGGGATATGTCATGCAGGTTCCGGAAGAGGAAAAATACCTCAATACGGAAGCGGAATTGCATGATATGATTGTCGGTCTGCTTGGCGGTCGTGCGGCAGAAGATGTTGTGTTTGATACGGTTACAACCGGAGCCTCCAATGATATTGAAAAGGCAACAAGCCTTGCACGAAGCATGATTACCCGTTATGGTATGAGCAAGCATTTTGGCCTGATGGGATTGGAAACTGTGGAAAGCCAGTATTTAGACGGACGCACTTCCATGAACTGTTCTGACGTAACAGCGGCGGCAGTGGATGAAGAAGTCATGAAACTGTTAAAGTCCTGCTATAAAGAAGCAAAGACCATGATCAAAGAAAACAGAGCTGTCATGGATAAGATTGCTGCTCATCTGATTGAAAAAGAAACCATTACCGGAAAAGAATTCATGGAAATCTATTGTAAAGAAAAGGGAATTCCGGTTCCGGTTAAAGATGATGATAAAAAGCTGAAAAAAAAGAACGAGCCGGAAAACACGGATGATAGAACGACAGAAAAAACAATAGAAAAAGCTGCAGAGAAAAGATTGGAGATTACCTCTGAGAGCGAGACAGATGTCATAGAAAAAGAGAACGAAGAAAAGAAAAAACAGCCGGAAATGATGGATTTTAGGGAAGTTCTTACTGATATTCGAAAGGACAATATCAAGAAAGAAAAATCTGTTTTAGAGAATAATAAGCAGGAAGAAAGCCAATCAGTGCAGAAAGATGATGCTCAAAAAGAGATGCAGACTGTTCAGAACGATGACAGTTCGGATGCTTCATTGTCTGATCCGGAAAATGAGCAGAAATAATATAGAATTAATTGCTGGAATGATATTTGAAGAACTATAGGAAATAAATACAAAAAGGAGCTTTTATAGAGCTCCTTTTGTAATATAGATACTTTGTGAAAGTATGAAGTGTCCGTTGTATTAAATCTCCAACATATTTTAAGATTTTCATAAGGAAAAAGCCATGTTTGATATTCAAGAAGAATTAAAGAAACTTCCGCATAATCCGGGTGTTTATCTGATGCATGATAAGCATGATACAATCATTTATGTCGGAAAAGCAATTGATTTAAATAAAAGAGTACATTCGTATTTTCGTACGATGGCTAACAGAACACCAAAGATTGAGCGGATGATTTCACAGATTGATTATTTCGAGTACATTTTGACGGATTCAGAGCTGGAAGCTCTGGTTTTGGAAAACAATCTAATCAAAGAACATCGTCCCAAATATAATACGTTACTAAAAGATGACAAGACGTATCCCTATATTAAAGTTACCATGGGCGAACCTTTTCCGAGGCTTGTTTTTTCAAGAAACATGAAAAAGGACAAATCCAGATACTTTGGACCATACACAAGCGCTACCGGAGTCAAAGATACGATAGAATTATTGAATAAGCTATTTGGATTGCGAACGTGTCGTAGGGTATTGCCACGCGATATCGGCAAAGAAAGACCTTGCTTAAATTACCATATGAAACAGTGTACGGCACCCTGCGCGGGCAATGTCACACAGGAAGAATACCGGCAGCAGATTGAAGGGGCTTTGGAATTTTTGAACGGACATTATGCTCCAATTTTAAATGACTTAAAAGAAAAAATGAATCGTGCCAGTGAAGAGATGGATTTTGAAGAAGCCATCCGCTACCGCGACTTATATAATAGTGTAAAATCGGTTGCACAAAAACAAAAGATTACGGAAAGCTCCGAAGAAGATAAAGATGTAATTGCCATGGCAGCAGATGAAACAGATGCTGTTGTTCAGGTCTTTTTTGTCAGAAGCGGAAAATTGATCGGACGCGAGCATTTTTATATGACCAATGTTGCAGAGACTGCGCCCGATGAGATTATGGGAAATTTTATCAAGCAGTTCTATGCAGGAACGCCATATTTGCCCAAAACAATTATACTTCAGACCGAAATTGCGGATGCACCACTGATTGAGCAGTGGTTATCTGCGCGTAAAGGTTCCCGTGTTTATTTAGAGGTTCCAAAGATCGGAAAGAAAGAAAAGCTGATTTTGCTTGCTGCGAAAAATGCTGAAATTATCCTTTCCAATGATAAAGAAAGAATACGACGGGAAGAAGGCAGAACCATCGGTGCCGCCAAAGAGCTTGCCAATGCAATCGGAATTGAAAAGGCAGACCGGATAGAGGCTTTTGATATCAGTAATATCAGTGGTTTTCAAAATGTTGGTTCCATGGTTGTTTTTGAAAAAGGAAAATCGCAGAGAAGTGATTATCGAAAATTTAGGATAAAATCGGTCGACGGTCCCAATGATTACGCCTGTATGAAGGAAGTGCTGACAAGACGATTTGTACACGGACTGGAAGAAAAACAACAGATGAGAGAGAAACAATTGGACGAGGCCTTTGGCAGTTTTACCAAATTTCCCGATCTGCTTTTGATGGATGGCGGACGTGGGCAGGTCAATATTGCAAAAGTAGTATTGGATTCTCTTCATATTGATATTCCCGTTTGTGGTATGGTAAAGGATGATCACCACAGAACGCGGGGATTGTATTTCAATCAAAAGGAAATTCCGCTTGCGAAAGACTCGGAAGGATTTAAACTGATTACCAGAGTGCAGGATGAAGCACATCGTTTTGCTATTGAATATCATAGATCTCTGCACAGAAATGAAGGAATTCATTCGGTTTTAGATGACATCAAAGGAATTGGACCGGCAAGGAGAAAGGCTCTTATGCGGCATTTTAAAACAATAGAAGAAATTAAAAATGCTGATGTCGATGCATTGCTGGCGGTCCCGGAAATCACAAAAAATCAGGCCGAAGAAATTTACCGTTTCTTTCACGACTAGTCCGTTGCGGTAGAAAAAAATCTATGCTATTATTTAACATAATGATATCAGGGAAAAAAACGATTAGGATAGATTTCAAGTGTATTTCGGTTTGCTTGCGCAAAAAGTGCAAAACAATCCGCGGATATTATGGGGTTATGTACAAAGTATGAATGATATCCCGGTATCAGTTGTGATAAGTGTCCATCCGTATATAGCGGAACTTATTTTTTATATGTACATCACATTATATAAAGGAAAACAAGGAGAAGGAAACATGGCAAGTGTATCGTTAGCAAAGATTATTGAGAGATTTAAATTGGAAAATTTGACTCCTGAGCTGGATATTTCAGATATCAAAATTATTCAGCCGGATATCAACAGACCGGCGTTGCAGTTAGCAGGTTACTTTGAACATTATGAAGCAACCCGTCTTCAGATTATCGGTTTCGTGGAATATACATATATGGATAGTATGGACGATGACAGAAAACTGGAAATTTACAACCAGTTATTGTCCTGCCCCATTCCTGTGATTGTATTTTGTCGTAATTTACAACCGGATCCATTATTTTTAAAGATAGCGCTTGAAAAAAAGATTCCGCTTCTTATGAGTAAACAGGCAACGAGTGCTTTTACAGCCGAAATTATCCGCTGGCTGAATGTAGAGTTAGCACCCCGTATTTCCATTCATGGTGTTTTGGTTGATGTATATGGTGAAGGTGTTTTGATTACCGGTGAAAGTGGTATCGGTAAATCCGAAGCAGCGCTTGAGTTAATCAAAAGAGGTCACCGTCTGGTTAGTGATGACGTGGTGGAAATCAGCAAAGTCAGTGATGATACCCTGGTTGGTCGCGCACCGGAGATTACCAAATACTTCATCGAGCTTCGCGGTATCGGAATTGTGGATGTAAAAACATTGTTTGGTGTTTCTTCCGTAAAAGAAACGACATCCATTGATCTGGTTATCAAACTGGAAGACTGGGATCGTGACAAAGAATACGACAGACTTGGTCTGGAGGAAGAATATACAGAATATTTAGGCAAAAAGGTGGTATGTCATACACTGCCCATCAGACCCGGACGTAACCTTGCGGTTATCTGCGAGTCAGCAGCAGTTAACCATCGTCAGAAAAAAATGGGATATAATGCTGCACAGGAATTATATACCAGAGTTCAGAATAATCTGGCGAAAAGACGGGATGACTAATCATTCTGTTTTTTGATAGATAAGGATGCTGCGAGACGTAATTTCGGAATGTATCCTTTCAATAAAATGATTTGATTAGAGCTGGATTTCGGAATTGAAAAATTGCATTTAAAAAGACGAAGTAATCTGTAGATTTATTAGATTATAATTAGAATGAAAAGTATAATATGATTAAGGTGAATAGCAATGGCAAAATACAGTTTTGGTGTTGACGTAGGCGGCACAACGATAAAAATGGGACTTTTTGATTTAGAAGGAAATGTTTTGGATAAATGGGAAATCGTTACCCGTACGGAAAATGGCGGTGTAAATGTGTTGCCGGATATTGCAGAGGCTGTAAAAGGAAAAATGAGTGAAATGGTCATTCCCAAAGAAGATGTTGTTGGTGTCGGAATTGGAGTGCCCGGACCGGTTGATGCAAAAGGTGTCGTACACAAATGTGTGAATTTAGGCTGGGGTGTTTTAAATATCAATGAAGAATTGGGCAAACTTTTAGATTTACCTGTAAAAGGCGGAAATGATGCCAATGTCGCTGCGCTTGGTGAAATGTGGAAAGGTGGCGGTCAGGGATTTGAAAGTATTGTGGTTGTTACCCTCGGAACCGGTGTCGGCGGTGGAATTATTATGGATGGTAAAATGCTGACCGGTGCCAAAGGAGCTGCCGGTGAAATCGGTCATATTCATGTTGATGATGAAGAGACAGAAACCTGTGGTTGTGGTAATCAGGGTTGTCTTGAGCAGTATGCATCTGCTACCGGTGTTGTCAGACTGGCAAACCGTACTCTGGCAAAAACAACCAAAGCAACCTGTTTAAAAGCCGGTGAAATTTCAGCAAAAGATGTTTGGGATGCAGTAAAAGCCGGTGATGAAGTGGCAATAGAAGTTGCAGAGCAGTTTGGTGAATATCTCGGAAAAGGTCTTGCATCCATAGCGTGTGTTGTCAATCCGGAAGCATTTGTAATCGGAGGCGGTGTTTCCAAGGCAGGCGATGTTTTACTTGAGTATATCCGTAAAAACTATACACCTTATGTATTCCATGCAAGCCGTGATGTACAGTTTACACTGGCTACATTGGGAAATGATGCCGGAATATATGGTGCAGCTAAATTAGTATTAGATTAAAATATGACTTTTTGAATTTGGTATCATATTATTATTAATATATCATACTATATTATATAATCTGTCCGGCTTGACATATCATGGCCGGACACAATCATAATAAAGGGGCAGCAGTAGACAGTTGGATACGGCATTAATTGAATTCTTACAGACAAAAGTGCCAAGTGAATATATATTTTCAGATGAACCGATGGAAAAGCATACGACTTTCCGGGTTGGCGGAAGTGCGGATTGTTTTGTGGAAATCGGAACCGTAGAGGAGTTATCGTCCATTATTCGTTATCTGAATCAAACGGAGAGAAATTATATTGTTTTGGGGAACGGTAGCAATGTTTTAGTTGGAGATAAAGGATTTCGAGGTGTTGTTTTACACATGGGAAAACGTTTCTCCAATATAGTTGTGGACGGTACAACAATAAAAGCTCAAGCTGGTGCCATGCTGAGCGTTGTATCAAAAACAGCAGCAAAACATTCGTTGACCGGACTGGAGTTTGCGGCAGGAATTCCCGGCACAATCGGTGGAGCCATCGTTATGAATGCGGGTGCCTATGATGGGGAGATGAAGCAGGTTGTTCAGTCCGTTACGGTATTGAGTGAAAATGGTGAGGTAATGGTGTTGTCCAATGAGAACATGAACTTTGGATATCGCACCAGTGTCATTAAAAAACGACCTTTCATTGTCTTGGAGACGGAGCTTGTATTACAGGAAGGAAACGTTTCGGGAATTGAAGCCAAGATGGCAGATTTCAATGAAAGGCGTCGCAGTAAACAACCTTTGGAATTTCCAAGTGCGGGAAGTACCTTTAAACGTCCCGAAGGCAATTTTGCCGGAAAGTTGATTATGGATGCGGGGTTGAGAGGGTTTCGCATAGGCGGAGCCCAGGTGTCTGAAAAGCATTGTGGATTTATTATTAATCAGGGCAATGCGACGGCTGCTGATATTTCGGAACTGATGGATGAAGTAACCGAAAGAGTAAAAGAACGTTTTTTTGTCACGTTAGAACCGGAAGTAATCCGGATCGGTGAATTTTAGTACAGAGGCGGATGTGAGAACATGTCTTTTTCCGGAGATGTGAAAGAAGAACTGTTATCGGTTAATGGCAATGGAAGGCATTGCCAGATAGCAGAACTGGCAGCTTATTTTTCCTATTGCGGTTTTGTTAAAAAAAGCAATTCCGGTCATATGGTGATTGGAATTACCGCGGAAAATAAAGCGATTGCAACAAAGTGCTTTACATTGATTAAAAAAACATTTAATATATATTCTGGTATTCTGATACGAAAACACAGTTTTTCATCCAAAATACTGTCTTATGAGATTCAGATAGAAAAGCCGGATGAAATCAAAGAAGTCCTGATGGCAATCAAGAAATACAAAGAATCTGAAGAACCGGTTCTTTGTTCTTGCGTGGATAAGCTTTTGTTAAAAAAGGATTGTTGCAGACGCGCGTTTATTAGGGGGACTTATCTGGCTATCGGCTCTATGAGTAATCCTGAAAAGGGTTATCATATGGAATTTGTATTTGACCATGAAGACATGGCAGAAGAATTCATTCAAATTCTTAAGACCTTTTCCATTGGTGCCAAGATGGTACTTCGGAAAAAGAATTATGTTGTATATATCAAAGACGGAGAAGAAATTGTGGATATGCTCAATATCATGGGTGCACATATTTCTCTTATGAACCTTGAGAATACCCGTATTATGAAGGATATGCGGAATTCTATAAATCGCAGAGTAAACTGCGAAACAGCAAATATCGCAAAAACGGTAAATGCTGCGACCAAGCAGGTGGAAGACATCATGTTTATCCGGAAAAATTATGGCTTGCACAAGCTTCCGGATAATCTGAGACAAGTGGCAGAGGTAAGACTGGCTTACCCGGAAGCATCACTGGTGGAATTGTCTCAGTTAATGGATCCGCCGGTCGGAAAATCAGGCGTTAATCACAGATTACGAAAGTTAAGTGAGCTTGCAGAGAGATTAAGGGTTAATTAGGAGGTCAAGGAATGATTCAGAAATCTATGCAAATTCAATTGGCAAACGGACTAGAGGCAAGACCAGTCGCAGTTCTTGTTCAGAAAGCTAGTATGTTTGACAGCAAAATTTACATTGAGGCAGAAGGTAAAAAAGTAAATGCAAAGAGTATTATGGGAATGATGAGTTTGGGACTCAATGCAGGGGAAGAGGTTACTGTTATTGCCGAAGGTACAGATGAAAATGCAGCCGTTGACATTTTAGAAGACTATATCAGCGGAAAAGAGAATTAATGTAAGCTTACGACAATATGAGGATTAGGCTATCGCAAAGAAATTTGCGACAGCCTTTCTTATTATAGTAAAAGAAAGGATGATGATGATTGGATAAAAAAATGCTGTTTATTTACAATCCGCGTGCGGGAAAAGCGATGATAAAAAATCATTTGCTTGATATTATTGACGTGTTTACAAAGGGCGGATATGAAGTCACGGTTCATCCCACGCAGGCTTGTATGGACGCCACTAATGTAGTGCTCCAAAAGGCGAACGAATATGATTTGATTGTCTGCAGTGGTGGAGATGGGACCATGGATGAAGTTGTTACAGGAATGCTTCAATTGGATAAAAAAATTCCGATCGGATATATTCCGGCCGGCTCTACCAATGATTTTGCAAGATCTCTACGCATTTCCAATGATATGGTAAAAGCGGCAAAAGAAATCGTGGACGGCAGATTTTATCCATGCGATGCCGGCAGATTTAATGATAACTATTTTATTTATGTTGCGGCATTCGGGCTGTTTACAGATGTTTCTTATGAAACCGACCAACATATTAAAAATGTTTTGGGACATGCGGCTTATCTGTTGGAAGGCGCAAAACGACTGAGCTCGGTTACCAGTTATGAAATGAAGATTCTTTGCGATGACCAGGTGTACGAAGGAGAATATATTTACGGAATGGTAACCAATTCCCGTTCAGTCGGAGGCTTCTCCAAGCTGACAGGAAAGACCGTAGATTTAAATGACGGATACTTTGAAGTATGTTTAATCAAACGTCCTCGAAATATCAATGAACTGAATCAGATTATTATCGCTATTTTGGATGATAAGGTTGATTCGGAGTATATGCAATGTTTTAAGGCACAGCAGATTGAATTCCGGTGTCAGGTAGATGTTCCATGGACTTTGGACGGCGAAAACGGTGGAAAACATTCGATTGTCAATATCAAAAACGAATTTCAGGCTTTGGATTTAATCATTCCTTCTGTCGAGGCGGTTGCGCAGGCAGGTTATGTGAAAGAAGAGATGCTTGAAAATTCCATAAATTCAATATAAAACAATATAAATAAGTCTTTTTAGGGGTTTGTATTTCCCAAAAGGATATAAAAGATGAAAACTATTGACATGATTTTTTTATTAGATATTCCATTTTAAAAAAAATTGCGCTATAATAAGCGCAAGAGCGCGTACTGATTGCGCGTATTTAAAGTATAAACGGAGGTAATTTAAAATGGCATTAGTTTCAGCAACAGAAATGCTCAAAAAAGCAAAAGCAGGCCACTATGCAGTAGGTCAGTTCAACATCAACAACTTAGAGTGGACAAAAGCTATCTTATTAACAGCTCAGGAATGCAATTCACCTGTAATTCTCGGTGTATCTGAAGGCGCAGGCAAATATATGGGCGGTTACGATGTTGTTATGGGTATGGTTAACGGTTTTATCAAAGACCAGAACATCACAGTTCCCGTAGCAGTACATCTTGACCATGGTTCATATGATCATTGCTATAAATGTATCGAAGCAGGATTCTCATCTATCATGTTTGACGGATCTCATTTCGCAATCGATGAAAACATTGCAAAGACAACTGAATTAGTAAAAGCTGCTCATGACAAAGGAATCTCTATCGAAGCTGAAGTTGGTTCTATCGGTGGTGAAGAAGATGGTGTTGTAGGTATGGGCGAATGCGCAGATCCTGCAGAATGCAAACAGATTGCTGATTTAGGAGTTGACTTCTTAGCAGCAGGTATTGGTAACATTCACGGAAAATATCCTGCAAACTGGGCAGGATTACAGTTTGATGTTTTAGATGCTATTCAGCAGAAAACAGGAGATCTTCCTTTAGTTCTTCACGGTGGTACAGGTATTCCGGATGACATGATCAAAAAAGCAATCGATCTTGGCGTTGCTAAGATCAACGTAAATACAGAATGCCAGTTAGTATTCGCAGAAGCTACACGTAAATACATCGAAGCAGGCAAAGACTTAGAAGGCAAAGGATTTGATCCTCGTAAGATATTAGCACCCGGTTTTGATGCAATCAAAGCTAAAGTAAAAGAAAAAATGGAATTATTCGGATCTGTTGGACAGGCTTAATTTTACTTGTCTAAGTTGACGATAATTTTAAAATGAGTGCTTAAAGCATAACAAATGATTAGGACACCCCCGGAATGAAAACATTCCCGAGGGTGTCTTTTTTATTGAAATAGGAGCATATTGGCAGGGAATGGACACAAAAATACGAGAAAAGAGCAGACGTTCATATTTTGTTTACAATTTTGTTTCAAAAACTTAATTTACATAACATGGTTTTGTCATTTTCCTAACATATAATAAGACTATAAGATGATTGATTAATCAGTGTGTTAATTATGTTACAGAAACTTTTTCATAATAAATGCCGGGCAACCAAGTGTTGACCCGGCATCCTCCCTTTTTAAACTTGTTTTCCGATTTGTATCTTTGCCGCATCATACTTCGGTTTCTGACATTTCTATGCGGCATGCTCACAAAGTATTTATTAAATGCCCGGTTTCAAAACTCAGACTTCGTCTTCAGACAGTTGAAACCGGGCATTATTTTTGTTCGCTTATGCCACTAAGAAATGGCAAGAAACCTCGTCAAATTCCGCGGGCAAAGATACATATTGGAAACGAAATCCAAAAATGTCTAAAAAAGTCATGCGAATTGTATTGATATAAATACAATTTTTTTGGTTGACTTTTCAAATGTTCTGGTCTATACTCGACATTAAGCAAGGGCGCTGAAGTAAATTCAGTGCCCTTTTTCTTTTTGAAATACCGATATTCAGAAAGAAAGATGGACAGAAATGTTCTGTATAGTAAACAAAGGGTTAAAGTTTGTTACCACAAAGGCGTGGCTGTTGTGTGTAATAGACTTTATTTTTTTGTTCAATGAGGAGGAATGAATTATGACAGAAGAGATTTTAGAGACCCTTAACGGTCAAGTGTTCGGTGTCTGGTTTTTAATCGGTGCTGCACTGGTATTCTGGATGCAGGCAGGTTTTGCCATGGTGGAAGCCGGATTTACCAGAGCCAAAAACGCAGGTAACATTATTATGAAAAACCTGATGGATTTCTGTATCGGTACAGTAACATTCATCTTAATCGGTTTTAGCTTGCTGCTGGGAGAAGATTTGATGGGATTTATCGGTAAACCCGGATTTGATATCTTCACAAACTATGCAAATTTTGATTGGTCAAACTTCGTATTTAACTTGGTGTTCTGTGCGACCACAGCAACCATCGTTTCTGGAGCAATGGCTGAAAGAACAAAATTCTTATCCTATTGTGTATATTCCGGTGTTATTTCTGCTTTGATTTATCCGATTGAAGCACACTGGATTTGGGGCGGCGGCTGGTTAGCTCAGTTAGGCTTCCATGATTTTGCCGGTTCCTGTGCAATCCATATGGTTGGTGGTCTTGCCGCTTTGGTTGGTGCAGCAATTCTTGGACCCCGTATTGGTAAATTCCAGAAAGATAAAGATGGTAAAGTTATTAAAGTAAATGCTTTCCCCGGTCACAACTTACCGATTGGTGCACTTGGTGTATTCATCCTTTGGTTAGGTTGGTATGGATTTAACGGTGCCGCTGCAACAAGTCTGGAACAGCTTGGATCTATCT
>JAEDFR010000045.1 GCA_016297945.1 Lachnospiraceae bacterium | reverse complement strand
TATTTCTTATCAATCTATTATAATATTAAATCACTCTTTTTACAATTGTGCTATTAAGAAATTTACCACAGTCGCGTTCTCATACAATATGTGTCCTGAACTCATCAAAGATTTTCTTTTCTTCCTCGGTAAGCTTAACACCTTCTTTTACTTTCACATCACCATGTGTAAATGTTATTTTTCCTTCGATTTCTTTTGGTATCCATGGAATCATATGCTCTCTCCATACTGTAAATAGGGTTCTTACCCTCTTATAATCTATGTTCATTATATCATTGAATTTCGGTGGAATCACCATTTTAAGAATATTGCTGAACGAACTGTTCAAAGATTGGATTTTTGGTGTGAAGCTTGTAGTCATCATGACAGATAATCTCTAATACTGCATCCAAAACTGATGCCGTTGTTGTCTGCTCATGGTATTCATGCTCCTTCTTGTACTTATGCATCAATCTGACATATTTAAACTTATGGTCTATAAGAGGCATTATCACCCAATAATGACCAGTGTTCTTTAACTGTGCCTCATACATCACAGGGTTCTCCGTTATAATGTTGAAATACGGATTCCCCAACATCTCTTTATCCTTAGCTGTAAACATCCATCCTTACCTTCCTTTCATAAAAACAGACCAAATATTACAAACACTTATCTTTACTCCCTCATAATGAATCCTTTAATTTCCACATAAAACATACCTGTGTTTTGCGTTAGGCTTTTCCACGATATTATCGACGACGAAGAGGATATCTGATATATTTTAAAATAAAGCGGAATGTAGTCTCTCTTTTATCTGTACTACATTCCGCTTTATTAGAGTATTAAATTATAAATTCTTCTATTTCTGCCTTTAAATCTTCCATATTTTCCCCTAAAGTATCCGATGTATTATTTAACTTATCTACATTTTCCAATAGTTTTACAGCAACTTCTTTTACCTTTTCTGTACTTATAGCGGTCTCTTCAATAATATCAGAAATATTCTTTACGGACTCAACTGTATCCAACCTCTCTATATTTGCCCTCTCCATACTATATACAATTGTAGAAAGTCCCTCTACTAGTTTTTCCATACGCAACTGCATCTCTTCAAATAATGCAACTACTTCACTAACGGATTCCCCCTGCATCTGTACCATCATTCCAGCCTGATTAGCATTTTCAACGCTATTCTTTGTCTGTATGGTAATATTTTTCACATTACTTCTAATTTCTCCTGCAGCCTTTGCTGAATCATCAGCCAGTTTTCGAATTTCCTCCGCAACAACAGCAAATCCTTTTCCGGCCTGTCCAGCTCTTGCAGCTTCAATAGATGCATTTAAAGACAAAAGATTGGTTTGTGTAGAAATATCCGTAATGGTTTCCACAAATGTATTAATGATTGCGGATTCTTTTCGCAATTCATCTATACTTTCTTTTACATAAATAGTAATTTCTGTTGTTTCTTTTGCTCTGCTACCAAGTGTTTGTATGATTTCCATACCCTTTTGAATCATACCATTTGTTTCATTTACCAGTTTCTCCACTTGGTCAACCACGCGTCCAACTTCCTGCATTTCTCTAGACAATCCATCCGTTTTAACCACACATTCCTGTGCATGACATGACTGTCTTTCCATTCCTTCATTGATATCACAAATAGCATTGGTAATATCCTGTGAATATGAATCAATCACACTAGAAACATGTTCTACACTTTTTGACGATTCTTCCAGTTGATTCGTTGCATTACTTACTTTGCCAACTAATTTCTTAGTATTGTAGATCATATGTGATGCACTATCAGCTAACTCAACAAATTCATCATGCCCCTTTGCCATAACCTTTACTGTCAGATCACCCTTGGCTACTTCACCAAATTTCTTTGCTATGTGTTTCATATTATTCTGAATTCCTAACACAATCGCAAAACCAATGCACAAGACAATAATACTTGCCAGAACAACTAATACCGTCGTTAAACTCTTAATCTCCTGTGCCTGTGCTGTTACAGTGTCGCTTAACACCAATGCACATACCATTGCATGTGTTTCAACACTTTTACAAAAAATGAAGAAATAGTCTTCTCCCTGAAATTGAATTTCTTTTGTTCCCTCTAGTTCCTCACTTTCTAAAGCATCCAAAAAGAAATTCTGATTGCATAGGATAGAAGATTCTTTTGCAAGTTCGCATTCTTCATTTCCTGTATTCTCACAAACTATTTCCCTTCCATCCTCAGTCACGAAGGCAATCAAACCACCACTTCCCATATCCAAATTTTGCAAAAATTCCTGAATGGCAGATTGTTTTATATCAACAACCACACACGCATTACCCGATTCTGCAACAATTTCATATGATAATATGTACTCTTCCTTTGATAAATCCATTTTTGTATCCAACACATCATGATGATCAATCCATTTAGGCAGTTTCCCTTCCTCACTAACCTCCTCCATATACTCATTATAGAATCCGTCCGATGCATATCCGGTTTTTGAGAAAAGCATTGGAATCCCTTCTTCCGTAATAATGTGAATATAATTGATAAATGGATTTACTGTTTGAGAGGATATCAGATCTGATTGAACTCGGCTTTCCATCTCACGCTTTGCAACCGGATCTGTCAATCTTCCTTTGAAATACTTGTTTAAGTCCTCGTTAAATGCATATTTCATTCCTTCTGCTTCAATAAATTCACAGCTCATTTCCACGTATTCCATTGCCATTTTTACTGTCTGCAATGTGGATTCCTGGTATTTCTGGCTCATACCACGTTCTGCTTTTGTATAAGCAAAAGTGCCAATTATTATCATGAATCCCAATGGTACAAGAAAACAAACCAGTATCTTATTACGAATGCCAAAAATATTTTTTGCTGATAAATTAAGTGGGATTTTTTTTAAGTTTATTTTTCGAAGCATCCACTTCATATAACACACTACCTTTCACATCTGATCCACACCTGCATCTCATTTTCACCTCTATTAGCCCATGCATAATATGGAATTAACGTCAACTCTTTTTCCTGAATCCCTCTTACTTTCTCATGTTTTTGATAAAGATTCGCATTTCTATCACTGTTAGAAATCTGTTCATAACCATTTACTTTAATGACTACTACTCCCCCTAACAGATTTTTTTCAAACTGATAGGTAAACTCTGCATTTTTTCCTATAGAGAGCAGATGTAAATTGCTTCCATTATCGACGCCCTCCATGCAATACACAATTGGTCCCCTCGAAACAGCAATCTTATCAATGTTATTTCGTACAGAGGAATGTGCATCCCAAATTTCAACTTTCATGTCAAATATAATCTCTATTACGTCATCCTTAAATACCTTTCGAATATAAGCTATTCCCTGTTTTGTTTCAATATTACAATCCTGTCCGTTTAGCCGTATTGTGTATTTATCCGTCCAGTTAGGAATACGAATTCCTAATGTGAAGTCGGTTTCCTCTTTGCTGGAAACAGTGAATAAAACTCGATTATTCCACGGATATTCTGTTTCCTGTTTTATAGTTACCAGCTTTTTATTGACACTGAACCGGCTTTCACAATTTACAAACAAATTAGCTACTATTGAATCATCCTTTTGAACATAGATATATTTTTCCAATGACGACAATAGTCTCGCAAGATTTGGTGGACAACAGGCACAACCAAGCCATTCTGGCCTTACGCTTTTTACATGGCTCTTCGTTGGATCTTTCTTTCCTTTTTCCGGAACAACTTCTAAAGGATTGACGTAAAAGAAATGTCTGCCATCCAAAGCCATACCAGCAAGCACAGTATTGTATAAGGCCCTTTCCATGATATCCCCATATTCCCCTACAAACTCATTTTCCAATAAGCGGCCAGCCAGAAAAACCAATCCAACCGATGCACATGTTTCACAATACATCGTATCATTTGGCAAATCATAATCTAAGGTAAATGACTCTCCAATTACTGTTGATCCTATGCCACCCGTAATATACATTCTTTTATCTACAATATTTCGCCATATTTTTTTACAGGCATTTAACAGATTCACATCTTTTGTCATAGCTGCCACATCTGCCATCGCTGTACACATATAAACCAATCGGACAGCATGCCCCTCCGCACTCTCCTGTTCCAATAGTGGCATATGATTTTGAAAATAACTATACGGAAATTTATCCATCCCCACAATCAATGGTTTCTTCCCATCTTCTGCATTTTGAATATGAAAAAATTCCGGATTTGTACCTCTAATCTCCAAAAAATATTTGCTTAAAGACAAATACTCATTTTTACCCGTAATACGATATAATTTTGCCAAACCAATTTCTATTTCCTCATGACCATCATATCCATGGATTTTTTCATCCTCTTTTCCAAAATGCCTCACAATATAATCCGCTAATTTACAGGCTGTTTTCAACACCGTATCATTTCCGGTCGTTTCATAATAAGCCACTGCCGCCTCGAGGAAATGTCCTGCGCAATAAAGCTCATGGCTTTCTCCCAACCGTTTCAACTTTCTTTCTGGTTCTTCTATCGTAAAATAAGTTCCTAAATATCCATCTTCTTCCTGTGCTGCTGCAATTAAATCTACAACACTATCTGCCAGACTCTTTAAATCTTCATCCATATGTTCATTTATGGAGTATGCAACTGCCTCTAACCATTTGTATACATCACTATCCTGAAATACCCATCCATAGTGATTTCCTTCTTTTAAGCCTGCTGCAATTCTAAAGTTTTCTATTGCATGACTTTTCTCATTGGGAATCGAATCATCATTTCTTTCTCTTTCAATCGTAATATTTATCTCATCGTTTAATACTTTCCATTGATATGGAATCATTTCTGTACGAACCAACTCTCTATATCTCGTCCAAAATGTGTCCTGGATTTTTACCTTCATATTCTTACCTCTCTCATGGAACATATATAATTCTTTTATTTTTTAGGTATAAAATAACGCCAGCATATAACTAGCTGGCGTTATAGATATCGTTTTGTCTTAAGATAGTAATATGCTATTAAACAAACTTACCAATTATTTTCCTAAAATTCCATCAATTGTTGTCTGTGCTTTTTCAGCAGCGGCTTCCGGTGTTGCAGCTCCTGTCATAACTTCATTAAATGCTAATGAGATAGCATCTGAGACTTCTGGCCATTCTGGTAACGGACCTCTTGCATTTGCATATTGCATTTCTTCAACAAATGCTTCATAAACAGGATCGCCCTCGAACTGACCTTCTGCAATAGTAGAGTTAGAAGAGATATAACCCATTGCATTCATCATGTATAAACAGGTTTCTTCACTTGTTGCATACTCTAAGAATTTAATTGCACCTTCTTCATTTCCCCCTGCAATTACAGCATAGTTTTCTCCACCAAGACCTGATGCCTGCGTTGCATCCATCGGAATTGGAGCAACATTCCAATGTAAATCCGGAGCTTCTGCTCTCATTGTTGGAACCTGCCATGTTCCATTAATCATCATTGCTAGATTTCCGGCAATAAACTGATGCATGGTATCACCCTGTGTCCAGTTGATTGCTTCTTTTGTCATTGCTCCGGAATCTACAAGATTCTTAACTGCTGTTAAAGCTTTAATTCCACCTTCTGAATTAATCTCATAAGAAGTAGCTCCTGTTGACCATACCCAAGGCAAGAAATTAAAAGTACCTTCTTCATTTTGTAATGAACAATGTGCGAATCCTGATACTGTACTGGTTGTACAAGCTTCTGCTACCTGCTGTAATTCTTCCCATGTTGTAGGCACTTCACATCCTGCTTCTTTTAACA
Source organism: Lachnospiraceae bacterium (assembly GCA_016297945.1). Taxonomy (GTDB): domain Bacteria; phylum Bacillota; class Clostridia; order Lachnospirales; family Lachnospiraceae; genus UBA2882. The sequence continues at coordinate 11,685 of JAEDFR010000045.1, read as the reverse complement.
TATCTTCATTATAGTACAACAATAAACAGTTACTTCCAAATGGAACACCATATAATTTTCCATCTAATGTACAAGAATTAACCGGTCCTTCATAATATGTACTTACATCAAAACGACCTGTTAAATCTGCAAAAATACCCATTGCTGCATAGGATGCATGATCCGGATTGTCTAAGATTACCAAATCAGGCAATTCAGCAGCAGATGCACCAATAGAAAGTTGCTTCTTAAAATCAGCAAATGGAACATATTTTGCTTCTACAGTTACATCGCTCTGAGAAGAATTGAATTCCTGAATAATATGATCCAGAGCTTTCTGATGACCTTCCGTTTCCCAATAATACCAAATTGTCACTTCTCCGCTAGCCGTCGTCGCACTCGCAGTTTCTTCTGATTCTGTTTTTTCTACTACTTCTTCTTTTGTCTGAACATCACTCTTTGATGTTGCTTCTTCTTTTTGACCGCAGCCAACAAGCATTGTGCCTACTAAACATGCTGTCATTAACAATGCCACTAACCTTCTCATGATATATCCTCCTATATATTTTTTCTTTGTTAGTGATTTTATTATATATTCTTACTATAATGTTAAAACTCGACATATCTTTAAAATAGGGGAGATTTCTAAACATATTTCTACTCATTCCATATTAAAATTGGTAATATCAGTTTTACTTCCGTTCCTTTATTTATTTCACTAGTAACCATTACTTTTGCCTGCCCCTCACAATACATGTTCAGACGCATTATTGCATTATCCATACCAATATGATTTTCCCCCTCTGTTTTAATTGTCTGTCCATTATTAATTCTATTTACCAAATCTGATGACATACCACTACCATTATCCCGTATAATAATAACTAAATAATTCTTCTCCCGCGATATGTACACTTCTAAAATATATTCATCCTGTTCCCCATTAAATCCATGAATAATTGCATTCTCAATAAATGGTTGCAACAGTAATTTATGAATTTTTACATCCAGCAACTCTGGAGCAACTTCAATCACTCGAACAAATTTATTTTTTAATCTAAATTGTTGTAAATAAATATACTTCTTCAACCATTCAATTTCATCTCGTATGCAAACAGTTCCATTACTGTCTGTAATGGCATAGCACAAAATATTAGCTAATGAACCAATTGCATTACTAATATCAAATTCACCCCTATCTATTGCCATCCAGTTAATAGTATCTAATGTATTGTATAAAAAATGAGGATTGATTTGCGCCTCTAGTGCCCTAATTTCTGCTTTTCTCTGCTTATCCGTTGCTTCTTTTTCCTTCTCCAATGCACACACTAGTTTTCCCAGTGTTTCATTAAATTGCAAAGCAATATTTTCAATCTCTAAAGACATTTTTTCAGATATTTCTATTCTGGTCGATAAATCCCCTGCTCCTGCAACTCTCATAGAAGAAACTACTGTATTTATGGAATTGATAAGCTGACGTGATAATTCCCATAGCAAAAATATAGTTACAAATAACAAAAGAAGACCCACTAATACTATAATATATGCATTATGCTTTATTTCTTTCATATAAACACTTTGATTTTCTGCACTTACAAGTTCCCATTGCAATTCTTCATTTAAGTATGAGTATACAGATATATGCTTTTTATTAATCTGTAACATATCACCAACAAACGAAATAAAACTGCTCTTTTTCTCTTCTTCCGTACTGTTCTTATTAAACAAAACCGTTCCTATTTTTTCTTTATTATTGCAGGAAATAACTCGTCCATTTTTATCAAGTAAAATATTGGTTCCGATATTTCCATAGGAAGATTTTAAAATATTCTCAAGTAACTCTTCATCCAAACTAACTATCACAATTCCAATCTGTTTATCAAGATCACGGTAATCAATAATTCTATTTGCCATATGGAACAAGTAATAATCCTTGTTAGCGAACGTGTTTCCATATTCCGTAGGAAAAACATGTAATTTATTATCCGAAGAAATTTCCTCATACAATTCTTCAGTCGAATAACTAAAATTTTCAATCCATGAATTTGCATAAGTTGTTGTTGCTATGCAACCATAGGTAACTTCCAATCCTGATTCCGTAATAATCGTAATGGAACGAATATAGTCATTAGAATTCAAAATTCCCCGCAGATATCTGCGTAGCTGACTGATTGTTACTGGCATATCCTCTTCTGCATTCAGTTTATCTACCCATTCTACAATTTCATCTTCTGTATACAATTGATATAAAACACCTTCATAGGCATTTATCTGAATGTTTAAATTATCATTTAACTGTTTTATATTATTTCTCATCAGTGTATCTGTATTTTTTTTCAAAGTATCTGTTGTTGTATAAATCATAAACAGACAGAGTATTACTATCGGTATTGTCGAAGTAAGCACAAAAATAGATATTATATTTTTCCATAAACTAACTCTTTTTGGTGGTTTCATATAATCCTTATCCCCTGTACCCGCTAAACTTTTTACATATATTTTCATAGTAAATGCTTTTCTTTTCCTTTGTCAATATTTCAAATATAAAAAACCATTTATCACAACGATAAATGGTTCTTTATATCTCACACTGCTAAATCTACTATATCTTTTCAAATACCGGCATACTGTCTAAAGATACTGTCAATGTTATATACTGTCCGCCATAATAAATACGACCACAATTACATTCCTTCCATTGTACCCCCACCGGAAGATAAATTCGTCTCTCGTTAACACCAGCTTCCAAAATAGGGGCTATCAGATATTTATCACCATACATGTATTCATCCTCAATCTCCCAGCATTCTTTATCCTCCGGAAATTCATAAAATAATGTACGCATAATAGGTGTTCCTTTTAGATGTGCCTCTTCCATAAGTTTACGTGTATATCCCCGCATCTTCTCACGTATATTCATGTATTTCACACAAATCTTATACACATCCTCTCCATAACTCCATACTTCATTAGCAGCACCGGAACAACAATGAGCGCCTCCTGTTGTTCCATATTGCGGTTGCCTAGGTTCTCTATCACCATGTAGGCGCATTACAGGACAGAATGTTCCCCACTGGAACCATCTTACAAACAATTCCCTAAAGGCTGGATCATTTGGGTCTCCGCCATGGAATCCGCCAATATCCGTTGTCCACCAAGGAATACCTGCCAATCCCATATTTAATCCTGCTGCCAGCTGATTTCTCATGCTCTCAAAACTTGAAGCAATATCTCCGGACCAGACAAGCGCTCCATATCGCTGGCTGCCTGCCCAGGCACATCTTAACAAATTTACAATGTTTTTTTGTCCCTCTGCCTGCATTCCTTCATAAAAGGTCCTTGCGTATTCTACCGGATAGATATTTCCTATTTCTAAATCGGTCCCTCTGAAATATCGATAATTATCAAAATCATACGCCGAATATTCCGGTTCCGCTTCATCTAACCAAAATATCTTTATTCCCTTGTCATAATAATTTATTTTAACCTTTTCCCACAAGAATTTTCTTGCATTTGGATTTGTTGCATCATAATGAATGGTCGCCCCTTCAAAATTCAATCCTGTTCGAAAACCACGTTCTGTCCGAATCAAATACCCTTTCTCCAACATTTCTTCATAGTTTTCGGATTCTCTGTCCACGGTTGGCCATATAGAAACCATCAGCTTAACATTCATTGCCTCCAACTCACGTATCATTTCATCCGGATTTGGCCAGTAATCAGCATCAAATTTCCAATCCCCCTGTTTAGGCCAGTGAAAAAAATCCACTACAATAACATCTAAAGGCAAATTTCTTCTTTTATATTCTCTCGCTATCTCCAGCAATTCTTCCTGAGTTTGATATCGAAGTTTACATTGCCAGAATCCCAATCCATATTCCGGCATCATAGGTACTGTTCCTGTTGCTTTAGCATAGGCCTCTTCTATTTTAGCTGGCGTATCCTCCACCACAAACCAATAATCCAATATCTTTGTTGCATAGCTTTCATAACTAATAATATTATTACCAAATACAACCCTTCCCACGCCCGGATTATTCCAGAGCAAACCATATCCCATAGAGGAAATGGCAAATGGTACGCTTGCCTGAGAATTCCTATGAGCCAGTTCCAAATCAGCTCCTTTTAAATTCAGATATGGCTGCTGATACTGTCCCATACCGTATATTTTCTCATTTTTGTCTAAAGACTGCAAACGCATTGTCAAATGGTAATCCCCACCTACATTAGGTCGGAATTCTCTTGCCTCTACTTCAATTGCGCTACATTTACTATCGCGCAAATCTCTTCTATTGCGCCAGTATTCTTCTAATAACAATTTACCTTTTTGGTTATATATAGTAATTTTGCCACCATTTGAAACACAAACCTTTACCTTTCCATTACGCAGAGTAGCTCCATCCTCGGTAATTTCAATTTGTGTTTCCACTTCTTCTGCAGATAGTAATGCCCAATTATCTTTAGGCATTTCCGCACTCTTTGTTGCACGGATTCGAACAGCGTTTTTTCCCCATGATTCTATCCATAATTCTTCTGCATCATAATGATAAATAATACGTCCATTTTCCTGCTTTAACATTATACACTTCCTTTTACTATCTCCTTATCCTTTTACAGCGCCGCTTGTCATACCTGCAATAATGTATTTCTGCATGAAAATAAATATAAATGCAACAGGAATAATGGTAACAATAGCAAACGCAGTCAGATAACTCCATGTAGTTCCATATTGACCCATAAAATTAAAAATTCCTGCTGTAATAGGTCGTTTCTGTTGATCTAAAATGAACGTCATACCATATGCCAAATCTCCCCAGGAATATAGGAAAGAAAAAATTGCACATACAATAATGCCTGGTTTCGCAACAGGAAGCAGAACCTTTATAAAAGCCTTAAAGCGCCCACACCCATCAATATATGCTGCTTCTTCTAACTCTTTTGGAATCGATGCAAAATAATTTTTCAAAATCAATACAGAAAAAGGAATTCCCAGGGTTGCATCCGCTAAAATTGCGGAAATCCATGTATTATACACATTCATTCCCTTAAACATAATAAACATCGGAGTCAGTAGAACAGATACCGGCAGCATCTGTGTAACCAAAAAGCCCAATAGCATTGCTTTTTGCCCAACAAAACGATATCTAGCAATTGCATAAGACGCGGGTACCGCTAATACAACGGCAATCAACATTGCCCCAATGGAAATAATAAAGCTGTTTCCAAACGCCCGAAACATATTAAAATCTCCAGTTTCTATCTGAGCAGCATAAGAAGCTAAGTTAAGCTTATGAGGATAAAATGTCGGTGGAATACGAAAAATTTCCTGTTCTGTTTTCAGAGAAGTTACAAAAATCCAGAATAGCGGAAATAAAAGAACGCACAGTATAATAACAGAAATAACGCATAGCAATATATTTTTTTTCCTGTTAAGTCTTTTTCCTTCACCCATTAGTCATTCTCTCCTTCCATTGTAATTTTTAGATAAACCATTCCCACAACCATAAGAATTACCAATAATACATTTGCTGCCGCAGATCCCATACTATAATCAAACATTTCAAATGAAAGCTTATAGGAGTATGTAGACATCAAATGCGTGGAATTAACGGGCCCACCACTTGTCATAACATATACCAGGTCATAACACTTAAAAGTATAAATAAATCCAAGCACTAATACAGATTCTATCGTTGGTCTGAGAAGAGGTAATGTAATTTTTATAAATCTCTGAAAACCATTTGCACCATCTATTGCTGCGCTTTCATACAATTCCTGTGAGATAGTCGTAAGTCCTGTTGATAAAAGAATAGTGTTAAAAGGAATTCCAATCCAAATATTTGCAAAGATAACACATCCCATTGCTATATTGGGATTTGTCAGCCATTCAATATTTTCACCGATTATTCCCAGAGAGCGCAAAAAATAGTTAACAATTCCAACATCTGTAGAAAATATAAACTTAAATATTAATGCGGTAACAGTCATGGGGATCATCCACGGAATCATCAGTAAACCTCTAACCGGTTTTGCAAAAGAAAAGTTTTTATTAAAAAATATCGCGAGTGCAAATCCAATGATGAACTGAAAGAGCAGGCTATACACAGTAAATTTTAATGTATTAGAAATTGTCAATCGAAACACTTCGTCCCTAAATAAAGCTATGTAATTATCTAATCCAACAAAGTTTTTGGTACCTCTCGCAAGATTTTTTACGGTTACATCCTGTACACTAAGAACTATATTGCTTATTATCGGATATCCGACAATTACCAACATATATACGAACGCCGGGAGTGCAAATAAAAGTCCAACATTTTCGTATTTAAAAAATCTCTTTATCGTTTTCACAAAAAAACCTCCTTTTCTTGTTCCTATATATGCATTTTATAGTTAAGTAAAAGAATGCAAAATAAGATAAAACTCGAAAAGGAGGAATAATCCAAACTCTATTTATATGTTTTTCTATAATCTGTTGGTAATTGACCTGTTATTTCCTTAAAAACCTTACTGAAATACTTTGGATCATTATACCCTACGCGCTCTGAAATTTCGTATAATTTTAAATCTGTCCCACATAACAGTTCTTTTGCTTTACTGATTCGAATATTTTTAATATATGCGCTAAATGTTACACCCATTTCCTTGTGAAATAGCGTTCCGATATACTCTGGTGTCATATTAAGTCGCATACTTATTTCTTCCAATGTAATGCCTGTTTTATAAAATTCATGTATGATACTTATTACTTTCTTTACAATTAAATGAATCGATTCTTCTTGTTTACGTTCTGGTCGTATAAGAGATATCATGAAATTCGAAGCATTCCATAATTCTTCTTTTGTTTGTGCATTCATAATCATCTCAAGTAACTTTTTAGAGTCAAACTTCTCTGTATCAATACAGCCAACCTCTTTTGCAATTCCAACCACTACCCACAAAAAACGTACATAACACTCTTTTATCTCCTTTGGGATATATATTTTTCCATCCAAGAAACTTCTCTGGAAATCAATCATAATTTGAGACACCTTATCCCAATCATAGGCACATACTGCTTTTTTTACTTCTGTTTCCAATTCTATAGGATATACACAGGATGCTGTTTGTATTTGTGTGATTTTCGGATAAGAAATTAATATCTCTTTATCTAATGCAATATTCCAATCCATATATGGATACAAAAGTTTTACACTTTGTTCCAATGCACCTATTCCATTCACTTCAATCCAACCAATCGCAAATTTATCAAACTGCTTATTTAATATCTGATACTGCATCCATCTTTCTAAATCTTGCGAATTGCTATAGTGATACAAGATAATAATTAAAAAATTCCGGTATGGTGCTTCAATAATACAATAAGAAAGATTTTTATACATAGAAAGGGCATGGTTAAATTTGGTCTTGGTTTTCTTCCATATCTCCTGATAATTACATCCCAAATATGTACACATAACTACAAATGACTGATTTTTTTCAATATGATAATTATTAGATAGGTAAGAAATCAATTCTTCATTAATCTCTAAGCTTCCATCCAGTAAAAACTGGAATATCTGTTCAATCGTTCCTATTTGTGCAGGTTTATCCTGTCTGTCTTTCTCCACTTGGTGCTTAACATTTTCCAAAGCTAGCATAAAACAATGATACGTAATCGGTTTTAGAAGATATTCTGTAACCCCAAGTTTCATGGCTTTACGTGCATATTCAAACTCGGAATATGCGCTTAATACAATCGCTTTTGTATTTAATCCGGCCTCCTGCATTTTGTCCAACATTTGTAAACCATCCATCAATGGCATTTTAATGTCCGTTATTACAATGTCTGGTTTTAATTCGCATAAAAGTTGCAAGCCATCTTTCCCGTTTTCGGCTTCGCCCACAAGACAAAACTCATCATTCGTCTTGGATAATAGTTTGATAATTCCTTCTCGAATACGTATCTCATCTTCAACAATTACGACTCTCATATCATCCACTTATCTTTCTACAACTATTCGGCATTATAATTCTATCATAAAAAAACGAATTAAGCAAATATTCCATATATCTAAAAAAGGAGGACTGAAGTGAAAACTCTTTTTCAAGTTTTGTGGCATATACCTTTTCTCTTACTTTTCTGCAACAATTACTCCACAGTCGATTTTCTCTCCCGCATCCCCGGAAGGCTGGCTTGCAAAGTCATCTCTCTTTTCATGGATAATTACCGATTTTCCGATGATTTCAGGCATGGTAAATCTTTTATCATAAAAACTAAGCCATGCATAGCCTTGATTACCCATTAGCGGAAGCATATCCCCTGCATGATTGGGATGTAACTGTTTGGTAGGATTATAATGACTTCCCGTTTTCGTAAAATGATTGGAACAGTCTCCGTTTTCATGAATATGCATGGCATAAAAATCAGAAGAAGATCCCGTATTGATATTTGGTAATCCAAATATTTCTGCCTCAATTAGCACGCCTCCATACGGTGTGGAATAAAATTTCACCAGACCGCTCAGTTTTTTATGACTTTCATTGCCCTTAATCCATGCAACTGCCTGCGGACTGTCTTGTTCCAATTTATAAATAAATGTCAAACGTGGTGTGATCTGCATCATAAAAATCCTTTTCTTTTAGCATATGCTGTGCAATGTACAATGGGGACGATTAATATTTTTACATTTTTCCCGGAATAATCAAAAGATTGACAGCCATACTAATAGAAAAACTGTTGAAATGAAAGGAGTTTTTAGTTTTTTATGAAGAATCAGGAAAAAGATCAGGATTTCACTGCCGCATTGGCAAAAAATACATTAGATGATATCCCTACACCCAAATCCGATGCAAAGGATATTGTAGGACTTGTAAAAGAAAGCGGTAAAATTACCGGCTATCAGCTTTCTGACGGAAATACCGTCTCAAAAGAAGAGGGCGTTGCCCTCGCAAAAGAAGGCGAAATTAAGGGTGTCGGTGTTGCACATCGAAAAGATACGGAATATTTAAAATCCATTCCGGACGGAACGGAAAACAACAATCTTGGCAATCTTCCTTCTGCTTCCGGTAAAGCGGATTTGTAATTATTGATTTGGGGACGGATTAACCGTCCCCAAAAAAACGTCCTTGAATAACTATCATTTTGTAATGTTTCTTGCTACATAAACTCCACTTGCAGAGGCATGCGATAAAGAATGCGTAATCCCGCTTCCATCACCGATGACATACAAGCCATCATACTTTGTCATCAAGTTTTGATCAACCTCTACTTCCATATTGTAAAACTTTACTTCAACTCCATAGAGTAAAGTATCATCATTCGCTGTGCCGGGAGCCACTTTATCCAAAGCATAAATCATTTCGATGATGCCGTCCAAAATACGCTTCGGTAGCACAAGACTCAAATCTCCTGCTGCTGCATTCAGTGTAGGTACCGTAAACGATTCTGCAATTCGCTTTTCCGTACTTCGATGTCCACGGACTAAGTCACCAAAACGCTGAACAATTACACCGCCTCCTAACATATTGCTTAACCGCGCAATACTTTCACCATATCCGTTCGAATCCTTAAACGGCTCAGAAAAATGTTTTGCAACCAACAACGCAAAATTGGTGTTTTGTGTCTGACGAGCTGCATCTTCATAACTGTGTCCATTTACAGTAACAATCCCGTTCGTGTTTTCGTTTACCACAACCCCCTTGGGATTCATACAAAAAGTTCGGACTAAGTCTTCATATTTCTCCGTCCGATATATGATTTTACTTTCATACAATTCATCTGTTAAATGTGCAAAAATTTCGGAAGGCAACTCCACTCTCACGCCAATATCAACCCGATTGGATCGGGTATTGATATCCATATCCCGACATACCTGTTCCATCCACTTACTTCCGCTTCGTCCGGCAGAAATCACACATTTTGTACCCTCAAAAATACCGTTAGATGTGTGCAATCTGAAAATCCCCTTTTCATGCTCCACTTTCTCTACAGTACAATCAAAATAAAAGTTCACTTTGTCCTTTAAATGTTCATATAGATTTTTAAGCACAATATAGTTGATATCAGTACCCAGATGTCTGACAGAGGCATCCAATAAGTATAAGCCATTTTGCATACATTTTTTCTTAATACTGCTGCCCGTAGTTGAATATAGTTTGGTTCCCTCTCCACCGTATTCCAGATTAATCCGGTCCACATATTTCATGAGCTCCAAAGCAGTTTTTTTGCCAATATACTCATATAAAGTACCACCAAAATCATTTGTAATATTGTACTTTCCGTCTGAAAATGCACCGGCTCCTCCAAATCCACTCATAATGGAACAGCTTTTACAGTGTATACACGATTTGATTTTCTCTCCGTCAATCGGGCAATGTCTTTGTTCCAATGCGTGTCCCGCTTCAAACACAACAATCTTGAGATTAGGATTTCTCTCAATTAATTCGTATGCAGTAAAAATACCTCCCGGCCCTGCTCCGACAATTAATACATCATTCATAAAAATACCTCCATAAAAAAAATGGTGACTCCGATAAATCACGGTAGTCAACCATTTCGGTGGTTGGTAGAAACGTCCACCCGATTGTGGACTTATACCAAACGTTACTTTACCATAAATTGTGACATTTTTCAACAATTAATACCCTTTAGATCCATATACGATACCATTTATAACCTATATAAAAGAAAGCTTCTCTCGCAACAAACGGGATCTTTGTTTTCAGAGTTTTATAAGCGCTGCTCTTTGTTGGTGATGAAATGGCAACTATTCCGGAATCCTTTGCCAACAACATCGCCCTCTTCATGTGTAAGGGATCGCTCACAATAGCCGCAGTTTCATACCCGTTTTCTTCCATTATGATTTTCGCATTTTCAAGATTTTCCTGCGTGATTGTAGAGGTACCTTCTTCCAAAATAACTTCATCGGGAAGCCCCATTGATACAAGGTACTCTCTGGCAATGGCCGCATCGGAAAAATGATTCCCTTTACCCTTACCTCCCGTAACAATAATATATTTCACATAATCATTCTGATACAGTTCCATTGCATGATTCAGTCTTTGTTTATATACCTCAGAAACCTCGCTGCCACTTGTCGCCGCTCCTAAAACAATTGCCACGTCGCAAGATTCATTTTCATAGACGAAACTATATCTGCAAATGGAAATTACATTGCAAATGATATAGATGCAGAATGATATAATTAAAACTATTATTACATTTCTAAAACGAACTATTCTTTCCATTTTTCTTTAAAGTCTACTTTTACCTTTTCTGGAAATATATGTCTTTACCCGCGGAATTTGGCGAGGTTTCTTGGCATTTCTTGCGGTATAAGCGAACAAAAATAATGCCCGGTTTCAACTGTCTGAAGACGAAGTCTGAGTTTTGAAACCGGGCATTTAATATATACTTTGTGAGCATGCCGCTTAGAAATGCCGGAAACCGAAGTATGAAGCGGCAAAGATATATATTTCCCGAAAAGGGTGTTATTTTCCTAATCCACTCTGAATTTTCTTATAAAATACTTATTCTTCCGATTTAATAATTTATACAACAGTAAGCCTAGGATAACGCCGACTGTATTTAACATCAAATCATCCACATCCGTCTGACGATTCAGAAATAACTGACTGGTCTCAATCATTTTAAATAATATACATAGTTTTCTTTTCGGGGAGCCGGAGCTTTTGCAGGCTCTGCCGCATAGCCAAGAGCACAGT
>JAEDFR010000185.1 GCA_016297945.1 Lachnospiraceae bacterium | reverse complement strand
AAAAACTTTTAACCGGTCAATTCTGATTTGATCCATAAAACCACACCCTTTCATCATGAATGTAAAATTGCCTCCGTCATGCGAATGGCTCTGACATTTTCCTTAATATCATGGACGCGGACAAAACCTGCACCCTTCATCACTCCGATGACGGTCGTTGCAAGTGTTCCCTCTACACGGGAATCCGCCGGCAAATCCAAAGTCAGACCAATCACAGACTTTCTGGAGGTTCCTAAAAGAATAGGTAGTCCAAACGAATGCAGTTCCTCCAGTTTGTTGATAATCTCCAGATTATTTTCATAGGTTTTCCCAAATCCCACACCCGGATCAATACAAATATCGGAATAGGGAATCCCTGTGTTTTGTGCAATCTCCAACGTCTCTTCCAAGTCACGTAAGACATCCTGCATAAAATTTTGATAATCCGGCTTTTGTCTGTTGTGCATCAGACAGCAGGTCTTTTTATTTTTGGCAATGACCTCTGCCATCCGCGCATCATATTTTAACCCCCAGATGTCATTAATCATATCGGCACCGGCCTTAATTCCGGCTTCTGCTACCTTGCTTTTATAAGTATCCAGGGAAATTGGAATATCAAATCTCTGACGCAGTGCTTCGATAACCGGGACCACTCTTTCTATTTCTTCCTCGTCCGACAACAAGGTATAACCCGGTCTTGTCGACTCGCCTCCGACATCCAGGATATGTGCACCGTCCCGTATCATTTCCTCGGCATGATACAATGCCTTATCCAAATTATTCCATTTGCCACCGTCGGAAAAAGAATCCGGGGTAACATTTAGAATTCCCATAACATAACAGTGATGGTCAGTATCAAAAATTTTGTCTTTTATCTTCATTTTAGCTATCTCTCTTTATTCTTTCTAACATCCGTTATCGGTTTATTTCATATTCACGACACTTTCATGCCATTGCTTTTTTCTTTTATTTTGCGCTATACCATTTTGTGACGTTTCATGCGATCGAATCTGTTTTTCGTATTCCATTTTACTCACGCAGCATCTGATAAAAGCTGTTCTGAAGCTTTTCATCATCTGCAAAAGCACCACGTGTCACGATGGTAACCGTTTTGCTTCCCGGCTTTTTTACACCACGCATCGCCATACACATATGCTCTGCCTCTATCATGACCATCGCACCTTTGGCATGTAATTCTTCCATCAGGGCATCCGCAATCTGCGCTCCCATCTTTTCCTGAATCTGAAGACGTTTGGCATATACTTCAACCGTACGTGCAATCTTGCTTAAGCCCACAACCTTTCCGTTTGGAATATAAGCCACATGTGCTTTTCCGTAAAAAGGCATCAGATGATGCTCGCACATAGAATAAAAAACAATATCCTTTTCCAAAACGATTTCATTGTGTCCGGCTGTAAATGTCTTTTGTAAGTGTTGTGAAGCATCCTGATCCATACCGGAAAAGATTTCTTCATACATACGTGCAATCCGGTCGGGTGTATCAAGTAAGCCTTCCCGATTGATATCTTCTCCAATTCCTTCTAATAATAGGACAACTGCTTCTTTAATTTTCTCTTTATTTACCATGGGAGTCTCTCCTCGTCCATTTGTGTTCTTGTATAATTGCCTTTAATTCCCCCAGATAAGAAAGAGAACCAAAAGCGATGATGACACATTCCTTTCCCCCCATCAGGTATGCCATTTCAACCGCCTCAAACAATCCGTCCGCCGCCGTTACATTGGGATGATATACAGATACCGCCCGGGCTAACTCATAAGCATCCATCGCCCTTGCATTGTGCGGCGTTTTCACGGTAATAATTCCATCTGCCAACGAATAAGTTTCGCGGATTATTTTGTCATATTCCTTATCTTTTAATACACCCATTATATATATTATTTTCTTATTTGTAAACGAAGGGCGCTCTTTATAAAAAGCTATGGTTTTTGCCAATTCCACTGCCGCATCTTCGTTATGGGCGCCGTCAATATAGACATCCGGTTTCGCAGCAATTTTTTCAAATCGCGCCGGCCAAACAATCTGTGCAAAAGCCTTTTTTAACTTTTCCTCCGATATCTGAAAACCGTATGTTTCTTTCAGACAATCCAAAACCTCCAATGCCGTCGCCGCATTTAAAAGCTGATAGGTACCATACAACGACAGGAGTATTTTTTTATGATGTCTGTAATTTAGCGTCATTCCTTTCGATGACATCGACATATTTGCTTTTTCTGCATCTGCAACAAAAAGCTCTGCGCTCTGCTCTTCTGCCGATTTTTTGATTACAACCATTGCCTCCGGTTTTTGAGGATAAGAAACGACCTTGCTGTTTTTTTTGATGATACCGGCTTTCACCGCAGCGATTTCCGAAAGCCTCTTTCCTAAAAACTGCATATGATCCATACTGATGGAACTGATGACACTGACAAGGGGATTTTGAATAATATTGGTTGCATCGGTCAGTCCCCCCATGCCGGTCTCTAAAACGACAACATCACATTCCTTTTCCTTAAAATACAAAAAGGCCAGTGCCGTTTCAAATTCAAAGGGCGTCGGATGAGCACAACCGTCTGAAACCATTTGGTCGCATACTTTCTTTATGTGCTCTACATATTCACACAATGCCTTTTTGGAAATCATCCTGCCGTTGATGCAAAAACGCTCCCTGTAATCGGATATGGTAGGTGAAATATATCTGCCCGTCTTGTATCCGCATACGGTAAGTGTTTCACTGATCATGGCTATGATACTGCCCTTTCCATTCGTGCCGGCAACATGAATGAATTTTAAATCGTCCTGCGGATTTCCCAAGCGCCTGCACAACTCTTTCACGCTGTCAAGTCCCAAATGGCTTCCCAATGCCTGCAATGATTCAATATATTCAAAAGTTTCTCTTTCCGTCATTTCTTCCAATCCTTTACCAAAAAAGAATGAGGCCTGCAAAATATGCAAAGCCCCATTGCTTTCTTAAAATGCATCATCTATTTCATCATGCAAATCGACATCATCCAAATCAGCACCATGTGCAATATTTTGCGTATTCAGGGTTCTGCGTTTCATTCTCTGCTCTTCGGACTCTTTCAAAATAAAATCTTTGATGGCACGTGCATTTTTGATATGAATCAGTTTTAAATGATGATGTGTTGTATCTCCGGTAAAGCATACAACCGTACCCAGACCAAAAATTCTTTCCATCAGGGAAGTCTCTAACTGAACATCCGTAACCTTGTACATATAGCAGTCATCCTCCAGTGTTTTGAGAAGTCCCGCTTTAATATTAATCACGTCTTCTTTAATCGTATATACGGTAAATGTCCATGGCAGACCAAATAATAATAATCTTTTTCTTTCTCTGAATTCCATCAAAAAATCCTCCTGTATCATAGCAATATATTGTCGTTGCTATATAAACTCTATTGGTATTATTCTATCATATTAATACTATTTTTGCCACAATTTGATTCGCTTTGTACCCTTTGATTTGATTTTTATTTTTCATTTCGGATTTGTGTTCTCAATATATATCTTTGTCCGCTGGCTTTTACAAGGTTTC
>JAEDFR010000044.1 GCA_016297945.1 Lachnospiraceae bacterium | reverse complement strand
ATTACAGAGGGAAAACTACAGCTATGAAGGTGTAACAACGACATCCGGTTATCCGAGAGAACCCTTCCCAGAATAAGAGAGGTAACAAATAATGGATTGGATAAATACCGTAAGTAACATGGATAATACGATACATGATATTTGCATAAAAGATTCTTGCTTGATTATATATATCAAAACTTGGGAACAAAAAATTAGGCAAATTATTTTTTCAGACTATCATGCCTTCAAAGAAAAAAATTCTATAGGTAGAGAAATAGGAGATATACTAATTCAAACAAATTCTATACTGTTAGAAGAATTGAAAGAAGATATTGTAAACGGTGATGGCATAATTGATGAATTAACAGAGGTCAAAAGCATAACCTTTTACGATTCGTGGAATGAAATAATTCTTTTGGAGGTTTTAGGCGAAAACATAGAATTTATTTAGTTAGGTTTGCAAACGTAACAATTTAAAAGAAAATGAAAAAATGTTCATTTTCATGCAATATATGATGATTTTTATGAATTACTTAATTCAAAAAATGTGGAAATGAATATAATGTTCATGAAATGATTATATTTCCAGAATATACAATTGAAAGTATTAAAGATATGATAGGAAGAACCTATAATTGCAATCAGAGCTTTTATGGTTAATACAAGCATAAGGAGAAAATCATGAACCAATCAGTAAATATTATTCTTGCATCCGGTTCGCCGCGAAGAAAAGAAATGTTTGAACGTATGGGGCTTTTGTTCACGGTGATAAAAAGCGAGGGTGAAGAAATTGTCAAAGAAAGTGATCCCAAGAAGGTAGTTGCAGGTCTTTCAGAGCAAAAGGCGAAAGAGGTTGCAAACAGATATTTTGAATACGAATGGGCTTTGGATTCAAAATATGAAAAGACCATTGTCATCGGTGCAGATACGGTCGTAGCCGCAAATCAGAAAATTTTGGGAAAACCGGCGGATGAAGCGGATGCCGTGGACATGCTTATGGACTTATCCGGTAAAGAGCATGAAGTGTTAACCGGAGTCAGTGTGATTTGTCTGGATAAAGACGGAAAATTAATTGAGGATGATAGTTTTTGCTTTGTAGAGGAGACCAAAGTCTGTATGTATCCTTTTTCAAAAGAGGAAGCAGAAGCATATGTTGCCACAAAAGAACCCATGGATAAGGCAGGGGCTTATGGTATTCAGGGAATAGGAGCTTTTTTGGTGGAAAAAATTATTGGAGATTACAATACCGTTGTCGGATTTCCGTTATCTGCGTTTATCCGACTGGGTTGTCAGAAGAATTTCTTTCGCATATAATGTATACAAGGATTGAGCGGTCAAAATACTGTAAATTGCTTGCGTAATTTATAATATGGATCAAAAGGTGTTAGTTGCATTTTATGCATTCAATGAATAAATTGCAAATATAAAGGTGTGGGAATACAAATGGATATCATAAGAAGCTTTAATGATATGGATTTAAACCGGGTATTAAAGATCTGGTATGAGGGAAATCTGGAAGCACATGATTTTATCAGTCCTTCTTATTGGGATAGAAATTTCAATTATGTGAAAAGGAATCTTCCGCTTTCGGAAGTATATGTCTATGAAATCGATGGCTATGTTGTCGGTTTTATCGGCATGGATAACGGATATGTGGATGGTTTGTTTGTCGATAAAGAGTATCGCGGAACCGGGATCGGTACCAGACTGCTCAATTATATAAAGGAAGATAATGATTTCTTTACACTTCATGTTTTTGAAAATAATTATGGTGCGGTGACCTTTTATGAAAACAGAGGATTAATTAAAAAAGAGGAAAGCGTGCACGAAGACCTGGGTGAAGTGGAATATCTGATGTATTATCGGAAAAAGAAAAAAGAGGAAGAATAATTTGAGTCTCGAAAAAAAGAGTGATGGGTTCATCATGCAGGCAGGAATTCTGGCAATGGCCGGAATTATCTGCAGAATCATCGGAATTTTATATAGAAGTCCTTTAGCTGCAATCATCGGAGATGAAGGAAACGGATATTACGGATCGGCTTATAATATTTATACGATTATTCTGCTGATCAGTTCATACTCGATTCCCGCTGCGATTTCCAAGGTAATTGCGGGAAAATTAGCGCTAAAGGAGTACAAAAATGCGCAGAGAATTTTCTACTGTGCATTTATTTATGTCATTGTTGTGGGTGGATGCGCCAGTCTGTTTGCATTTTTCGGAGCAGGTTTTTTGGTGGAACAAAATGCAGTCATGGTTCTTCGTGTTTTTTCTCCCACCATTTTTGTTTCCGGTCTGTTAGGGGTATTGCGTGGATATTTTCAAGCCCACAAAACCATGGTTCAGACATCGGTTTCCCAGATTTTGGAACAGATATTAAATGCCATTATCAGTATTATGGCTGCATATCTTTTAAAGCAGTTAGTCATAGACAGGGATCCTTCCACACAGGCTGTGTACGGAGCAATGGGTAGTGCTCTCGGTACCGGAGCCGGTGTTTTAATTGCGTTAGCTTTTATGACATTCATGTATGGAATGCACAAAAAAGAAATAAAAGAAAGAATACAAAAGGATGAGCATAAGGAAGTTCTGCAGTATTCCGAAATATTTAAGATTATTTTTTCTTTGGTGACACCTTTTATTTTGAGTACTTTCATTTACAATTTCAGCACATCTTTAGATGAAACCATCTATCGAAAAATCTTGAAACTGATGAAGGATGTGGATGTTTCCCAGATTGCAATCTGGTATGGAGTTTATTCAGGAAAAGCAGTGGTTATTTCCAATATTCCCATTGCCATTGCTTCTGCCATGTCGGCTGCCATGATCCCGAGTGTATCCGGAAAATATGCAACGGGAGATGTAAAAGGGACCCGAAGCAAAGTCCATACGGCTATTTTAACAACGATGTTAATTGCAATTCCCTCGATGGTCGGAATTTTTGTATTGGCAGAGCCTGTGGTTTCATTTCTGTTTCCGGGTCAGACCAATATTCCGCTTGCCGGAGCATTGCTCAGGGCTTTGAGCGTCACCATTGTTTTTTACTCGTTATCAACTCTGACAAATGCTGTTTTGCAGGGAATCGGAAAAGTTACCGCTCCGGTTTACCATGCGGCAATCGCACTGGTCGTTCAGACTTTGGTATTAATTCCCTGTTTAATTTTTACGGAATTGAATTTATACTGTATTGCGATTGCTACGATTGTCTATTCATTCCTGATGTGTGTACTAAATCAGAGAGCTGTTCGTAAGTATTTAGATTATAAGCAGGATATGAAAAAAATATTTATACTGCCTTTTTTGGCATCTGTCATCATGGGCATTGTTGCTTACTTTGTATATAAGCTACTCTTCGCTGTTTTAAAGAGCAATGCAGTTTCCTTGTTGATTTCTGTTGCGATAGCTGCTTTTGTATATGGAGTTCTGATTCTGAAATTGAGAGTTTTAAATAAAGATGATATTCTGGCAATGCCGAAAGGAAAGAAGCTGGCGGGAATATTGGCAAAATTGCATTTGATTTAAAATATTTGAAAAATAACGAAATCATTTTTATAAATGAAGGAATAAAGAGATGTTATCAGTTACTGAAAAATTATCTGCGTTTCGGGCAGAGATGGAGAAAGAACATATTACGGCTTATTATATCCCGACAAATGATTTTCACGGCTCAGAGTATGTCTGTGATCATTTTAAGTGTCGGGAATATTTATCCGGATTTACCGGATCTGCCGGAACTCTGGTTATCACAAAGGATTTTGCCGGTCTCTGGACGGACGGACGCTATTTTATACAGGCTGCCAATCAGTTGCAGGATACGGAAATTCAATTAATGAAGATGAATGAACCGGGAGTTCTTTCGGTGGAAGAGTATCTGGTTAAGAATCTGGCTGATGGGGATGTTCTGGGTTTTGACGGCAGATGTGTAAGTGCTGATTTTACAGAAAAACTGAAAGAGCAGTTTTCTTTAGAAGGCAAAAGCATCACGATTAACAGTCATTTTGACCTGGTGGATCGTATTTGGACAGAAAGACCGGCTATCTCTTTTCATCCGGTTTGGGAATTGTCTGCCAATCAGGCGGGATATGAATCCGCTTCCAAGATTGCAGATATTCGAAAGGAAATGGAAAAAGTCCACGCATCAGCGCATCTGGTGACTTCTTTAGAGGATATTGCTTGGATATTAAATCTGCGCGGCAACGATGTTCATTGCAATCCGGTGTTTCTATCTTATTTATATATTACGATGAATGAGTGTCTGCTTTTTGCAGATGAAAATGCCATGAAGGATATCAATTGGTCTGAGTTTGACAATGTAAAGCTTTTGCCTTATGAAGAAATATATGATTTTGTGAAGACAGTTCGAGGTCAGAATATCGTATTGGATAATCGGATTGTAAATACTGCATTGGTAGAAGCCCTGACTGAAAATGGTAATACGTTTCTTTTTCAGCCTAATCCTTCTGAAAAAATGAAAGCTGTCAAAAATGAAACAGAACTGCGTAATATGAGAGAAGCTCATATTTATGATGGTGTTGCGGTAACGAAATTTTTATTCTTTCTCAAAAATTACCGGGATGCCGTTTTAAACGGGATCTGGACGGAACCGCTTTTAACGGAGATGCAGTTAGCCGAAATTCTTTTAAAATATCGGAAAAGACAAAAGCTTTTTTTGGAAGAAAGCTTTGATCCGATTATGGCATATGGTGCAAACGGAGCGATTGTACATTATTCTGCCACAAAAGAAACCGATACCAAAGTTGGTACGGATAATCTTTTGTTGTTTGATACGGGAGCCCATTATCTTTGCGGGACGACGGATATCACGCGTACGGTCTTGATGGCAGAACCGGATTGTGTGACAAGCGGGCAGAAAAAACACTATACACTGGTATTAAAAGCACATTTGCATTTGCTGGATGCCAAATTTCCAAAGGGTATAACCGGAAACAGTCTGGATGCGATAGCAAGAGAGCCTTTGTGGAGAGAAGGCTTGAATTTTAATCACGGGACCGGTCATGGTGTGGGTTATATCTTAAGTGTGCACGAAGGGCCGAATGCTTTTCGTACCAATCAGGGAGATGGCAAGGTTTCGTTGACGGCAATGGTTCCCGGTATGATTACCTCGGATGAGCCGGGCCTTTATTTTGAAGGGAAATATGGAATTCGGTTAGAAAGTCTGCTGGAATGTGTAGAGGAAGAAAATGGCTTTTTGGGCTTTCGAGCATTAACCTATGTTCCTTTTGACCGGGAATTAATTGACGAAACTTTATTAAATTTTCACGAAAAGGAAATTTTAAATACCTATCACAGATTAGTTTGTGATAAAATAGGTTTGTGTTTATCAAAGGAAGAGTATGATTGGCTTTGCGAAGTAACCAAGCCTATAGAATAGATTATATATAGAATCGATTGTATATATAATGATATTGGAGTCAAAAGGTATTTTGACCCCATAATACCAACTGATTGCTATGCACTTTGTGCTCTTGCGATCCTATAACATTCGAAATCCATTACGATTATTACCAAAAGAAAGAGAGGAGCATACATATCCATGGCTTTCAAAATTATTACCGATTCTGCATCGGACGTATCAAGAGAGATGATTGAAAAATACAGCTTACATGTGATTCCGACGCCGGTCACTATTGAAGGAACAGACTATTTTGACGGAGAGACGATTTTTCCGGATGAATTTTATAAGATTCAGGCAGAGGGAAAGGATATCAAAACCTATCATGTCAGTCAGTATATGTTTGAAGAACATTTCAGACCATTTGCACAGGCAAAGGATGAAATATTGTATATCTGTTTTTCGACCGGTATAGCAGGAACATTTCAGGCTGCGAATTTAGCAAAAGAGACTATTTTGGAGGAATATCCTGATTTTAAAATTACGATTATCGATTCCAAATGTGCATCCATGGGATTTGGTCTGGTCGTATATAAGCTTTTAAAAATGCAGGAAAATGGTGCAGATAAAGAACTGATTATAGAGGCAGCACAGTATTTTTGCGATCACATGAAGCATGCGGTTGCCGTAAGAACTCTGGATTATCTGATGAAAGGCGGCCGTATCAGCAGAACATCCGCAATTGCCGGCACCATGTTGGATATAAAGCCTATCATTGAAGTAGATGAAAACGGCTCATTGCAGGCGACTGAAAAAGTACGTGGATGGAATAAAGCAATCAAACGGATTGTGGACATTGGAAAAGAAAAAGGAACGGCTTTTGATCGACAGATCATCGGCGTGGCACATGGCATGGAGCCGGAAAGCTATGAAAAGTTAAAAACCCTTTTACAGGAAGAGCTACATGTCAAAGGCTTTATGGAAACCCGTATCGGTTGTGCAATTGGTGCGCATACCGGTCCTGGAATTGTTGCATTCGTTTATCAGGATGAGATTAATGAGAAATACCAGAAATATCTTGATGAATAATTCCCCTTTTTACTCTGTTTCGTTTTTTGCCTAGTTCGCATTTTTTGCGGGACGCAAGTCGTCCTTGCAGAACATGATATATCTTTGCCGCTTCGTACTTCGGTTTTTAGCCTTTCTAAGCGGCATGCTCACAAAATTCGATTAAATGCCCGGTTTCAAAACTCAGACTTCGTCTTCGGACAGTTGAAACCGGGCATTATTTTTGTTCGCTTATGCCGCTAAAAAAGGCACAAAACCTCGAAAAAGCCAGCGGGCAAAGATATATCATGTTCTGCAAGGACGACTTGCTATATTTCTAAAGCTCTATAGTTGCAAATAAAAAAGTGAGAAATGTCAGCAGAGTAAAAAGCCTGCAACTTTGGTAAAAAGAACAATATATTCACTTTTTGAATAATACTGGGATTACTAATCCGAAAAAGTGAATAGGATAGTATTTTAACATTTATTAAAGTCAAAAATAATATCCAAGTGTAAAATTAAAACATCAAATGCAAAATATAGTTGACATATGCAAATTATAGTTGTATATTAAATTCAGGAAAAAGAAACATGGAAAATTGAGGTGAGGAAATATTGAAAAACTTAAAGATGAAACTGGCAAGAATGGAACAGGATATTTCCCAGACCGATTTGGCAAAGAGGATTGGTGTTACAAGACAGACTATCGGTATGATTGAATCGGGAGATTATAATCCGACATTAAAATTATGTCTGGCAATTTGTAAGGAACTGGGAAAAACCTTAGACGAATTATTTTGGGAGGAAGATTAAGATGAAAAGAAAAAATAATTTAGACGAAATGCAGGAACAGAAATTATTGCATATTGAAAGTAAAGGATACTGGCTGGCTTTCTGGGGACTGGGTGTATCCTTGATTATTCAGTTAATTTTTTACGGACCCACTAATGACTGGAGATATATGGCAGCAGAGTGGATTGTATTCATGGCTATTGCGTTATATATGGTAGCAGGTTGTATCAAAGAAGGAATATGGGATCGTAAATTAAGACCTTCTTTTAAAGATAATATATTTATGAGCTTAGTTGCCGGAGTGGTTATGGGTGTTGTACAGTTTGTTATGAGTTATCGCAATTATCATAAACCGGTTGGTTCGGTTGCAGCAGGCATTTTCTCCGGATTAATGGTAATGATTTTATGCTTTATCGCATTGACGATTTCTTCTGCCATATATAAAAAAAGACAGGAAAAACTGGAAGAAGAATCTGAGGAATAATAATAATAAATATTATCTCTTTTCGGATTTAATCCCTGTAAAAGATGACGGTCAAAGATATATATTGGGAACATAAATCTGAAAAGATAAAATATTAAAGACGGATTTCAATAAAATGAAATCCGTCTTTTGTATAAATTTAATAGAGAAATCAATCATAAAAAATCGAAAAAGGAATAACCATTTAAACTCGATATAAATGATTTATGGCGTTATAGCAAAGAAATTATTCAGCAGAATACTTTTTAGCCTGCTCATCAATATAAGCCTGATCGTCAAAGTAATTGATTTTCATGGAATCTTTTACTCTGGAAAGTGTTTTGGCAGCTTTTGCCTCTGCCTTGATACTTCCCTGACGTAAAATTTCTAATACACCCGGAATATCTTTTTCATATTCTTTTCTACGCTCACGAATGGGAGTAAGAACATCTTCCATGACTGCAAAAAGGAAATTCTTTACTTTTACATCGCCTAAACCGCCGCGAGTGTAATGAGCTTTTACTGCTTCTAAGTTTTCGTATTCGGGCCAGAATTTTTTAAAGTGTTCATCGGTTGCAAAGGCTTCCAGATAAATAAATACCGGGTTGCCTTCGACCTGTCCTGGATCATCTACACGTAAATGATTAGGGTCCGTAAACATTTTTTTGATTTTATCTTTTACCACTTCCGTCGGATCGGATAAGTAAATACAGTTGTTTAAGGATTTACTCATTTTTGCATTCCCGTCCGTGCCGGGCAAACGAAGACAATATTTATTTTCCGGTAAAAGAATATTGGGTTCTACCAAAGTGTCACCATAAATGTAATTAAAGCGGCGAACAATTTCTCTGGTCTGTTCAATCATGGGCTCCTGATCTTCTCCAACCGGAACGGTGGTTGCATCAAAAGCGGTAATATCTGCAGCCTGGCTGATAGGATAAGTAAAGAAACCAACCGGAAGGTTGTTTTCAAAATTTCTCATCTGGATTTCCGCTTTTACGGTAGGATTACGCTGCAGGCTTGCAACGGAAACCAGATTCATATCGTAAAAAGAAAGCTCAGTGAGCTCCGGTACCTGTGATTGGATAAACAACGTGGATTTTTCCGGGTCCAATCCACAGGAGAGATAGTCAAGGGCTACTTCAATGATATTCTGGCGGACTTTTTCGGGATTGTCTGCATTGTCGGTAAGTGCCTGAGCATCCGCAATCATAATATAAATCTCGTCAAAATCGCCACTGTTTTGTAATTCAACACGTCTTCTTAAGGAACCCACATAGTGACCAATGTGTAATTTTCCGGTGGGACGGTCACCCGTAAGGATAATTTTTGCCATGGTATTTCTTCCTTTCTTTATAGAAAGCACTTTTAAGTGCAATAATTCTGTAGTCTATTGTATCGAAAATGAAATCAAAGGTCAATGGTAGCTGTAACAGGGATTTTTATTAATTAAAAATAAAGAATGAAATAGATTTCTTGACATTCACAATATCTTCCCCCATAATGATGACGGGCTGTCATGTGACACCCTGTCATTTTGTGCTGTGACAAAGAGAAAATACAATTTGTTTTCACAATTGTATGGACAATCGTTAAGCAGTTGAATGATTCACTTTGCTCATTTTTATAATAAAGTGAAAAGATGATTTTTATAATAGAGAAAGGAAAGGAAATTTATGCCGTCCGAGCGTTTTTTCAATTTGCCGAGGGATAAGAAAAAAAGAATTGTTGAATCGGCCTTAAAAGAGTTTGCAAGAGTACCCTTTGATGATATTTCCATCAATCGGATTATTCAGGATGCGGATATTTCCCGAGGCAGCTTTTATCAGTATTTTGAAGACAAAGCCGATTTGCAGACATTTTTATTATCGGATTTTGCAGAACAGATTCAAATAAAAACACAGCGGTTTCTTCAGGAAAAAAGAGGAGACATGTTTCAGTTTTTTGAAGAAGGTTTGTATTTTGTTATTGATATGGGTATGAATACGCCTTTTATAAATGTCTTTAAGAATTTATTTGCTCAGATGGGCCCGTGTAAGAATGGGAAACCGGATATGCCTATTGAAAAAGAATTCAGAGATTTGTTTGACAAAGTCATAGGGGTCATGAAAGAGGAATATTATCAGGCATACGATATGGAAGATGTCATAATTGTATGGGAAATGCTGCTTATGACCTTTAAAGATACGATGGTGATGATTTTTATTTTTGATGAACCAAAAGAAGATGTCATAGAGAAATATAAGAAAAAAGCAGAAATCATAAAAACCGGTTTTAAATCAAAGGAGAAAGCTCATGTCTAAATTTAGTGTAAAAAAACCTTATACCATATTTGTTGCGGTTGTTGCTATTATTGTATTAGGTATTGTTTCCTATACAAAAATGACTCCGGATTTAATGCCAAACATGAATTTACCATATGTTCTGGTCATCACAACATATCCCGGTGCAACTCCCGAAAAGGTGGAATTGGAAGTATCAAGACCGTTGGAGCAGTCGTTTGCAACACTTGATAAAATAAAAAATGTTGTGTCAACCTCCAGTGAAAATTATTCCATGATTGCTTTGGAATTTGAAGCTGATGTAAATATGGATACGATTTCCATAGATATTTTGCAGAATGTTGATGCCGTTTCCGGCAGTTGGGATGATATGGTGGGAACGCCATATATATTGAAGATTAACCCGTCCATGCTTCCGGTTGCCGTAACAGCAGTCGGAATGGAAGGAATGGATACACAGGAGCTTTCCAATTTTATGAAGGATGAAATTATTCCCAAATTGGAAGGTGTGGAAGGTGTAGCAAGTATTGATTCATCGGGATTGGTCGAAACAAAGGTTCATGTTGTTTTGAATCAGGACAAAATCGATGCCGTAAATGAAAAAATTTCTGCAGCTCTGGATGACAAATTTGAAGATGCAAAAACGGAACTGGACGATGGTCAGGCAGAAATCAACAGCGGAAAAAGTAAAATCAACAAAGGAAAAAGTGAATTAAATGCCGGAAAAGAGAGCATGGCAGAAGAAACGGCCAATGCTTCTGCAAAGTTAACCTCCGGCAGCAGTCAGCTTTTGGAAGTAAAGATTCCTCTTCAGGAGAAAAAGAAAGAGTTAGAAGAAACAAAAAAGGATTTAGAGGA
The DNA here is from genome assembly GCA_016297945.1 of Lachnospiraceae bacterium. Taxonomy (GTDB): domain Bacteria; phylum Bacillota; class Clostridia; order Lachnospirales; family Lachnospiraceae; genus UBA2882. The sequence continues at coordinate 6,833 of JAEDFR010000044.1, read as the reverse complement.
AAAGAAAAAATCATTAACCGAATTATCAGACAGTATCAAGCAGGCAGAAAGTGCAAAGGCAGAGCTGGAAAGTGCCAAGGCTCAACTTACCAGTGGTATTTCCGGACTAAAGGAAGCAAAAACGGCTGTTGATAATATGCCAGCAGTCGTGGAGTCGCAGGTGCGTCCACAGGTAGAAGCGGCTATCTTAAATCAAATGAAAGCGGCTTATGGAATTGCAGAGGATGCAGAAATTCCACCGGAACTGCTTGCAACCATTCAGGCATCAGCTGAATATCAGGCAGCATTTGCTGCAGCATATCAGCCTGCTTACGATCAGGCTATGGAAACTGCTTATGTGCAGATTGATGCACAGCTTGCCGCAGCCGGAACGAATCGGGAAGGACTGGATGCAACCATTGCAACTTTGGAAGGGCAGCTTTCACAGGTTGAGGCATCTTTAGTACAGGTAAATAGCGGATTAGATCAGATTGATCAGGCTCTTAGTGCACAGGGTATGCAGCGCAGTGATGTACAGGGTGCACTGACAGAACTTGACAATGGCCTTGCACAGATTAATGCAGGACTGGAACAAATCAATAATGGATTAGCGCAAATAGACAACGGAAGTATGCAGCTTTTGGAAGGCCAGAAGCTTTTGGAGCAACAAAAAACACTGGGCATTCTTCAGCTTAGTGAGGCAACTACGCAGTTACTGGTGGGAGAATTCCAGTTAACAAGTGCCCAGGCACAGTTGGATGCCGGTCTTGATCAGTTTGAGGAAGCAAAAGAGAAGGCTTATGAGCAGGCTGATTTAGACAATATTATTACGATGGATATGATTTCGCAGATTTTGTTTGCACAGAATTTTGCTATGCCTGCCGGCTATATCGAAGAAGACGGTATTCAATATATGGTCAGTGTCGGAGATGAGATTGTCGAAGAAGACGAAATCAACAATCTCTTATTGATGGATATGCATATGGACGGATTGGATCCCATCTATTTATCCGATGTGGCAGATGTATTTTTATCTGATAACAGTGGCGATGTGTATGCCAATATTGACGGAACCAACGGTATTATGCTTTCGTTTACCAAACAGTCTACTTATGCAACGGCTGAGGTCGCTGATAATATTACCAAACGTCTTGATAAGCTGACAGAGGAATATGAAGGTTTCCATTACTCAACCATGATGGATCAGGGTGATTATATTTATATGATCATCAATGCCATTTTAAAGAGTTTGTTACTGGGTGCTTTATTTGCCATCATTATTCTGTTTTTATTCTTAAAGGATATCAGACCGACATTTATTACACTTTGTTCGATTCCGATCAGTGTCATCTTTGCTTTTGTACTGATGTACTTTTCCGGAATTACTTTGAACATGATCTCGATGTCCGGTCTGGCGATTGCAGTCGGTATGTTAGTAGATAACTCGGTTGTCGTAATTGAAAATACCTACCGTTTAATCGCAAAAGGTGAAAGTGCCTTAAAAGCAGCAGTTGCCGGAGCATCACAGGTTGCCGGAGCGGTAATTGCATCAACCTTAACAACCATTTGTGTATTTTTACCGATTGTCTTTGTGGATGGACTGACCAGAGAGTTGTTTACGGATCTGGCACTTACCATGGGTTATGCCTTGATTGCCAGTCTGATTATTTCCCTGACCCTTGTTCCGGCTATGGCGTCACGGGTTTTAAAGAATACAAAAGAGAAATCACAGCCGATTATGGGCAGATTGCTCGGAGGCTATCGGAAACTGATTGCAATTGCGTTAAATCATAAGTTGATTACGCTTTCAATTGCACTGGGCCTTTTAGTATTTAGTTTTGTTGCAGCGATTGCAAAAGGATTTATCTTTATGCCGAATATGTCCTCGAATCAGATGTCTGCAACAATCACGGTATCGGAAGAGGAGAGCTTTGCTGATTTGGTGGAAGCATCCGATCATATTGTAGAAGAAGTTTTGAAAATGGATGGTGTTGAAAGTGTAGGTGCCATGGCACAGAGTGAAGGAAGTACCTTATCCATGATGGGAGGAGGATCTTCTGACGGTCCGAGTACAACCTTGTATGTTATGCTGAAAGAGGATGGAGATATTGATACCTATGCGCTGGCGGATCAGATTAACGTCTTGGGTGAAAAATACGATTGTATCGTTGATGCACAGGCTGATGGCGGAATGGGAAGTATGATGTCCATGCTCGGTGGAGAAGGTATAACGCTTTATTTGTATGGTGATGATATGGATACCTTACAGGAAAGTGCAAAAGAGGTCGCCAAAATAATGGAAGGTGTAAAAGGAACTGTCGATGTTTCCGACGGTCTGGAAGATACATCCCCTGCCATTAAGATTACCGTGGATAAAGAAAAAGCAATGAAAGAGGGTCTTACGGTTGCTCAGATTTATCAGGAGCTTGCCGGTGCAATCAAAACTGAAGCAACGGCAACATCCATTACCATGGATGCAGACAGTTATGATGTTTTGGTTCAAAAAGATGATGAAAAGAAGCTTTCCCTTTCAGAACTGAAAAAATATGAATTCGAAACGACTGATCAGGAAGGCGAAAAGAAAACCGTGAAGTTAAAGGATATCGCTGAGATTAAGGAAAGCGAATCCTTACAGACCATCAATCGTCATAACCAAAAGCGTTATCTGTCATTAAGCTGTGGCATTGAGGAAGGATATAATGTAACACTGGTAACCGCCGATGTGAAAGAAGCACTTGATCAATATGAATTGCCGGCAGGTATGTCGATTGAATACAATGGACAAAATGAGGAAATCATGGAAGCAATGAAACAGTTTGTTCTTATGATTTTATTGGGAATTGTATTGGTATATTTGGTAATGGTAGCACAGTTCCAGTCCTTGAAGTCGCCTTTTATCATCTTGTTTACCATCCCACTTGCTTTTACGGGTGGATTTTTATCATTGCTGATATGTGGAATGGATGTCAGTGTCATTTCGATGATGGGCTTTGTCATGTTGACCGGTATTATTGTAAATAACGGTATTGTGCTGGTAGATTTTATCAATCAGCTTCGTGCGGAAGGAATGGAAAAACGAGAGGCTGTTATTGAGGCCGGCGTTACCCGTATGAGACCGATTTTAATGACAACATTAACAACCATTCTTGGTTTATTTGATATGGCACTTGCCAAAGAAATGGGCAGTGAAATGATGCAGCCGGTAGCCGTTGTCTGTATCGGCGGACTTTTATATGCGACATTGATGACATTGTTTGTTGTTCCTTGTCTGTATGATTTATTAAATCGTAAAGATATGAAAATAATTAAGGATGAGGATCTGATCCTGGAAACAGAATAAAGAATGAATGCCCGGTTTCAAAACGCAGACTACGTCTTTGAACAGTTGAAACCGGGCATTCATTTTGTTCGCCATTAACCGTATCCGGTTGAGTTTCTGTAAATCTTGTTATAAGATAAAAATGATTAAATAAAGACAGGTGAATCGATGGAAACAATAGAAATTTTAAATAAAGTAAAAAGCGGAGAACTGTCCATTGAAGAGGCAGAGCGTTTCTTTAAAAAACAGCCCTATGAAGAGTTAGGATTTGCAAAGCTGGATTCACACAGGGAAATTCGTTCCGGATTTCCCGAAGTGATATTTTGCAGTAAAAAACCTGATGATTTTCTTGTCAATATCTATCAGAAGATGTATGAATTAAACGGTGAAGTTTTTGGTACCCGGGCAACAAAGCATCAATATGAAATTGTAAAAGCGGTGATACCGGAAATAACATATGATGAAGTTTCTAAAATATTGAAATACGAAAAGCCGGACAAAAAGCATATTGGAAAAATTGCAGTATGCACGGCAGGAACCGCAGACATTCCTGTAGCGGAAGAAGCTGCCCAGACCGCAGAATTTTTTGGTGCAAAGGTTGAGCGATTTTATGATGTAGGTGTTAGTGGTATCCATAGATTGTTATCCAAAATAGAAGATATTCAGTCTGCTAACTGTGTTATTGCAGTAGCCGGAATGGAAGGAGCGCTTGCCAGTGTTATTGGAGGACTTGTCAGCAATCCGGTCATTGCGGTTCCGACATCGGTTGGATACGGTGCAAGTATGAACGGATTATCTGCTTTACTTACCATGATCAATTCCTGTGCCAATGGGGTTGCAGTTGTAAATATTGATAATGGATATGGTGCCGGTTATATGGCAACACAGATTAATCGTCTGGCAGAAAAGTAGACGTTTTGTTTGTCTGACCGGCGGCATTTTATATATTCTACTTACAGACGCGTTCTCACTTGGATACGAACGTAACAGTACTAAATTCGCAATAAATTGCTCATTAAGTGCTGACGTTCGTATACAGTCTGTGCGTAAAATATATAAAATGCCGCCAGCTGGACAAGAAAGATGCAGGTTTCATAAGGAGTTTTCATGACAGATAAAGAGTTAGCTTATGCTAAATTAGAAGAATTGAAGAAATATCTGATGGAATTGCAGAGTATTGCTGTTGCTTTTTCCGGAGGGGTGGATTCTGCTTTTCTTTTAAAAGCTGCACATGATGTGTTGGGAGAAAGGGCAGTTGCCGTAACTGTAACTGCAGATTTTTTTCCAAAAAGAGAATATGATGAGTCGGTAGATTTTTGTAACAAAGAAGGAATAATACAATATTTTTGTCCTGTTGATGTATTGGAAACGGAGGCTTTTAAAACCAATCCTCCCAATCGGTGTTATTTTTGTAAAAAGAATTTGTTCTCAGAAATTCAGACGCTTGCTTTTAAAAAGGAAATCCTATATATTGCAGAAGGTTCCAATATGGACGATGATAAAGACTATCGCCCGGGAATGAAAGCTGTTAAGGAGCTTGGTATTCTTAGTCCGCTAAAGAAAGTCGGACTATTAAAAAAAGAAATTCGCTTTTTGTCCAAAGAACTGGGTCTGCCGACATGGGATAAACCGTCTTATGCTTGCCTTGCTTCCCGTTTCGTTTACGGTGAAGAAATCACAAAAGAGAAACTTCTAATGGTAGAAAAAGCAGAGCAGCTTTTGTATGAATTTGGTTTTCGGCAATTTCGTGTACGTGTTCACGGTTTGATGGCACGAATTGAGATATTACCACAGGAATTTGATAAACTTATGGAGGAATCGGTTCGTCAAAAAATCACAGATGCATTCAAGGAATATGGTTTTACTTATGTATCTTTGGATTTAACCGGATATCGGACCGGAAGTATGAATGAAACAATTTCTGTACATAAATGAGAAGGAGAAATATTAATGACTTCATTATATTTGGAATGCAATGCAGGTATCAGCGGAGATATGACGGTTGCCGCACTTTTAGATCTGGGTGCAGATGAAAAACTTTTACGCAATGTTTTAAGTAGTATTCCGGCAGAAGGTTTTATGGTTGAAATATCCAGAGTAAAAAAGGGTGGTATTGATTGCTGCGACTTCTGTGTTGTATTAGACCATGAGCACGAAAATCATGATCATGATATGGAATATTTGCATGGGCATGAGCATTTCCATGCATGCAGTGAGGATGTCGGGCATGGTCATATCCATTTGCATAGCGAAGATGTCGTGCATAGTCATACCCATTCGCATAGCGAAGATGTCGTGCATAGTCATACCCATTCACATAGCGAAAATGTTGAACATGGTCATTCTCATAGTGAGAATGCTGAGCATACTCATTCACATCAAGAAGAGGCACATCATCATGCGCATCACCATGAACATCGGGGTATAGCAGAAATAACAAAAATAATAGAGCAGACACAGATGACAGAAAATGCCCGTTCTCTGGCATTAAAGATTTTTCAGATTCTGGCTAAGGCGGAAGCAAAAGCACATGCTACGGATATTAATCAGGTTCATTTTCATGAAGTCGGAGCGATTGATTCCATTGTGGATATCATTGCAGTTGCCGTTTGTATTGACAATATGGGAATCAGAAATGTAATTGTTCCGAAGCTTTGTGAAGGAACAGGGACGGTTCGTTGTCAACATGGTATTTTACCTATTCCGGTACCTGCCACCGCAAATATCATGGAAACATATCATTTAGCCGTTGAGATTATGGATGTACAGGGAGAGTTTGTGACACCTACCGGAGCTGCAATCGTTGCTGCACTTAGGACATCGGATCAATTACCAAAGCAGTTTATCATTCAAAAGACCGGGCTCGGAGCCGGAAAAAGAACCTATGAAAGACCGAGCATTCTAAGGGCTGTGTTAATTGAAGAAAAGCATTCAGATAACACGGATGAAAATGTAAATACAAATAAATATAAAAATAAGGATACTTTTGTGGGTGATATTTCTGAGGAAGGTTTCATTTTTAAACTGGAAACGAACATTGATGACTGTAGCGGTGAGGTGCTGGGTTATACCATGGAAAGACTTTTTGAAGCGGGTGCAAGGGATGTGCACTATTTTCCTGTGTATATGAAAAAGAATCGTCCGGGCTGGCAGTTGAATGTCATATGTGAGGAAGAAAAAATAGCACAACTGGAACAGATTATATTTGAAGAAACAACAACGATTGGTATTCGCCGTATCAGAGTTGAGCGTTCTATATTGAGACGGAATGTCGAAGAAGTACAGACTCCTTATGGAGATGCTTTGGTTAAGATATGCCATTTGGGAGATGAAACAAAAATTTATCCGGAATATGAAAGTGTTGTGAAGATTTGTAAAGAATATAAACTGCCGTATCAAGAGATCTATGATAAAGTTAGAGACAGTTACAAAACCACGCATTGACGCAAATTGTAGAAGATGCTATAGTATGATTGTATAGTGAGATTAAAGTTCGGGTGCGAACTTCTGATGATGCATTGCCCTCGGGAAAAAG
>JAEDFR010000184.1 GCA_016297945.1 Lachnospiraceae bacterium | reverse complement strand
TAAGATGCAACATAGCAACAAAAGAAAAGTTAAAACAACTTTCTGATTATGATGCTCAAACGGTTCATTTAAGCTATGGAGACATGAGTTATGTTGACGAGGGTAGTGGTGAAGTAATCCTATCTGTTCATGGCATCTTCGGAGGATATGATCAGGCGTTTGATACCTGTAAAGACTTTGGTTCTGAGTACAGAATACTTGCACCATCGAGGTTTGGATATCTGGGCAGTGATATTTTCGGAAATGGGACACCTGCTGAACAGGCAGCCGCATATGTTGAGCTTCTGGACAAATTAAAAATTGACAAGGTGTTTGTACTTGCCACTTCAGCCGGTGGCAGCATTGCGATACGATTTGCACTGGATTATCCGGAAAGAACAAAAGGACTGATATTGTATTGTTCTGCAATGCCACCTGTCGCGAAACCTGTAAAATATGCGGAATATGTAGGCCCACCGGCTTTTCTGTGTAACGATTATGCAATGTTTTTGATGAATCCATTATTTGAACCTGTCATGGGAATGGATTCAACAACAATTTACGGTATGCTTCCTGTTGGAGAACGTAAGGCAGGTGTGATTTTGGATGCTTCCGTCACAAATCCCGATATGGCGAGAGATTTTGATTCTTACAGAGTCGAGGACCTGCAGATGCCAACACTTATTTTACATGCGAAGGATGATAAAATGGCAAGCTTCGAGGAGGTGGAAAAGGCTCTGGACAGATTTCCGAATTGCACCCTTGTTTCTTTTGAAACGGGCGGGCATCTGATGACGGGTCACGAAGCAGAAGTACAAAGAATGGTTATGCAGTTTGTTAAGAAACAATAATTGTGGTATCGGTTCACTTATCGGATGGTTTCTGGGTATTGCAATAGGTTCATCAACAGAAAGTTAACAATAGCAATTATTTTAGAGAGATGGTTGTTTTATGATTACAAAAGTGAATGAAGTTATTTTGAAAAAACGTATACTAATTTTTCTGGCAATATGTTTTGGCTTGACTTGGATTTATGATATCACAGTGATTCGTAACATTTCGGCGGTAAAGGATGGTCCTTTTAAGCAGGTTTTATCTTCTCTTGGAATGGATTTCCCGTTAATCGCACATTTGTGTACTCGGATTATCACAAAAGAGAAATTTAAATTATCGGGTGACGAATCATTGATGCTTACAATTAACTATAAGAAATTTATTTGGCTTTTTGTTGCAATGCTTTTGCCATACATATACAGTGATATCGGGAATGCAATTTTAGTAATTTCTCATCCAAAACTGTTGCTTTCAAAAAACATGTGCAGTGCTTTGGGAATCTCTGCAGGCAGTATTGCAAGTAATGTAGGAAAGAAAATAATCATGAGTCTTATGTTTGTCTTTGTGGCAATTGGCGAGGAAAGCGGATGGCGAGGTTATATGATGCCAAAATTAATGAAATTATATGGGACCGGAAAGGCTGTTATAGTGGGCGGAATTGTGTGGGGCTTATGGCATATGCCGTTAATCTGTATGGGACACAATTTTGGAACAGAATATCTGGGATTTCCTTACCTTGGTATCTTTCTTATGACGATAATGTGTATTTGTTCAGGAAGTTTATTGACTTTTGTCACGATAAAATCAAAATCCATTTGGCCGGCAGCCGTAATGCATGCAGTGAATAATAGTAACCCGGGAATTATGGCGCTACTTTTGAATGCGCATGAGTTAGGAAAAATGAATACGATTCTGATGGCAATAATAAAGCTGATTCCAATATGTATCATGGGAATCCTTTGTATTTATGTTATGGTAAAATATGATGTATTTCGTGATACAGATAGAAATGAAGGAAATATATGAAATTGATCTCCTACATCAGCAAGTGACAAACAAAACCTGCCTATTCATCAGTATTTAAGGAGGGAAAAATGAGCTATTTTCTTTATGAAGACAAAAAGATATTTTTCGAGGAAGCAGGTTCTGGGAAGCCGTTAATTTTATTACACGGGAAGGATTGGAAGAACGTTCTTGAAGCCGATACAGAAGCGGTTGTAGAACACGCTCGGAAAATTGGAGATTTTTTTCATCATCCTTTATCAGATTTACAGACAAGATTGCTTTTGACTGGCAGTTCAGAAGATGAAATGTTTCCCAAACGGCCATCAATCCATAAACTGGTATAGTCATAGTATAGGAATCCTATTTTTATAATTATAGATAGTATTGTTATGGTCATCCTGGTAAATACGATATGTAAGAAATAAGTTGGGATTGTAGTGCAAATTGTAGCAAAAGGAGGAGCACAGGACAAAAGTCGGCCAGCTGATGAAACAGACCGGACTTACTAAAATGGTAGAAAAACTACCACAAGGTACGGAAAGCATACTGTTTAAATATTTTGATGAAAAAGGCGTAGAGCCCTCAGGCGGAGAGCAGCAAAAGATAGCGTTGGCCAGAGCTCTTAATAAAGATGCTCCCGTTGTAATTCTGGATGAACCAACCTCTGCTTTGGATCCTCTTGCGGAATATGAGATATATAGACATTTCAATGAACTTATTGAGAAAAAAACAGCATTCTATATTTCTCATAGATTATCTTCCTGCCGGTTTTGCAATCACATTGCCGTATTTCACGAGGGAAGAATAGCGGAATACGGTACCCATGAAGAATTGATGAAGAAATCGGATGGCATTTATGCAGGAATGTTTGAGGCTCAGGCGCAGTACTATCGATAAGGTGAACCATTTGAGTATAATCATGAAGGGAGAGATTTTTATGAAGATAGCAAACAACATTATGAAAGAGCATTTAAAGAACGTTTATTTTTTATGTGGTGGTGCCTATGGTGGAAAGACAACTATGGCCAAGCTTATAGAAGAAAAGCATGGCTTTATAAGATATCGTCAGGGGGATCATTCGGAAGAGTATTTTGCCATGGCAAATGCCAAAGACCAGCCGGTTATGAGTCTGGATAGAAGTTCGGATTGGCATGGATACTTTGCACAGCCACCCAGACAGTATGCGGATTGGATGCAGGCCGAATTGAGAGAAGAGGCTGAGTTTACAATTGCAGATTTACTTCGGATTCCGGCAGATAAAAAAGTGATTGTAGATGGCATTATTCCGTTAGACATATTGAAGGAAATCAGTGATTATGATCATGTGTTTTTACTGTTCGCACCGGATGAAATGAAGAGAATGCATTATTTTGATCGGGCAGACAAGGAGGAAATCTATCAGTTTATTCTTTCTTTCCCGGATGGAGAAGAATTGCTAAAAAATGTGATACAGGCACTCAATATTGATAATGAATCCGAAAGACAGAAATTTATTGAGAGTGGATTTCGGTATTTGGAACGATCCAATGGCGACACCATAGAGCGTACTCTGGGAATCATAGAAAAACATTTTGGCTTGATCTGACATAAGCTATTTCTTATGGTTTCAAGGGGGAAGTCGGATATATCAGAAGAAGTGAACTAGGGTTCGATAACTTGAATTTGAGGAGATGATTTACTTATGGTGTTCACATGACAGTAGATACAAACACAATGGTTTCAATTACGGAAGCAAATC
>JAEDFR010000183.1 GCA_016297945.1 Lachnospiraceae bacterium | reverse complement strand
GAAGAGTTTCCGGATTATATTGATTATCTTCCCAAAGGGGCTATACCCATGAAGGTGAAGATGATGTATTACATGCCAACACAGGAGGAGGGCAGATATCCTTTTGTGGGCTTCTCCAGAGAAGAGTATGAAGGATTCTTAGAACGCGCGGTGAATATCGTAATCAACGCGATAGAAACGATTGTAATGGAACAAATCTAGGTGAAAATGCATGTTTATGGATATAGCTGAAAGCAAAGACTGGAAGATATTCAGAGCAAATACATTAAGGAATGCGGCGGGAAATCATGCGAACAGAACAAGTAGAACTAACAGTATTGTGTCTAATACATAAAGATGACAGCTATTTACTGCAAGACAGAATAAAAAAAGATTGGAAGGGTTATGCCCTTCCGGGAGGACATATTGAACCGGGTGAATCTATAGTTGATGCAGTGATTCGCGAAATGAAGGAAGAAACGGGTCTTACCATTAAGGCTCCACGCCTATGCGGTGTAAAGCAGTTTCCAATCGAAGGCGGTAGATATATTGTCTTTCTTTTTGAAACCGAGGAGTTTGAGGGAGAGCTTGCTGATTCTGATGAAGGCAAGATGCACTGGGTCAAGGTTTCAGATCTTTCTAATGTAAACTTGGTTAGCGACTTTGAAGAACTTGTTGAAGTTATGCTGAGTGACAGCCTGACAGAGTTTCAATATGTTATTACAAATGAGGATTGGATTGTTGTAAAGAAATAGCTCGTCCTGATGGACTAGCTTGACTGAACGGCAAAGCCTTTGTATTAATGACTCCTTTATGAGATATTTATTTTGAAGAGAAGGTGCAGCGGTGGCCTGTAAATACAGACTGCCGTTATTTTTTTGGAAAACAAAAAAACTCTATTGAAAGAAATACTGCTGCATGATACAATAACCGTAAAGACGGATATACAAATATATAAATACGGATGTGCGTGGAGCGTTGAAGGAGGGAAAATCGTGATTATCAGTGAAAGGATTTTTTATGTGATGGAGCAGAAGAACATAACGCAGTTGGAACTCTCAAGAAGAACCGGAATTGCAACGAGCAACATCAGTGACTGGAAAAAGAAAAAGACAAATCCTAAAGCAGATTGTTTGCTTTCCATATGTGATGCATTAGATATCACTCCTGAACAGCTGTTAACAGGGAAGGGAATTGATCCGGAATATAAAGATATGGATTATGAAGTCACCAGGGCGGATATTAAGATTTTAAAACAGATACATAGTCTAGGCGATGAGCATTATAAAAGACTGATGGTGTATCTGAAAGCATTGCAGAAGCTGGACGCAATGGAGAGTATTGTGGAAGAGTAGAGATGGCTGATAAAATAGTTAGGGAAACTAAATGGAATGAACAGAGCTTTATCAAAGTGTATTGGTAATTGTGCAGCGACCGATTGTACAATTTGAAGGAGAATGAGTGTACAGATGGCAGAAAGTACAGAATTGATGACAGTAGATAATATATGTAATCGAGTATATATCATAAGAGGACAGCAGGTTATGCTTGATTATGATTTGGCTGAGATTTATGGGTATGAAGTGAAGCGTTTGAATGAGCAGGTAAAGCGTAATATCGCAAGGTTTCCTGAAGATTTTATGTTTCAATTAACAACAGAAGAAGATGGGTTCTTGAAGTCGCAATTTGCGACTTCAAGTTGGGGTGGAAAAAGAAAACTTCCATATGCATTCACGGAACAAGGAATTTATATGCTTGCTACAGTTCTCAGAGGAGAACTTGCAGAACAGCAGAGCATTTTTATTATGCGAGCATTTCGTGAAATGCGTCATTATATAAAACAAAACCAGCAGTTTGTCACACAGTCAGAGATGCGATTTCTTACAGCAAAGGTATCTGAGATTTCTGTTCAAGTGGCGGGAATTACGGATTGGAAAAATAGAGCGGAAGAAAGATTTGGAAGTATACAAAGAAGCATAGATATGCTTAATGAAAATTTTGTCTCAGATAAGGATTTCAAAAATTTTGTTATCTATAAAGGACAGAAGTTTGAGGCTGATGCAGCATACATAGATATATATCAGCAGGCAAAAAAGAGCATATATGTAGTGGATGATTATGTAAATACAAAGACTTTACAGTTATTATCTCAGAAGCAAGCTGGCGTGGAAGTTATTCTGTTTACAGAAAACGGGCATGGGAAAAGAGGTTTTTTGACAACAGAGGTAGTAAGTGATTTTGTTCAACAATATTCGCCGTTAATAATAAAGCCTAATCCAGATTGCCACGATCGATTAATTGTTCTTGATTATGGTGAGGGGACAGAACTGGTTTATCACTGCGGAGCATCCAGTAAAGATGCGGGGAAGAAGCTTTGTGCAATTAATCAAATTTCAGAAACCGCAATGATTCATCCGGTAATAGATAGATTACTTTCGTTGCCGGATAAACAGATATAACTTCCGGTCAATTTTTTCGACCGCAAGATTTATGTTATGAACCAGAGTACCGGATGCTGAATAATCAAAAGTTGCATTCCTATGAACAGATAAGAAAGAGGTAAAAATGATAGAGATTTCTAAGATTAGCAAGCATTATCCGACCAGGGTTTTAACGGAAGGTGATGCGGAGATCATCCTCGCATTGTGTCGGAACAATCCGTTGTTTTATGAGTACACTGAGGCTGAACCCACAAAAGAGCAAATTCTCGATGATTTGAAAGCAACACCTCCGGGCAAGGGGCTTTCAGATAAGTATTTTTTTGGATTCTTTGAAGGAGATGAATTGGTTGCGGTAATGGATCTGGTAGATGGTTATCCGGATCAGGGAACAGCATACATTGGATTTTTTATGGTGAATTTGCATTATCAGGGAAAGCGTGTAGGAACTTCCATCATAGATGAGGTTACAGAATATTTACGATCCATAGGAAAAACCGCAGTTCGCCTTGCCATTGACAAGGGCAATCCGCAATCTACACACTTTTGGAAGATAAATGAGTTTGAGATTTTGTCTGAAGTGGATCTGAACGGTTGGACAAAGCTTGTAGCAGAGAAGAGTCTGGTGAAAAAGAATTGAAATTACCATATTTCCGAAATGGATCAGCTTCTAAAAATTGTTTTACAGCAAACAACAATAGAGGGAAAGAATTATGAAATTTGATCAAGTTTATTTTTTTAATGGAACAGCATACGCCGGAAAATCGACGATGGTCAAGAGACTTGCTGAAAAATATGATGGTATCGCTTGTGAAGAGAATTACCACGAAGCCTTAATGGATAACCTCGATTGGAATGAGTTTCCGAATCTGGGGTATACCGTAAATCTAAAGGACTGGGCGGAATTCATCAGAAGAACACCGGATGAGTATGCGAGATGGATCGAAGGGGGAGCCAGAGAGGGAGAAATACTGGAACTGCGAATATTGGAGGATTTAGTGAGGACTACAGACAAAAAAATATTTGTAGACACCAATATTTCCCTGGAAACGCTCAAGAGAATTTCAGACAGAGACCATGTGATGATTATGTTGGCAGACCCTCAGATTTCAGTATCAAGGTTTTTTGACAGACCGGATAGTGAGAA
>JAEDFR010000043.1 GCA_016297945.1 Lachnospiraceae bacterium | reverse complement strand
AGATTGCGAACTTTGTGAGAAACGTGGCAGAGCGTCTGCATAATCGGTCTGCAAGCTCCATATATCGCGCTTTTCTGACTATGCATCGTGGAAACAACCGAAATTGAATAAAATTTTTCTAAAATGTCTAATATTACTCTTAATTTCATAGACATATTTCTAATAAAACATATATAATAAAAATGCTGTTGGAGAATGATAAATCCCAACAGCATTTCCTAGTTATATCAAATAGAATATGGTATTTGTAATAGTTTCAAATATGCATATAATGATGGAAGGTGAAAAAATGAAGAAAGAAAAAAAGCAGCTTTCCTTAAATGCAAAAATTATTATTACCTGCTTTTTTATGGTCATTGTTCCGAATATTTTAATCTTTTGTTCACTCATGGGAATTAAGGGTTATTTCGAGGCTACCATGGGTTCAGCGTTTCGGGACAAAGTGGACCCATCGATTTTACGATTTTTTATCATGGATACTCTGATATCCGTAATTGTTATTTTGCTAATCTGCGTGGTTGTTGTCAGAAGATATGTGTACAAAGAAATTGTCCGGCCGATTTCTGAATTGAATGTTGCGATGAAAAAAATAGCCGAAGGCAATCTGGATTATCGGATGGAAAATAAATACGGCAGTGAAATGGGCGAGGTCTTTAACAATTATGAAGAGATGCGCTTAAAATTAAAGGAATCGACCACCGAAATGATGGAAAATGAAGAGCACAACCGAGAGCTTGTCAGCAACATTTCCCATGATTTAAAGACGCCGATTACTTCCATTAAGGGGTATGTGGAAGGTATCATGGACGGCGTTGCAGATACACCGGAAAAGATGGATCGATATATTAAGACGATCTACAACAAAGCAAATGATATGGATCGGTTGATCAATGAACTGACGATTTATTCCAAAATCGATAACAATCGAATTTTATATAACTTCCAGAGAATCAATGTCAGCGATTATTTTGGAGATTGTGTAGATGAGGTTGGATTGGATTTAGAATCCAAAAATATCAAACTCAACTTTGACAATCTCATTCCGGATGATACGATGGTTATTGCCGATCCGGAGCAGATGAAGCGGGTAATCAATAATATTATCGGAAACAGTATAAAATATATGGATAAAGACCTGACAAAAGAGCAGGGTATGATTGAAATACGTCTGTTGGATGATATCGATTCCATTCGTATTGAAATAGAAGATAACGGACGAGGGATTGCCGCAAGGGATTTAGGTCGCATATTTGAACGATTTTACCGAACAGATGCATCCCGTAACTCTTCCCGTGGCGGAAGCGGTATCGGTTTGTCAATTGTGAAAAAAATTATTGAAGATCATGGTGGATATATATGGGCAACCAGCAAGGAAGGCGAAGGAACCTGTATGCACTTTGTTTTAAGAAAGTATAAAGAGGTGGATGACGATGAGTAAAATTTTGATTATTGAAGATGAAGAAGCAATTGCAGAATTGGAAAAGGATTATCTGGAAATGAGCGGATATGAAGTACTCATTGAAAATGACGGTGCCGAGGGATTACAGGCAGCATTAAAGGAAAACATTGATCTTTTAGTATTGGATCTGATGTTACCGGGTGTGGACGGGTACGATATTTGTAAGCAGGTTCGTGAAGAAAAGAATATTCCTATTTTGATGGTTTCTGCAAAAAAAGATGACATTGATAAAATACGAGGTCTGGGATTAGGAGCGGATGACTATATGACCAAACCATTCAGTCCCAGCGAGCTGGTTGCAAGAGTCAAAGCACACTTATCCAGATATGAACGTCTGGTAGGTTCTACACAAAAAAGCAATGATATCGTGGAAATCCGAGGAATCAAGATTGATAAAACAGCACGACGGGTATTTATCAACGGTGAGGAGAAGATTTTTACAACCAAGGAATTTGATTTGCTGACATTTTTAGCGGAAAATCCGAATCATGTATTTACGAAGGATGAATTGTTCCGTGAAATCTGGGATATGGAATCCATCGGAGACATTGCAACGGTTACCGTTCATATCAAAAAAATCCGTGAAAAAATTGAATTTGATACTTCCAAACCGCAATATATTGAAACTATCTGGGGTGTGGGATATCGCTTTAAAGCTTAAAATATCAAAAAGCAGGACATTTGTCCTGCTTTTTTAGGGTCTGTTTTAGTTAAACATCAGCTATTAGGTTAAAGAATCCTCATCATCCTCGAAATAGGTTTTTCGTCGCATTTTCATGATTGCTGATATATCTGTAGCATAAGGTAATGTTCTGGGATAAGGCTGAAAATCATCATTTACAAGTTCTGTTTCAAAGAGATATTTCAAAGCATCTCTTATGACGTCCGTTTGTTCGCCGTTATCATATCTTTCTACAAGATTCCTCATTCGATTTACACGAATATCGGCAATAATCTTAGGCAATCTCCTTTCCCATGCCTTCTTGGCATCATTAAAGTGCATCTCATCTATAGCCTTTGCAGAAGAAAGACCTGTTCCGTCATAAAGAACCTCATACATTGTGTTGTCATTGTAATCTTTTTCTTTTGGAACTTCAATTTGTTTTTCGGTAATAGGATAATTAAATGGCAAATCTTCAGAATTCGTTATCTGCATTTTAAATAATTCCCAAGAAAGAGGAACACATACTGCCTTTGGATTAAGTTTATGAGCATCCTTAATTGCTTTCTCTATTGTAAGAGGTTCCGGGTCTTTGGTAAAATGCATCAATGCATAGAAGCCTATGGGGATAAGAGAAAGTAGGAATAGTAAAATAGACTTCTTTGCTAAAAATAAGCCAATCCAGGCAATAATCCCGGAGACAACCAGATATCTAATGTGTGCTTTGGGATAATCTTTAAAATCTTGTTCAACACCACCGAATAAAAGCGGTTCCGTAGTAAATCTGCTTTCGCCTAAGGTATCTAAAAGATATTTGGCGTCACATGCACCGCAATATCTTTGATCATCATCGGCTACGTGCCTAAGGCATTCCATAAACTTGTCGTTTTGTCCGAGTTTGTAGTAGGAAAGAGCCTGATAAAAGTTATAACTATATAGCCCCTGGTCAGCATACATTTCGGTATACCTGATGGCTTCATCATATTTTTTTAGAACAAAACATACTCTTGCCATTTCACAACGGCTGAGTAAGGTCCTGCTGTGAACAGCAACTTTAAGATATTCGTATGCAGCTTCAAAAAATCCCTGTTCACGACACCAGATACCATATGCTAAGTACCCGGAATAATCTCCGCAGTCTGCAAATAGCAGAACGTAGTTCAATTCTTTATGAAAATCATAAAAAGATGTGCTGTAATCATCCAATGACATTTTGTATCCTCCAATGAAAAGTGGTTTTTCTCATTTGTATCGGTTAAATGGTAAATTGCAATTTACGATTTCATTATATATAATTCATTCATAAGAGTAAAGATTAAGAGGTATGGGTATTATGCAAACACAAGTCCTATATGAAGATAACGATATTCTGGTGTGTTACAAGCCTGCGGGAATTGCAACACAAACAGGAGGATTTGCAAAAATGGATGTTGTTTCCGAATTGAAGAATTATCTGGCAAAGGAAGGAAAAAAAGAGCCCTATCTTGGTCTGATACAACGTTTAGACCAGCCGGTTGAAGGTGTTTTGGTATTTGGTAAAAATCCCAAAGCAACAGCTATGCTAAATCTGCAGATTGCAGATAAAACAATGAAAAAACAGTATCTGGCTGCAGTATTTTTAGAAGACAGATCGGATTCGGATAATTCTTTTTGGAAAGAGAATGAATTACATCCGGTTGGAGAGCAGATAACACTTACCGATTATTTACAAAAAGATTCTAAAACAAATTTGTCAAAAGTTGTATCGGCAAATAATAAAGAAGCTGTAAAAGCAGCAAAAAAAGCGGAGCTGGCATATACCATTTTAAAAAAGGAAAAAATAGATCAGGGATATATTTTATACGTTAAAGTAGATCTTCACACTGGCAGGCATCATCAGATCCGGGTACAGTTTTCCCATGCTGGAATGCCGCTTTTAGGAGATTTAAAATATGGAACAAGCATGTCAAAACAGGTAAGCCAGAAGCTTTTTGTTCCGGATGTGGCATTATGTGCCCAAACGATACAATTTAGACATCCATCAAGCAAAAAGCCATTGACTTTTACCATCAAAACCCAAAAAACAATTTTACAAAATGTAACAGAATAAAAGAAAACGGATTTCCCATACTATCAAAAGGTGATAGTATGGGATCTTTTTATGATGATATCAAAAAACATCAAAAGGAAATATATTTTGTTCTGGCGGCAGTCGGTATTTTTCTTTTAATCAAATATATTGTCGTATTTATTCTGCCTTTTGTAATAGCGGGAATCTATGTCTATATCATTCGAAACCCCCTTCTGTTTCTTCATAAAAAGACCAAAATCAATAAAGGGTTTTTATCCGGCTTGTTCCTGTTTTTGCTTGTTTCTGTCATCCTGGTACTTGTCTGGTATATCGGTATGAAAGGTTTTTTCCGTTTCAAAGAATTTGTTCTGCGTCTGGGAATATATGAAAAAAGTATTTCGGGCTTTATACATGAAAGCTGTTGTTCCATAGAAAAAAATTTGGGAATTAATTCGGTTTATGTAGAAAATCTGATTATCGACAGAGTAGATATTCTGATTGAAAATATGGAGAAGGATTTATTGCCCGGGATTGTCGGACAGACATTTTCATATGGAAAAACGCTGTTTTCCGGCTTTATGTTTTTGATCGTAACAATCATTGCCGCAGTTTTATTTGCGCAGGATTATGACAGGATTCTGGAAAAAACAAAAAAAATTCCCTTTCTGGGAGAAATGACTTTGATGGTGGGAAAACTGATCCGGACTGTCGGTAAATATCTTTTGGCGCAGATAGAAATCATGTTGATTATCAGCTTGATTTGTTTTGTCGGATTTTTAATATGCGATTATAACTTTCCGTATCTGTGGGCACTGGTGACAGGATTTCTGGATATGCTTCCGTTTATCGGAACAGCCATGGTCTTATTGCCGCTTGCAGTATTTCAGTTGCTCATGGGAAATGAAATGGCAGCACTCATCTTACTTATAACCTTTGTGGTTTCTGCCATAGCCAGAGAACTGCTTGAGCCAAAATTTATCGGAAAAAGCATGGGGATCTGGCCAATTGGCATTCTGGCATCCGTCTATATCGGGATGAAAGCATTTGGGACAGCAGGCGTATTGTGGGGACCCTTGTATTTATTGACGTTGTTCGAGTTGTACAAACGGCTTTATCATTGACAAAAACAGGCATTGTGCATACAATGGAACTGATTAGGCTGTAAAATGAAAATAGCAGGATTATGCCTATTTTTTATACAATTTGTGCTTGTGAATTTCGTACATTTGCGTTGTCATCCAAGTGAGAACGCGCCTCTACCTCTGATAGAGTCAAATTTCGTAGAAACACAATTATAAATTGGGAAAACAAAATACAGTCTATAAAATTTACAGATAATACAGAAACAGAAAGGGAAAGAGAAATGGCTGAGAAAAAACTGGTAGAAGCAATAACAGCTATGGAAGATGATTTTGCACAATGGTATACAGACGTTGTAAAAAAGGCAGAATTGATTGATTATACAAGTGTAAAGGGATGTATGGTTTTTAAACCCGCCGGATACGCAATTTGGGAATTAATCCAGAAGCAGTTAGATGCTCGTTTTAAAGAGACGGGAGTTGAAAATGTTTATCTGCCGATGTTCATTCCGGAAAGTCTTTTACAGAAAGAAAAAGATCATGTTGAAGGATTTGCTCCGGAAGTTGCATGGGTTACACATGGAGGACTTCAGCCATTACAGGAGAGGATGTGTGTAAGACCGACATCCGAGACCTTATTCTGTGATTTTTATAAAAATGACATCCAGTCTTACAGAGACCTTCCAAAGGTATACAATCAGTGGTGTTCAGTTGTCCGTTGGGAAAAAGAGACCAGACCGTTTTTAAGAAGCCGCGAATTCTTATGGCAGGAAGGACATACGGCACATGCGACAGCAAAGGAAGCAGAAGAAAGAACTATTCAGATGCTCAATGTCTATGCAAAATTCTGCGAAGAGGTTTTAGCGATTCCTGTTATTAAAGGAAAGAAAACAGATAAAGAAAAATTTGCCGGAGCAGAATCTACATACACGATTGAAGCATTAATGCATGATGGCAAGGCATTACAATCCGGTACAAGCCACAACTTCGGCGACGGATT
Organism: Lachnospiraceae bacterium; assembly: GCA_016297945.1. Taxonomy (GTDB): domain Bacteria; phylum Bacillota; class Clostridia; order Lachnospirales; family Lachnospiraceae; genus UBA2882. The sequence goes on along the minus strand of JAEDFR010000043.1, from coordinate 11,545 downwards.
TGCAAAGGCATTCGGTATTCAGTTTACGGATAAAGACAATACATTAAAATATGTTCATCAGACTTCCTGGGGTATGACAACCAGATTGATCGGTGCCGTTATCATGGTTCATGGTGATAATTCAGGACTTGTTCTTCCGCCCCGTGTAGCTCCGACTCAGGTTATGATTGTTCCGATTCAGCAGAAAAAAGAAGGTGTGTTGGATAAAGCATATGAATTAAAAGAACGTTTGAGCAAAGCACATGACAGCAACCTTCGTGTGAAAGTAGATGATTCAGATAAGAGTCCCGGATGGAAATTCTCAGAATGTGAAATGAGAGGTGTTCCGGTTCGTGTCGAAATCGGACCGAAAGATATTGAAGCAGGCAAATGCGTACTGGTTCGCCGTGATACAAGAGAAAAAATCGAATGTGCGCTGGACAATGTGGAAACCGAAGTACTTAAGTTACTCGACTTAATGCAGGTTGAAATGCTTGAAAGAGCAAGAGAACACAGAGACAAACATACTTACGTTGCAAAAACAATGGATGAATTTGAAAAAATCTTCAATGAAAAATCCGGTTTCGTAAAAGCAATGTGGTGCGGAAACCGTGACTGTGAAGATATTATAAAAGAAAAACTGGCAGTAACCAGTCGTTGCATGCCGTTTGAACAGGAAAATCTTGCAGACACCTGTGTTTGCTGTGGCAAACCGGCAACCAAGATGGTTTACTGGGGCAGAGCATACTAAGAAACATAATAATTTCATTTTGTATAATTGATGAAGTTTACTATTCTACTTACAGACTGTATGTGGGCGTCAGCACTTAATGAGCAATTTATTGCAAATTTAGTACTGTTACGTTGTCATACAAGTGAGAACGTGTTTGTGATAGAATAGTAAATTCATCATATACAAAATGAAAATAAAAATAAGAAAAGAGGCTGTAAAAATGAATATTTTGGTAATCAACTGCGGTAGCTCTTCTTTAAAATATCAGCTTATCGACAGCGAAAGTGAAAAAGTTCTTGCAAAAGGATTATGTGAAAGAATCGGGATTGACGGTAGTGCCATTACACATCAGCCGGCAGGTGGTGACAAGGTAACAACTGAAGTTCCCATGCCCGATCATACCGAAGCGGTAAAATATGTGATTGAAAAACTAACTGATCCCGAAGTCGGTGTTGTAAAATCTTTGGATGAAATCGGCGCAGTCGGACATCGGATTGTCCATGGCGGCGAAAAATTTGCCAGCAGCGTTGTCATCGACGATGAGGTATTAAAAGCAGTAGAGGAATGCAATGATCTTGCACCTTTGCACAATCCGGCCAATCTGATTGGTATCAATTCCTGCAAAAAAATCATGCCCGGAGTTCCTATGGTTGCTGTATTTGATACGGCATTTCATCAGACCATGCCAAAAAAAGCATATTTATACGGACTACCTTATGATTACTATGAAAAATATAGAATCCGTCGTTATGGTTTCCATGGTACCAGCCATGATTTTGTAAGTAACCGTGTGGCTGAGATTTTAGGTAAAAAACGCGAAGATTTAAAAATAATTGTCTGTCATCTTGGAAACGGTGCTTCCGTATCAGCCGTTAAAAACGGACAGTGTGTGGATACTTCCATGGGACTAACTCCATTAGAGGGTTTGATAATGGGAACAAGATCCGGGGATCTGGATCCTGCTATCATCAGTTTTATTGCCCAGAAAGAGAATCTTTCTGCAGAAGAAGTAATCAATATCTGCAATAAAAAATCCGGTGTACTGGGATTGTCTGATGGTCTTTCCAGTGATTTCCGTGATCTTGGAAATGCCGCAGAAGAAGGAAATGAAAAAGCAAAAACTGCTTTAGAAACCTGGAGCTACCGTGTTGCAAAATATGTCGGTGCTTATGTGGCTGCCATGAACGGCGTTGATGTGATTGCCTTTACAGCCGGTGTTGGTGAAAATAATTTTATGGCAAGAGAAATGGTTTGTGAATATTTAGGTTACCTTGGGGTAACGATTGATAAAGAAGCAAATAAAATTCGCGGAGAGGAAATCACTATTTCCACACCGGATAGTAAGACAACGGTTATGGTGGTTCCTACCAATGAAGAGCTTGCCATTGCCAGAGAAACTGTGCGTCTGGTAAACTGCTAAAATAAAATTAATCGGAGAATATATGGTAGATCAATTTTTAAGAGGACTGGTAACTAAAAAATTTAAAATCAAAAAATTTGAAATTGGATTTCTTGATATCCTGCTTTTGGTTTTTGCAACCATTTTTGGTTGTTATATCCGTTATGCACTTCGGGATGTTGTTGCCGGAGATTACAAGATGTTTTTTGAGCCCTGGGTTGCAACACTACGAGAAGCCGGAGGCGGATTTAAAGGTCTGAGCGCGGAGTTTGAATATGTGGATTATACAACTCCCTACCTTTTGATTCTGTCTTTTATCAGTATCTGCCCGTTTTTTAATACATTAATTTTAATGAAAATGGTTTCCATTTTCTTTGATTTTGTAGCAGCTATTGCCGTTGGTTTTATTGTATACGACATGACAGGCAAAAAACAAAGTGGCTATATGGCATATACCGTTATGCTTTTTGTTCCTACGATTGTTGCAAACAGCGCCATGTGGGCACAGTGTGATATCATTTTTACAAGCTTTGTAATGTTGTCTTTGCTGTATATGTTAAAGGACAAGCCCCGTATTTCTCTGATTTTTTATGGAGTTGCGTTTGCCTTCAAGCTTCAGACGCTGTTTATCGCACCGCTTTATCTTTTATTGTGGGTAAAAAAGAAAATAAAGATTCAGCATTTCTTATGGCTTCCGATTGTTTATTTTATTGGTATTATTCCGTCCTGGATAGCCGGTAAAAATTTATGGGATCTGTTAACGGTATACCTGTTTCAGGCAAATGGAGAAATGGATATTTATAAGTTATCTCACAAGTTTCCAAATGTATATCAGATTATCGGAACCGACAGCTTTTTAAGAGAATATGCAGATGCGGGTATTTATTTTACATTGGCCGTTTTGATGGTTTTATTGTACTATATTGCACAGAAAAACTTTGTATTTACCAAAGATTTAATCATACGTATGGGAATGTTCTTTGTTATGGTAGTTGTATTTTTCCTGCCTCATATGCATGAAAGATACGGAATTTTAGCAGATGTATTATCTGTTATTGTCGCTTTTTCCAATCCGAAAAAGTTTTATGTTCCATTAATTGCCATCGGATGCTCTTTTGCCGGTTATACGTTGTATCTGGCACAACAGACGGTAATCCCTTTGTCCGTTTATGCCATTTTATATGCCGTATTGATTTTAGATCTTGGTATCGGTATTTATAAAGAGATTAATCAAACTTTGAACAAGGCATAGTCATTATGGATATTCAGCCAAAATGTTCCGGACGGTCTTTCTGAACAAGGGGAGATAATTTACTACCGTTTTCTTTGAGCCATTGGCGTTGCGTGCGATATTCAGGCATAATGCTTTCTACGCATTTCCAAAATTTGGGAGAATGATTCATTTCGATGCGATGGCAAAGCTCGTGAATAACAACATAATCCAAAACCTTTGGAGGTGCTAACATAAGCCTATAGTTAAAATTCAGATTACCGGATGAGGAACAACTTCCCCATCTGGTTTTTTGATCCCGAATCGATATTCTGCCGTAGGTTACATCCAGGAGTTGGGCAAAATATGCCACACGCTTCGGAATATAATCTGCGGCTGCTTTTCTGTACGGCGCTTCTAAACGCTTTTCATATTCGGATTTATCTTTTTTGGAAGTTACCTTCGGGCAATCCTTCAGACGAATGTAATTTTTGTAAATCCAGTCTTTTTTTGATTCCACCATGGAACGTGCATAAGAAATACTGCCATACATTGGAATCCGCACGCTGACAGTACCGCCGGGCTTCATGGTTATTCCATAGGTTTTCCGTTTTGTTTTCTCAATTTCATAAGGGATATTCAAATCCTTAACTGTTACGTAATAAGTCATAGAAATATTGCTTTTGTCCTTTTTACTTTTTGCTCTAAATCAGTTTAGTTTGTTCTCAATTTACAGCGTATTCTTAATGTATTTCCACGAAATTTACAGATTTTTCGCAGATGCGATCCCAATCAATTGTAAAATGTGAGATGCATATTACTCTTTATCTCTATCCATGATAAAAGCACCGGGATGAATCAGCTGCTGCAGCCTATCGTATTGTCGATACATATACTGGACGGAATTTTCCAAAAGATAATAGTGCATGATATAAGGAATAAGTAAAATCAGAAATGCAAAAAATAAAACAATCATTCCGATGGAAAAATTCATAACTGCCATAAAAAAGGTAACAAAAGCGAGAATGGCAAAGGTCAAGGTAACCAGTAAATGAACGAGTCTTTCATGCATAAAATAAGCAAGCTGTTTTTCATGCTGGATGCATAATTCTTCATAACTAAGTCCGCTTTCAATGTGTTCTAACTGTTGATCCATATATGCCATATAGGATTGAATACGTTTTTTCATAGGTATCTCCTTTCATTCGTTTTTATTTTCTCAAATTTTGAATACTTCAAGTTCTTATATTATAGCACTGTTTATCCTTGAAAAAATAAAATTTAAATCATATTTTTATAAGGATATTTATTGATAAATAAGTACATGCTATTTCTCTGCTGGTTTTTTATTATTCGCAAATTCGCAACTTTAGGGACATAAGAATGACCGGAATCTCGCAAACGCAAATAAACGAACAACTCGAAATACCTTTTGACCACAGCATCATAAAATGTCATAATAATGATGTGCCAAACGATAATAAAACAGAAAGAGACAAATCATGAGAATTCAACTTCCTGATGATGTTAAAAAAATAATACAGAAAATTGAAGATGCCGGATTTGAAGCTTTTGCCGTAGGGGGTTGTATCAGGGACAGTCTGCTTGGTCGCAATCCAAACGACTGGGATATTACAACCTCTGCAAAGCCCCAGGAAATAAAAGCACTGTTTCAAAGAACCATTGATACCGGAATAGAACACGGAACGGTGACTGTTATGATAAACCGTGTCGGATATGAAGTTACGACCTATCGGATTGATGGGGAATATGAAGATGCAAGACATCCAAAAAATGTGATTTTTACTTCCAATCTGGTGGAAGATCTAAAGCGCCGGGATTTTACAATCAATGCGATGGCATACAATGACCGATGTGGTATTGTCGATGAATTTGACGGCATGAAGGATTTGGAAAATAAAATGATTCGGGCAGTTGGTAATCCGAAAGAGCGTTTTACGGAAGACGCTCTGCGTATGATGCGGGCGGTCCGGTTTAGTGCGCAGTTGGGATATGAAATCGAAGAAGGGACAAAAGCGGCGATAACAGAGCTTGCTCCAAATCTTTCCAAAATCAGTGCAGAACGTATTCAGGTAGAGTTAGTGAAACTGCTTACTTCCAATCATCCCGAAAAGATGAGAGACTTATATGAAACCGGAATTACGGCTGTGATTATGCCGGAGTTTGATATTGCCATGAAGACAGAACAAAACAATCCGCATCATTGTTATACGGTGGGAGAGCATACCATTCAAAGCATGAAAGCGGCAGAACCGGATAAAAATATCCGTTTGGCTTTGCTATATCATGATATTGGAAAACCTGCCTGTCTGACGGTGGGTTCTGATGGAATTTTCCACTTTCACGGACATCCTGTCGTTTCAAAGGATATGTGTATCCGGTCACTGCGGTCATTGAAATTTGACAATGATACCATTCATATTGTCAGCAAACTGGTAGAAAATCATGATTATGATATTCTGCCGGAAAGAAAATATGTCCGTCGTGCCATGAACCGGATCGGAAAAGAGATTTTTCCGCTTCTTTTAAAGGTTAAGCAGGCTGACTTGCTGGCTCAGAGCGAATATCTGCGAACAGAAAAGCAGATGCGTCTGGATGAGATTTATGCAAGTTATCAGGATGTTTTAGAAAAGGAAGAATGTGTGGATTTAAAATCCCTTGCCGTTTCCGGAAAGGATTTGATTTTCTGGGGAATGAATCCCGGAAAAGAATTGGGTGATATGCTGCAAAAGCTGTTATCTGTAGTAATTGAAGAACCGCAGAAAAATCAAAAAGAGATTTTAAAAGAAATTTGTTTAACCGCATTACACAAACCGATGGATAATAAAGAATAAAGAGAACGATTGTTTTTGCTTTCGGATGGTAATTGTGTCATATCTTTTTCTTTTTTCTCATAAGATAGTATGACCTATCAAGGGGGAATGGATTAGTGAATGACAGAGCGGTAGCGGTATTTGAACAGTATGATTTTGAAATAGAGCAGACAAAGAAAGCCCGGGGGGCAATTGTCGCAATCACCGATATTGGTCCGGTGGCGTTGTGGGAGTATACCGGAAAAACAGAAAAGCTGCAAAATTACAAGGCAGTTTGTGATAAGCTTTGTGAGCTGGGCTTTCCATATGCAGACAATCTCATTGAAAATACACAAGGGCAATTATATGTTACTGATTATGACGGAAAAAGATATATTGTAAAAAAGCACTTTGATGGTAGAGAATGCGATGTTTATAATGTCGAAGACTGCCGATTTATCGTGGGAGAACTGGCAAAGCTTCATAAGCTGATGGAGTTTGGCGAAGACTTTACTTCGGAGGCGGCTACTGTCAGGGATTTTTCAAAAAGAGAAACCGAATTGCTGCGTGTGCGTTCTTTTATGCGAAAGGTGTCGCAAAAAGGCGAGTTTGAGATGTGCTTTCTAAAAGAATATCCTTATTTCGAAGAGATTGCCAAAGAAGCAACTGCGGTTTTAAATCCGGAATGTCTGATACGCCTGACAAAGCTTGTACAAAAAAAGGGCATGTTTTGTCATGGAGACTGTAATCAGCATAATATACTGATTCAGGAAGGAAATATCGTTGTAACACATTTTGAAAAGTGTTGTAAAGATATTCAGGTCAGGGATTTATATCTTTTTCTAAGAAAAATTCTGGAAAAGAATGAGTGGTCCTATGATTTTGGAATGAAAGTACTGGATGCATACTTATCGAAAAAGGAGCTCGATAAAGATGAAAAACGTTATCTTTTTGCGAGATTATTATATCCGGAGCGTTTCTGGAAGATTGCAAATGCATATTTAAATAAACGAAAGTCCCTTCCGCCACGAAGGCAGTCTGAAAAATTGCAGGCATTAAAAGAAATTGAACTCGCCCGCAGGGAGTTTTTGAATAAACTGGAAAAGGAATTACTTTAGAAAAAAGAAGGATTGTGGTATAATGTGCCTGAAAGAAAAGCGAGGATTTTAAAGGATTGAAAAACGAAGGAAAACCCCTTTTTTTATGCATATTGTTTCTCTGTAGCGTTTTATTTTCCGGCTGTGTGGGCGGGCAACCGGCAGAAACAGTTACGCCACAGGAAGAATATTCTGTACAAAGTACTTATATTGAGCCGATGGCGGATTCTTATGATGAAAGTCTGATTGTGAATGTGGATACGGGAGAATCAACCATTCAATTTTATAATTTGGAGATGTGTAGAACATATACTCTTCAATACAGTACGTCAACCGGATTGAAAAACCGTTATGGGGATGAACTGGTAGCAGGACAGTTAGAATGTGGGGATATGGTAAAGATTACTTTTTTTAAAGATTCTAAACTATTAAAATCCCTTCAGATTCTTTCAGATGTCAATGTGTTGACAAATGTAACGGACTTTGAAATCAACAGTGTGGCAAGGACTATGACATTGGGAGCGGATCCATACAAGGTATCTAAAAATGCAATGGTTTTGTCCAAAGGAAATCTTTTGAAATTGAATGAAATTCATTCTTCGGATACTTTGAAAGTGGTTTCTAAGGATCATGAGATTTTAGGTATTACAGTTGAAAACGGACATGGCTATGTGCGTTTAAGCGGACAGGATAGTTTTATTGATGGATTTGTGGAAATCGGACAAGCCATCATCAAAAAAGTTACTCCCGAGATGTTAATTGTGGCTCCGGAAGGGGATTATACGTTTTATATCAGTAAAAACGGTCTTTTTGGAAGTGAGGAGATTACAGTTAAAGCCGGTGAAGAAACTCTGGTGGATGTTTCCAAATTTGAAGTAACCGATGAGAAAAAGATGGGAAAAATTATCTTTACCATTTCACCGTCCAAGGCAGAGCTTTATATTGATCAGGAAAAAACAGAATACGATGAGCCGGTAGAAATGACCTGCGGAATTCATCAGATTCGGATAAAAGCCAATGGTTATAAAACGCTGACACAATATATCAAGGTTGGACAATCTACGGCCAATCTCAATATTGAATTAGAGGAAAGTGACGGAAAAGATGATGAAGAAGAGGAAAAAGAGGATACACCGTTGATTACCAATCCATCTGTCAGCAGTAATACCATCGATGTATCGGAAGCGGATGGTTATCGTGTTTATATCGATGCACCGGTATCGGCCGAATTATATGTAGATGGAAATTATGTTGGGATCATACCGACAAATTTTGCTAAAAAAGAAGGAACCTATGTGGTATCTTTAAGAAGGGATGGTTATCAGACCAGGAGCTATACACTTCAGATTGATACATCGGAAAAAGATGTTCGTTATTCCTTTTCCGATTTGACACCCAAATAAGAAAAGGTTATAGTTGCATAAAAGCAATCTGTACATATTCATTGAGGCAGGAAGTGTTTGCCGCAATTGCATCATTATTTATCATAATAGGAGGAAAGGCATGAGTTACAGAGAAATTTATGAAAGCTGGTTAGAAAATCCTTATTTTGATGAGGAGACAAAAAAGGAATTACGGGCGCTTAAGGATGATGAAAAAGAAATCGAAGACCGTTTTTACCGTGAGTTGGAGTTTGGAACGGCCGGATTACGAGGTGTCATTGGAGCTGGTACAAACCGTATGAATATTTATACTGTCCGTAAAGCAACACAGGGGCTTGCAAATTATATTATGAAACAAAACGGACAGAACAAAGGTGTTGCCATTGCATTCGATTCTCGTCGCATGAGTCCGGAGTTTGCAGATGAAGCTGCACTTTGTCTGAATGCAAACGGTATTAAGGCATATGTATTTGAATCCTTAAGACCGACACCGGAGCTTTCTTATGCGGTTCGCAAATTGGGATGTATTGCAGGTATCAATATTACGGCCAGCCATAATCCTCCGGAATATAACGGATACAAAGTATACTGGGAAGACGGTGCACAGATTACTCCGCCTCATGATGGCGGCATTATGGCAGAAGTAGGTGCTATTTCTGATTTTGCAGTGGTAAAGACCATGGACAAGTCTGAAGCTATGGCAGCAGGTTTGTATGTAACAATCGGTGCAGACATTGATGATGCTTATATTGAGGAATTAAAAAGTCAGGTTATCCATTGGGATTCGATTAAAGAAGCGCAGAAGGATATTAAAATCGTATATTCGCCTCTTCACGGAACCGGAAACATTCCGGCGCGCAGAGTTTTAAAAGAGCTCGGATTTGAAAATGTATATGTTGTTCCCGAGCAGGAATTACCGGACGGAAACTTCCCTACGGTTTCCTATCCCAATCCGGAAGCTGCGGAAGCATTTGAACTTGGCTTAAAGTTAGCAAAAGAAATTGATGCAGATCTGGTTCTTGCAACCGATCCGGATGCAGACCGCTTGGGTGTATATGTAAAGGATGCAAAGAGCGGAGAATATATTACCTTAACGGGAAATATGTCAGGATGTCTGCTTGCAGATTATGAAATCGGTCAGAGACAGGCAACAAAAGGTCTTCCGGATGACGGAGCACTTATCAAAACGATTGTAACCACCAATATGGCTGATGCGATTGCAAAGGCTTATGGTGTGGAATTGATTGAAGTATTGACCGGATTTAAATACATCGGACAGCAGATTTTGGGATTTGAACAAAAGAAAAAAGGTACTTATCTGTTTGGCTTCGAAGAAAGCTATGGCTGTCTAATCGGCACCCATGCAAGAGATAAAGATGCCATTGTTGCAACGATGGCACTTTGTGAGGCTGCAGCCTATTACAAAACGCAGGGCAAGACTTTGTGGGATGCCATGATCGATATGTATGAAAAATACGGATATTACAAAGATGACATCAAATCCATTACCTTAAAAGGAATTGAAGGCCTTGCCAAAATCCAGGAAATTCTCAATACCTTACGTGAGGATACGCCCGAAAAATTTGGTGAATATACCGTTTTAAGTGCAAGAGATTACAAAACCGGCATCATCAAAGATGTAAAAACCGGAGAAGAAAAGCCCACAGGACTTCCTGCTTCCAATGTTTTGTACTATGACCTTTCTGATGATGCATGGTTATGTGTACGTCCGTCCGGAACAGAGCCGAAGGTAAAATTCTATTATGGCATCAAAGGTACTTCTTTAGAAGATGCCAATGCAAAATCCGAAGCATTGGGTAAAGAAGTTCTTTCCATGATTGAAGAAATGCTTCGTTAATGTTTTTTGGGTTTTCATGGTTATATATTTCATCCAAGTATGAAAAATTGACTCAGAAGCTTTGGTCATATGAATAAAGATATGAAATTGCAGGAAGAATATTTAAAAACAGAAAAAGAAGAAAAATTCTATACGTTTGAAGATTTATGTATGATTATCAAAGAGCTTCGGGCAGAAACCGGCTGTCCCTGGGACAGAAGGCAGACTCATGGTTCATTAACACTTTGTATGTTGGAAGAAGCAGCAGAAACAGTTAGTGGGATTAAGCTGTATGAAAAAACCAATAATCCGGATAGTATGAAGGAAGAATTGGGAGATTTGTTGATGCAGGTTGTCATGCATGCCCGGATTGCGGAGGAGGAGGGTCTTTTTACCTTAGATGATGTGATTTGTCAGATCAGTCAGAAAATGATTCGCAGACACCCACATGTGTTTGAATTGGATGGCACACCTCTACATGGAAAAGAGCCTGATCCCGAAAACATAAAAAGCTGGCAGGAAATAAAAGAGGAAGAAAAAAAACAACAAACTTTTTCCGAATCTCAACATAAGAAAAGGTTACGTAAACTGCTCGTAAGAATATTTGAAAAATTGCTATAAAAATCTGTTAAAAATAGCAAAAAAAGCCCTATTTTTCAATATTTTCTTGACAAAAACAAGAAAAGATATTATAACTAGTTGTAGGCGTCACACTTGACGCTAAAATTAAGAAAAAACTCAGTAATAGGAGGAGTTCAAAATGAACAAAACAGAATTAGTAGCAGCTATCGCTGATCAGGCAGAAATCTCAAAAAAGGACGCAGAAAAGGCATTAAAAGCTTTTACAGATGTTGTTGCAGCTGAATTAAAAAAAGGTGAAAAAATCCAGTTAGTTGGCTTTGGTACATTCGAAGTATCTGAAAGAGCAGCTAGAGAAGGAAGAAATCCTCAGACTGGCGCTACAATGAAGATTGCAGCTTCTAAAGCACCTAAATTCAAAGCTGGTAAAGCATTAAAAGATATGGTAAATGCTTAATTCGATGATTTGAATTAAAATTTAAAGGGCCTTTGCAACGCAAGGGTCCTTTTTGTTAT
>JAEDFR010000182.1 GCA_016297945.1 Lachnospiraceae bacterium | reverse complement strand
GTAGGTATTGCCGCGGCGGATTTCTCTTTCTACAAACTTGACGCAGTCATCCACCAGCCAGCGGATTGGAGCATCGGATAAACCGGATGATACGGCGTTCTCTTTTGCCCAGGTGACCATACCTTTGGATGCGTCTACGTGTGTGACGCTTGCACCGGCAGCCGCTGCAGAAATGGTTGCCCCACCGGTATAGGCAAAAAGATTTAGGACTTTCAAAGGACGTCCTTTTTCTTTTGTAGCAGTCCCTATTTTCTCGGCACACCAGTCCCAGTTCACAGCCTGCTCCGGAAAGAGGCCGGTATGTTTAAAACTAAAAGGTTTCAGATTGAAGGTTAAATCCCGGTATTTGATAGACCATTCTTTGGGCAGATTGCGAAATTCCCATTCGCCGCCGCCTTTGTTACTGCGGTGATAATGACCGTTTTTTTGTTTCCAGGCAGGATTGTTGTGTCCGGTATCCCAAATAACCTGGGGATCGGGACGGACTAAAATATAATCTCCCCAACGTTCGCATTTCTCACCTGCACAAGTATCTATTACTTCATAATCTTTCCATTGATCTGCAATCCACATATATTATGCTCCTATTCTTAATTTTTTATATCCAGTAGCTTTTCAATTCTCCGATATAATCTACACCGCCATATACCAACAATAAATTCCGGACGACAAAAAAGGCTAAAACTAAAATCAAGGCGCCCCAGATGCAGGCTATGTTGATTAAAATATCCGCGTCGCCGTTTTGCTTTTTTAGTTGTATACCTATTTTAATATAGAAGAAACAACAACAGATTACAACATAAATTACCAATGGATGGTAGAAAAGAGACGATAGAATCCGAAGATGTAATAATGCATCAACTGCACGTGTGCCACCGCAACCGGGGCAATATAAATGAAGCATGTTTTTGAATGTGCAATCGTGAAAAAGAAATGGATTTGCAGACTGTATCTTTCCTATATAATTGGTATACAAAAATGCCAGAAGAAATAAAGATATAAAAAATATGGTTATTAAAAAATATTTCTTCTTATTTATATAAAGATGTAAATACATTTTTTATTGATCCTATAGACATAATTAATCATGATACCAACGGATTGCTATGCACTTTGTGCACTTTTGCGGGGCCAAAGTCATACTTTTTCATGCGAGCATGAAAAGTATGACTTTTTGACCCTGATATCATATAATTTACATTATTTTTAATCATTCGTCAAAAAAGCTTGTTGAAAAAGCTATCTTCTTGTATAATCTACTTTAACGTGTTACAACGGCAAAGAAATTTTGTAAGGAAAAGGGATGCAATATGGACGATAGTTTTCAAGATTTAAATCAGACAGATTACAATCCGCAGGAAAGCAATCCGCAGGAAAGCAATCCACAAGATTACAATCCGCAGGAATACAATCCGCAAGGATATAATCCACAGGAAAGTAATCCACAAGGATACAATTCGCAGGGATACAACCCACAGGGATATACCCCGCAAGGATACAACCCACAGGGATACAACCCGCAAGGATATTATCAGCCGGGATATGAACAGAGTGGCTACGGATACTCCAATTATAATCAGGGATATTCTTCCGTGCCCGAGCAGAAATCAAGCAATACAAAAGCAGTTATTTCGTTGATACTGGGTATTGCAGGACTGGTTTTATGCTGTTGTCTGGGAGCTCCGTCAGTGATATTGGGAATGATTGGTGTCATTCTGGCAATTTTATCAAAAAATGACAATCAGGGACAAATGGACGGTATGGCGATTACGGGACTGGTTCTTTCCATTTTGGCTTTTGTTATCGGTTTGGCTTCCTTATGTTTTTACATTTACTGTTTTGTCACGGATCCGGAATTCTCAGAATCCGTTCGCATTATTTCGAATCAGCTGTTAAACGGATATTTGTTAAGTTAAAATTTTTATAGGAGAGGAGATTGTGAAAAAATGACAAATGTTTCAGGTTGGATTTTAGTTGCATTTGTACTGTATCTTTTGATGATGATTGCGATTGGCGCCATGTATTCAAAGAAAAGTACAAATTCAGAGGACTACTTTTTGGGAGGAAGAAATCTGGGTGGATTTATTGCCGCATTATCTGCACAGGCTTCCGACATGAGCGGCTGGCTCTTGATGGGTCTCCCGGGTGCTATCTTTATTTATGGTATGAATGGCGGAGACGGTTGGTGTGCCGTCGGGTTGTTGATTGGTACCGTTTTGAACTGGTTGATTGTTGCTTCCAGACTTCGTAAATATACGATTAAAGCAAACAATTCCGTTACGCTTCCGATGTTTTTTGAAAACCGATATCGAGATGAGAAGAAAATACTGATGTTTATTTCTTCTATTATAATTGTCATCTTTTTTACCGTATATTGTGCGTCTGCTTTGGCAGCCGGCGGTAAGCTGTTTCAGTCTATTTTCGGTATTGATTACAAAATCGCATTGACACTTGGTGCACTGGTAATTCTGATTTATACATTCTTAGGCGGATTTATGGCAGTTTGTCTGACTGACTTTATCCAGGGAACAATGATGTTAATTGCTTTGCTCGCTGTACCGATTTTTGCTGTATGCTTTATGAAAGCAGATGGAGTTTCCGTAGCAGCAGGTTTAGAAAGTGCACTTGCAGAAAATCCCGGATTTGTAAATATGTTTAAAGGTGTTAATGCTGTCGGTATTATATCCGGTCTTGCATGGGGACTTGGTTACTTTGGTATGCCTCATATTCTGGTTCGTTTCATGGCGGTAAAGAGTGAAAAGGAAATGACAAAGTCAAAGGGCGTTGCCATTACATGGGTTACGATTTCTCTGTTTATGGCAGCCGTCATCGGAATTGTGGGACGTGCTTACATGGACTTTGATTATATGAACGAAGTCGGCACGGAGAAAATTTTTATTGAAATGATCAAGAAGGTCTTTACACAGGAAATCAATCTGCCGATTATTGCGGGAATTTTCCTTTGCGGTATTCTGGCGGCAATCATGTCTACTGCAGATTCACAATTGCTTGTCAGTGCATCTGCAGTTGCTGAAGACATTTATAAAGGAATTATCCGAAAAGATGCTGATGATAAAACCGTTATGACAATCAGCCGTGTTATTATCGTAGTCATTGCCGTGATTGCATTTGTGATTGCATGGAACCCCGATTCATCCGTTATGGGACTGGTGTCTGACGCATGGGCTGGTCTTGGTGCTGCATTTGGTCCGTTGGTACTGATGTCGTTGTTCTGGAAACGTACCAATCTTCCGGGCGCCATCGCAGGTCTTGTCAGTGGTGCAGCAACGGTCATTATCTGGGACTACATTCCGTTATTAGCCGGCGAAACCATCAAAGCTGCAACCGGACTTTATTCTTTGGCAGTCGGTTTCCCGATCAGCCTGATTTTCATTCTTGTGGTTAGTCTTTTGACAAAGGCACCGGCCAAAGAAATCATGGATGAATTTGATGCTGTTAAAGATGTACAGGATAACATCTAAAGGAAAAATGTGGATAAATTAGCAAAATACATAAAAAAACCTTTTCGGATTTGTGTTCCCGAAAAAGATGTGCTGTAAGTGCGATATATGGGGTTT
>JAEDFR010000181.1 GCA_016297945.1 Lachnospiraceae bacterium | reverse complement strand
CGTACTTATACTATTTCTTATCGAGCAAAAGGGAACAATTTGTAAAAGATGGTGTGGGAGGAGCACAGCCGAATATTTCTGCTGGGTATCTGAAAAAAGTCCAATTTGATCTTGTCCCGGTGAGACAGCAAGAAGTCATTGTAGAAAGATTGGATGAGATTGAAAATCTGATTGCCCTGCGGAAAGAGCAGCTTGCAAAGCTGGATCAGTTGGTCAAATCCCGATTTATCGAACTGTTTGGTGATCAAAAAGCCAATCCCTTTGGATGGCCACAAACAACCATAGGCGATTGTTGCACACTGAAAAGCGGGACATCGCTGCCTGCAGATAAAGAAAATGAAGGCGGCAGAATACCGTATGTTAAAGTTGGCGATATGAATTACCCCGGCAATGAACAGTACATTACCACATCGTCAAGATTTGTTACCGAACAGACCGCTGGCGCAGGAATATTCCCTGTGGGAACTGTGATATTCCCGAAAAGAGGCGGCGCGATTGGTACAAACAAGAAACGCCTCACAACGCTGCCAATTTGTGCTGACTTGAATGTTATGGGCGTTACTGCGGGAAATGCTTTGAAATCGCAATATCTGATGGCATATTTTAATATGGTTGATCTTGGCGCATTGGACAATGGGTCATCAGTTCCGCAGATCAACAATAAAGACATAGCGCCGCTGGTGATTTGTCTTCCACCATTAGCGCTACAGGAGCAGTTCGCAGCCTTCGTCGAACAGACCGACAAATCAAAATTAGCAATCCAGCGGAGCCTCAATAAACTGGAATTGCTGAAGAAAGCTTTGATGCAGGAATATTTTGGGTGAGGTGTTATGCTTGGAAATTAGAATTACAAGTCTATCTCAATTCGTTGAAACAGTTTCTTCGATAGAACTTGAGAGAGAACATATGATGTTTCCGCCAAAACTTGTTTTTAGAGGACAGTGTAGCACAAGATATAGTTTAGCCCCTTCTCTTGGGAGGAGACCATCTCCAACGCAGTTTAATAGCTGGGCTTTCGTTGAAAAAGATTTGGTGAGATCGGCACAGCAAAAATTCCCGCTGCTCTTTCCTGACTCAGACTATCCCATGATTCTGCTGGCAAAGCTTCAGCACTATGGAATTCCCACTAGATTATTAGACCTGACACATAATGCTTTTGTAGCACTATATTTTGCGTGCAATGATCGCCCCGATGAGGACGGTGAGGTTTTCGCTTTTTCCGCCAATATGTTTTCTGCATATGACACTACACCAAATGTCATTGCAGATACATACCGATTAACAGGGAATTCTTATACTCCAATTGATAATTACTACTATCGTGCGATGAAACAACCATATTGCGCCAGAATCTTACACCCTGGTTGGGAAGACAATATGTCAACAGGTATACGCTATTTGGTTTCTGAGATACAAAAACCGATTTTTGTTGAAGTAGGAAATGTGTGTGAGAGGCAAACACATCAGAAAGGCTTGTTTTTGCTATTCCCCAATAAAGTGCACGAAAGTAAAATGCTTGAAGGAGAACTTGTGACCTTTGATAAAAATGACAAATCCATTGTTAAGCGAATTATCATTCCAAAAGAATCTAAAAAAGAAATCCTTCAACAGTTGTCAAGATTTGGTATTACTGAAGAATTCCTATTCACAGACGACAAAGATAAGGTTTTAAAGGATATTGTTGCCGAGCAGAAAAAACGATACATGGAATAGAATTTTTGCTGTATTAATGTAAAAATTCGGAATAGCTCTGATAAACTGGAATTGTTGAAGAAAGCTTTAATGCAGGAATATTTTGGATGAGGTAAAAAAGATGAATAACTACCAATTTAAACTCGATGTGGAACCTCAAAACAGATACGAAAAAGCAATGAAGGCTTTGCTGGAAGCAGAGCAAGCCTTTCAAGTTTTATCAACATGGGAAAAAGAAAGACTAGTACAGGAATATATGGAAATGCGCGGCATGCATGAGCTGTATAAGATAATAAAACAACATTGCAGGTGATATGTATGGATAAGAAAACTTTGCATGGTATGTGGAACTACTTCCTAATGCTTGAAAGTGATTTGGATAATACATCACGATATATTGAACCTTTGAATCAGGAAAATGTGTATTCTTTTGAATTTGCCAAGATTCTTATTCTTGCATGTACTGAGGTTGAAGCTGTATTCAAAGCCATATGTCATGAGATAGATGATAGCCAAACTGCCGGAGACATTAGAAAATATAAATCCATCATATTAGGAAGATATCCCAAAATTGTCAACACCAAAGTGAGTGCAAAACGGCTTGGGCGAGATATATATCCTTTTGCTGGCTGGGATAGAGGACCATTACTTTGGTGGAATGGCTATAATGATGTAAAGCATAATAGAGAAAGTAATTTTACTAAAGCGACATATATAAATGCAGTTAGTGCTTTGTCTGCACTATATATACTGGTTTTTTATTTATCAAAAATAACAGGTATTGAATTTAAAGATTATGCCAGCCAATATTTTGATAGTGAATATGCAAATGGGTTCTTTTTACACAATAGTGGTAAACCATTGCCGGATTATGAAACATGATTCTCTAATGCTGAAATATTTTTAGGGAAGTGATGCTGTGGCAAAAACAAAAAATATGCATTATCTATCACAATGCATATCTATAAATTTTCTTCCTAATGATAAACCAAAAACATTTTGGGAGTACAATCCGGAGACAGGAAAGACTGTTCCAAAGAATATAGAGAAGCTATTTGCTCGGAGAAGATCGTGGGGACAAGAACTAGAAGAAGTACTGTCGGGAAATAGCTATGAAAACAAAATGGGACCTCTGCTAAAGGAACTTTCGCAGAAGAAAATGAAACGGTTAAGAGTGTTTGGCCCCACAGGAATCAGAGAAGTACAATTCAACGCAGAAGAAATAGAGAATAGTGAACATACTAAATTGCTTTCCAAATTGTTATTGCAGATTGCGCTTCTACAGAGAAGTGTTAAATCTCCGGACGAAGAAGTTGAAAAGGTACTTAGAGAGATTTTTGCTTCTGACGGAATAGCACTAAGCATGCATTTGTTGTTAGTGGAGATAAATCCGCTAATGCCCAGTCCACCACTGGTACTTATCGATGGTATGACTTTTCATTATATCGTTCCAGATTTGACTGGAAAAACTGCTGGGCATGGTTGTTTTATGTTTCCCATAAGTGAACGCCGATTCTTACTATGGATATCAAAAAAAGAGGACTATACATATTTTGCAGCCAAATATAAAAATATTCATTATCTAAATTTATGCAGGATAAGTCAGCATGAAAAGAAATGCAGAGTTGCATGTGCCAATAAAGAATATTTGGAACAACTCGTACAAAATATGAGCCTTTTTAATGAAAACAGTAAAATGCCAATAACAATCGAGCGTAATTGGGTGTAAAACGGATAAACTATAGAGTCGTTATTGAGGTGATACGATGTCCAACTTCAAATTTCTAACCACCCAAACAGAATATGCCCTCTTCTCCTCCGCCGCTGTGGAAGCAGAGAAGGTGTACCATTCCAGCCCGGCTATGTGCGCCGTGGGCTGCCGGAAGGCGTTGGAGTTGGCGG
>JAEDFR010000042.1 GCA_016297945.1 Lachnospiraceae bacterium | reverse complement strand
ACCCCATATATCGCACTTACAGCACATCTTTTTCGGGAACACAAATCCGAAAAGGGATTTAAATAATTGAAAAAATACAAAATAACACGAATAGTACAAAAAGTTATGGTATGATAAGACAGATAACTTGAAAAATTCTGCTTATCAATTATCAAGTTCAAGAAAGGAAGTTTTCATTTGAAACATTTTTATACATTTTTATTTCTTTTTATAATTTGCACAGCTCTGCTCTTCGGATGTAATAAACAACATGCAGGCACAGAAGAAGACACTTCGCAAGCTTTTTGGGGGGGGGACGCAAGTCGTTCTCACAGAATAAAATGTATCTTTGCCGCTTCACACTTCGGTTTCCGCGGTCAAAGATACATTTTATTCTGTAAGAACGGCTTATATCACAATCTTTTTTAGAGTATCTTCCAATACATCGAAGTATTGTGCAAAGGTCTTTTTGCAACAGGCGGGATTCATAATGTAAATTCCCTCTGTCCGCAAGCCGGTCAGGGCAAATGACATCGCCACACGATGATCATCATATGTTGCGACGTCGCAACGGTGCAAAAGTCCCGGATAAATGGTAACAGCATCCTCTTTTTCTTCGACTTGGATGCCCATTGCGGTCAAATTATCGACAATGGCACGAATACGGTCACATTCCTGCAAACGGATATGACCAATTCCGACAATAGAAATGGGAGAATCCGCATAGGGTGCAATGGCAGCAAGCGTAAGCGCCTGATCGGAAAACGCAGACATATCTATGGTAAATCCGCCTTTTAATTTTCCGCCCGCAGGACCTTCTAACAGAATACTTCCCAGACACGAATCGGAAAGTTTTTGTGCATCTATTAAAGTCTGATCTATCAGCTTTTTCCTACATCCCATCTTTTCTAAGAGATCCAGAAACTGCGTATCTCCCTGGAGCATATTCTCTCTAACACCGCTTACCGAAATCTTTACTCCGAGAATCGCTGCAAGTGCATAAAAATATGCGGCTGCCGACATATCCGGCTCAACATCATAGGTTAGCGCATGATAACGGTCGGTTCCGGAAAGCTCATAAACCACCTGACCCTCTACCTCTTTTTTAATTACAGAAACTCCGAAGCTCTTCATCATATCTGCTGTCAAATCCACATAGCTCAATCCGTGAGAGCCGACTACTTCAATTTCTGTTTTTTTGCCAAAAGTTCCGGCCGCTATCAGTAACGCACTCAAAAACTGTGAACTTTTATCAATATTTACGGATATTTTTCCCGGAATCTTTTCTTTGTTTCCAATACCGACAATATGTAACGGAAAATGACCTTCTTCTTCCATGCACTCTACACAGGCACCGGCATTTCTCAAGGTCTCAATCAACGGCTGCATAGGGCGCTTTTTCATCTGATTGGAAGAATTGACCACATAATCTCCTTTTGAAAAAGCAAGCATAGCCACCAAAAATCTGGCTGCGGTTCCGGCGCTTCCCACATAAATTTCTGCCTTTTTATTGGGAATGTCTCCGCAAAATCCGGTAATCGTAATATCGCTACCAAGTTGTCCATCGCTAACTACTTCTACCGGAAAGCCCAAAGTCCTGATGCACTCCAAAAAATGAGTGGCATCCTCACTGGTCAGACAACCTTTCAAGGTACTCTTCCCATTTGCCATGGCTGCGATTAAAAGTGCCCTGTTTGTAATCGATTTTGATCCCGGCACCACAACGGGCACAATTTTATCCGTGTTGACATTCTCAGCCTTTTTTATCGGATAAAACTCTATGATATCACCGCTATTTACCATATGAAGATTTTCTCCCATAATCGGTTTCATCATCTCATATGCGGGTATGCCGGTGCAATGACAGGTAAAAAATTGCGTATTACATCTTGCAAGTTCTTTTGCCGTATCTGTAATAATCCGGACTTCTTCTTCCGAGTAAGCCGTTTTTTTCATATAGTGAAATCCACTGATGACCACATCCGGCTCACATCCGTAAATTTCCCTAAAACGATCCAGGATGTTTAATACACCGTTGTGCGCACAGCCGGAAAACAGATATTTCTTTCCTTCCTGCTCCACCACAAGATATTGCTCATGCAAAAATGAATCCTGTCTGATATCTCCGCCTACAATTTCCTTAAGCCTAAGATTACTCTTTGAAAAACCTCTTCTTCCGGTAACACCGGAAAATAACGCTAATTCTTCATCAATCTTCAGATTTCCATCTACTTTTTGAACCTGTCGAAGCTTTGTAATTTCTTTATCAATTCCGATATACTCATTTTCGTCTTCAGCAATTGCATAATACTCTCCATCCGCTGTCGACTGCATATAAATCGTTGCATCCGGATTTAAATCTGCAAATCCCAAAATACCACCGGCATGATCATAATGCCCGTGGCTTAGTATCATAACATCAACTTTTTTCAAATCAACGCCCAAAGCCTCGGCATTTTTCAAAAAGGAACAATCTGCGCCAGAATCCACCAAGACCTTATGTTTCTTTGTTTCAAAATAGAAACTCAAGCCATGCTGTGCGATACAAGCTGTGTTTCCTATATTATTTTCAATCAGGTTCACAATTTTCATGATATAATCCTCTGTTCTTATTCTTTCCTAATTAATCACTCTATTTATATGCATTTGACTTTCGAACGTTTGTTTGGTAAAATATATATGTGCTACCCTACACGGTAGGCGGTTATCCTCCACCAGAGAGTAATAGCTCTGTTTACATAGAAATCCTTAACGGAAATCTATCAAGGAGGTTTGTGCTTATGCTTACAATGGAGCTTTTTTTAGCCACGCTTAGCTTGTGCATAACTTGCTTTGCTCTTGGCTATACCATTGGTTCCAAGAGCAAGAAATAAACGCAGAAAGACCGCCCACGTCTGGTAAACTTGGCGGTCTTTCTGTTCCAAATATATCAGGCTAACCGTCTATCGGTAGCACTTTCTTGATACTATCGTATCATCGCACTACCACTATGTCAAGGAACTGTTAATAAAAAATAATCCCACACATGTTTCATTATACAGAAAATGTGTGGGATTGAAAACCTTTTTACTTGTTAATTCAATTTGAGAAATAATCATTCTTTTGTTATCAATTTTTTCTGATAGCTTCTTTTTCCGCAATTAGGGCATTTCATATAACGGGTACGACCATAATGCGGTGCCATAAATACCTGAGAGTATGTCGGAACATAACAATAGTTACATTCTTTACACTGATAATAGCCGGCTGACTGCTCAATCCGGATTGCGAGCGGGATAAAACCAATCGGCAATACCAGGCTCAACACAATCAATCCTGTTCCTAAAAGGTGGTTTTGATTCATCAGAAAAGCTCCCAATAAAGCGATTGTTGCAAAAGAAATGACAACTAAAATCCCCATGGAAGTTTCCACTTTTAATAAAAACCTTGTTTTTTCCTCATCTCTTTTTTTGAAATCCAAAATAATTTCCTGTGATGCTTTTGCATATTCTTCCATATCCATATGCTCTCCTTTCAATAACTCATTTACGTTAATGGAAAGAAGCTCACAAAGCTCTAGCATAATAGACGAATCCGGTAATGATTTTCCGGTTTCCCATTTTGATACAGCACGGTCAGTAATACCTAACTCCTCGGCCAATGAAGCTTGTGTATATCCTTTTTCTTTTCTGCATGCCGCAATAAACTTTCCAATTTTAATTTGATCCATTTCTTTCTCCGTCCTTTCGTTCGCGCTTGGCTTCTTTCTGATGTCAGCATATGATTTTTTTGCAAAAAAGAACACGAACCGTTGGTTGAATTCCTTATAAAACAGGCAACTCAACCACCGGTTGGATAAACTGTTTCATTTTTTGTACCGTATCAGTATATCGCTTTTGTACATTTTGAAGCATACGTTCAAATTTTTCTTCTCTTTCGGACATTTTACACCTCTTTGTTCTCTCACAATCCTAAAACAAGCACATCAATAATTTGGTGTGCTTGTTTTCGTATTTACATATATTTCTTTTTAATACATATTTCTATGGCATTGCATTTTCGATAATATCTCAACTTACGATACTCTATTGTAATTAATCAGGCATCCCTTCAAGATGATTTCACGTTCCTCATCTGTCAATTCACCAAGTCTTAAGGTAAATTCTTTCAGTCCGTCTTCTTTTACAACATATGCAGGAATTTCTGTCTTTTTATCAATGACAGCCTGTCTGATGTTGGGAACAAAAATGTAATCCAGATTTTTGAATGGAAGTTCGCCTTCATCGATGATGAAAGGAAGCATACCCCAGTTGATCAGATTGCTGCGATATCTCTTGGTAGCATATTCATTGGCAATATTTGCCCAACCGCCAAGTACTTTCTGGCAGCTTGCTGCCTGTTCTCTGGCAGAACCGTCACCGGGTTTTACTGCAAAGATGGTTGAACCGATACCGAAGCTCTCATGTGTCAAATCCGGGAACATCTCTTTGATTTTATTCATAACGGGCTTGATTTCCGGCAATTCTTTGCAAGGATGTACATCGCTTGTTCCGGCAATCAGTGCTTCTCTGGCTTTTTCTGCCTTCTGCACCTCTTTTGCGCGTCCTACATATGCAGGGTCCTTACGGGAAAGTGCAAACTCAGCAAGTCCCAACGGATTAGAACGATAAGAGCTTGTTTCACCGGAAGGAATTAATTCATCCGTTGTTGTAACCGGATCATGTATTTCGGATACAACTTTCAAAACCAGATTATCTGTCAGGGCAACCATAGCAGGCCAGTCTTTGATATTGGGACCAAACTGAATTTCTACGGAAGGATCTGCAACGCCTTTTGAATCAAATACACGGTTTTTATAAATATTTGCATCAAAGTGATATTTGTATTTACCGATTTCACCATCAAATTCTGTTGCCGGTGTCAGGACACCTTTATTGGCTGCAGTTGCTGCGATGGAACGAGCATCCATCAATGCAACGGAAGAAATCTGACCATTCTGTAATTTGGAACCTTCTCTGTTGGGGAAGTTACGGGTTGAATGTCTGATGGAAAATGCATTGTTGGCAGGCGTATCTCCGGCACCAAAACAAGGTCCGCAGAATGCTGTTTTCATGACTGCACCTGTTTCCATAATGGTTGCGGCACAACCGTTTTTGATTAATTCCATATAAACCGGCATAGATGCAGGATATACGGATAAGGTAAATCCGTCGGAACCGATATATTTTCCTTTTAAGATATCGGCTGCGGCGCAGATGTTTTCAAATCCACCTCCGGCACAACCGGCGATAATACCCTGATCAACCATAAATTTGCCGTTTACAACTTTGTCTTGTAAAGAATAAGGTACAGCTCCGTCTAAGGATACTTTTGCCCGTTCTTCCACATCGTGTAAAACATCTTTTAAGTTCGCATTGACTTCATCAATGGTATAGGTATTGCTGGGATGGAACGGCATCGCAATCATCGGTCTGATAGTAGAAAGATCAATTTCAATGGCACCATCATAATATGCAACGTTAGCAGGAGCTAACTCTTTGTATTCTTCTGCTCTTTCATGAATTTCATAGAATTCTTTGACCTGATCGTCGGTCTGCCAAATAGATGAAAGACAGGTTGTTTCGGTCGTCATAACATCAATACCGATACGGAAATCGGGAGTTAAACTTGCCACACCGGGGCCTACAAATTCCATGACTTTATTTTTTACATATCCGTTGCCAAAAACAGCACCGATAATAGCCAGAGCAACGTCCTGAGGTCCAACACCGGGAATCGGAGCACCTGTCAGATATACAGCAACTACACCGGGCATATTAATATCATACGTCTGATTTAAGAGCTGTTTTACAAGCTCGGGACCGCCTTCACCCATAGCCATGGTACCAAGCGCTCCATAACGGGTATGGGAATCGGAACCCAAAATCATCTTTCCGCCGCCGGCAAGCATTTCTCTTGCAAACTGGTGAATAACTGCCTGATGAGGAGGAACATAAATTCCACCATATTTTTTGGCACAGGTAAGACCAAACATGTGGTCATCTTCATTAATCGTACCGCCAACCGCGCAAAGAGAATTATGGCAGTTAGTCAAAACATAGGGGATTGGGAATTTTTCCAGTCCGGATGCTCTTGCTGTCTGGATAATACCGACAAATGTAATGTCATGTGATGTCAGTTTATCAAATTTAATTTTCAGCTTGTCCATATTGCCGGACGTATTGTGGCTTTCTAAAATACCATATGCAATGGTACCTTTTGCAGCATCTTCTTTTGTAATATTTTCCCCCGTCTTTGCAGCAATAGCTGATAAAGCTTCTGCGCTATCGGGGATGATTTCGGTGCCATTGACTAAATATGCACCACCATTTGATAATTTTACCATAATTGTCCTCCTCCTTTATAATAAACACCGTCTTCAAATGTATCTCCTAAATAGCCCAGATTTTCCAACAGTGCTTTGTCCGTTGTTCCCGGAAAACCATAATATCCCACCTGGTCTCCCACCGGAGAATAGTAAAAAATATCTCCGTTTATCTCAAGCTCCTCTACAGGAAGCATAGAAAAATCTCCCTGATAGATATAAAATGCCTGCAGGTTGATTCTTCCAACCACAGAAGTCTTCAACACTTCCGCGCAATCCGCTTTTATAAAAACATACGCACAAGTCATAAAAACCATACAGCTAAATAGTACACCACTTACCCGTATTTTGAAAACAGATTTTTTTTCTATTTTTTTCCAGATTATAGATGAAAAAATACCGATAACAGGAAATGCAACCAGATAACACCAGCCAAAACGGATATCCGGTGCTGAAAACAACCAGTATAAAATACCTGCCAAAACCGTCAGCTTTAACAATCCCCAACGGAATACTTCATATTTCTTTTTCCATAAACCATATAAAAATTCCGATATTTCATAAATAATCGTCAACCCATTCAGATACATTAATAATCTGTATCGAAGTGGAAGTGCCCGAAACCAGATTGGGAACCACTCTCCAAACGCCAGTTTTAGCGTATCAAACACCTTGGAGGTCTGTATCCTTGCCCATCCCTTGACCAGTGCCATTTCATACACTGCCGTTTCATAGGAGAGCTTCCATTTTACATCAAACAAATCTAAAGCCGGGAACGGATAGATCAACCAGCCGGAAATCAGCACATTTCTTATAAGCCATGGGGTCAAAATCAAAAGTCCGGTCAAAATAAAAATACCAATCCGGCTCCATTCCTTCTTCCGAATCATCATGACCGCAGGATAAAGTACCAAAATGCCCAACATGACCATAGAAACCTTGATGGTAACTACATATACAATAAGCAGAGCAATCAGGCCAAAAGAAAAGCTGTCCTTCTCTTCCTTTTCAATCGATTCTGCAAACAAAATCAAAATCAGAAAGCCAAAAATACCTGCGGAAATATCTGTTCCGATGCAGTTTAGCAATTCCGCATTATAAAATACATAAGCAAGAACTGCGGCTTTCAGTCCGGTTGATACATAAGTCCTGTTTTTTCCAATGTGACATATCCCATGGATGGAAAAGATACCCAAAAACAGGCAAAGTGCCGAATTAACCGTATGAAGGGAAAAACCATAAATTCCTTTAAAGCTGTATAGTGCCATCAGCCCATAAATGGAATTATTGAATCCAAGTCTTGTGCTGATATTTGCCATCCCTTTTATATAACCATACTCCTCATAATAACGGAGCATTTGTGCCTGATACAAATAATTATCATACTGCTTTGGATATAAACTGGTTAAAAACATTACAAAAACGGTACAAAGAATAAACAAGATCCATTCAAACCATCTGATATTTTGAAAACAGTTTTTCAAACCCTGACGTATTTCTTTATTATGCGGCAGTAAAATCAGAATGGACACACCCAAAGCAATGAATGCAAAAACATAAGTGACTGCCGTAAAAAGACTTACAATCTGTGCATACACCGTCAGAACTGCAAATCCCATAAGCATATAATATATAGGATTCATCTTCTGTGTCTCTCGTCCACACAGTCGAGCCAGAACCCTTATAACTCCATAGCCAAGTCCGAAGGCAGAAATAAGCATCATCAGATAACTGATTGCCATCCAAAGCATTCTGAATTCCTCCTCATTACAGAGATACCCGCTAACTTATCCATCAGCGGGTATTTCTATAGCGTTATTTTAAAATTAAAATCTTACAAAGCTTTATTTAGATCCCACTTTTTTCTTGGGAAGAACTACTTTGTCTAAGTGCCAAATCTCATCCACATATTCCTGAATGGTTCTGTCTGAAGTAAACTTACCGCAACATGCCACATTTAAAATAGCGCTCTTAGCCCAGCCTTTTTCATCTCTGTAAGCAGCTTCTACACGTTTCTGTGCTTCTGCATAGGACTTGAAGTCTTTTAAGATGAAATAGGTATCTGCCTTTGCCGTACATTTTGTATTTAATAATGAGTTGTATAAGTCACGGAACAACTCTGTATCCTGGCTGTATGTACCGTTAATTAACTGCATTAAGACTTTACGGATATCAGCATCGTTGTTGAAAATATCCATGGGGTCGTATCCGCCGTAGTTTTCGTAACGAATAACTTCATCGGAAGAAAGACCAAAGATAAATGCATTTTCTTCACCGACTTCTTCTACGATTTCTACGTTAGCACCATCCATAGTTCCCAATGTCAAGGCGCCGTTTAACATGAACTTCATGTTACCGGTACCGGATGCTTCTTTGGAAGCTGTTGAAATCTGTTCGGATACATCCGCCGCCGCAAAAATCCACTCTGCATTGGATACACGATAGTTTTCAATAAATACAACTTTAATCTTTCCGTTGATGGATTCGTCATTGTTGATAACATCTGCAACAGAGTTGATTAATTTAATCGTAAGTTTTGCATTTTTGTATCCGGCTGCAGCCTTTGCACCAAAGATAAAGGTACGAGGATAAAAATCCATTTCCGGATGTTCTTTAATCTCGTTGTATAAATACATTACATGAAGGATATTTAACAACTGACGTTTGTACTCATGTAATCTCTTAACCTGTACATCGAAGATGGAACGAGGATCCACTTCAATTCCGTTGTGTTGTAAAATATATTCTGCCAGACGTACTTTATTTTGGTATTTGATATTCATGAATTCCTGCTGAGCTTTTTCATCTTCCGCAAATACTTTTAATTTTTTGATCTTGGGAAGGTCTGTAATCCAGTCAGCCCCAACATGGTTGGTTACCCATGCAGCCAAAAGCGGGTTACCATGTAATAAGAAACGTCTCTGTGTGATACCGTTTGTCTTATTGTTGAATTTTTCAGGCATTAATTCATAGAAATCTTTTAATTCCTGATTCTTTAAGATTTCCGTATGTAATCTTGCAACACCGTTTACAGAGTAGCCTGCTGCAATTGCAAGATGTGCCATCTTAACCTGTCCGTCATAAATGATTGCCATCTTGCGGATTTTTTCCTGATTGCCAGGATAAGCAGCGGAAATCTTCTGGCAGAAACGACGGTTGATTTCTTCAACGATCTGATAAATACGGGGAAGCAGGCGGCTGAATAATTCAATCGGCCATTTTTCAAGTGCTTCCGACATAATGGTGTGGTTGGTATATGCACAGGTCTTGGTTGTAACTTCCCATGCTTCATCCCACTCTAAATAATATTCGTCCAGTAAAATACGCATCAACTCTGCTACGGCAACCGTCGGATGAGTATCATTTAACTGGAATGTAACTTTTTCATGGAATTTACGAATATCATCATGATTTCTCATGTATTTTGCAACAGCTTCCTGAACAGACGCAGATACAAAGAAATACTGCTGTTTTAAACGGAGCTCTTTACCGGAATAGTGATTGTCATTGGGGTAAAGCACTTCTACGATATTTCTTGCCAGATTTTCCTGCTCAACAGCTTTCTGATAATCACCTTTGTCAAAAGAATCAAGCTGGAAACACTCAACCGGCTGAGCATCCCAGATACGAAGTGTATTTACAATACCATTCCCGTAACCTACGATGGGCATATCATAAGGAATGGCTGTTACGGACTGATAACCTTCCTGTGTAAATACATTACGTCCGTTTTCATCCTGATGTACTGCCACATAACCACCGAATTTAACGGTCTTTGCATATTCAGGACGACGAAGCTCAAAAGGGTTACCGTCTGCTAACCAGTTATCCGGCACTTCTACCTGATAACCGTCACGAATTTCCTGTTTGAACATACCATATCTGTAACGAATTCCGCATCCGTATGCAGAATAACCTAATGTTGCAAGCGAATCAAGAAAACATGCGGCAAGTCTTCCCAAACCACCGTTACCTAACGCAGCATCCGGTTCCTGATCTTCAATCACATTTACATCCACACCTAATTCATCAAGTGCTTCTTTTACCGCATCATATGCCTGTAAATTGATGATGTTGTTACCAAGTGCACGACCCATTAAGAATTCCATGGACATATAATAAACTGTCTTGGGGTCTTTTTTCTCATATTGTTTCTGTGTCTCTAACCAGTTATCAATGATTGCATCTTTAATTGCATAGGATACAGCTTGAAAAATCTGCTGGTTGGATGCCTCTTCAAGAGTTTTACGATAAAGAGTCTTTACATTGTAAAGAACACTTCTTTTAAACAACTCTTTATCAAAGTTAGATAAAACGGTTGTTTCTTTCTTTGTTGCCATTTGTTTCCTCCTCAGGTTTTCTCTTTCAAGAATCATTTGTTCAAATTCATACCAGGAAATATTATACAATAAAATGCTATAAATATAAAGTTTTTTCGCATAAAAGCTTTATTTCAAAAGCAAAAAAAGATGTGCACGAACACAATCGGTTTGTACACATCTTGTTCTAATTATTCAGCTTGTGTGTCAGAAGATGTATTCTCAATCTCCCCGCTTGCAACTTTATCCCGATGGATAATGGACTGCTTTACAGCTTCCGTTGTCAGACGGATGTTGTCTGTACCGGGATTTAAAATCACACCGCGACAAACTGCAGTGGGTCTTAACAGCATGACGGCAATTTCATCAAATTCTGCCGTAAATATGTCATGTTTTTTTCCATTGGCCCATGTCTTAAAAGCATCTTTATCCGTAAATGCGATGTAATAACTGATATCCTGTCCGTTTACGGTATGATGTGCAGATACCAAGCTGACTTTGTGCTTGGAAGTAACCACAAATTCACCCTTGGGTGTCTTAATCGGTGCGGGGGTAACTTTTGCAGGCACCCATAATTTACACTTTAAAACCTCATCCAAAAGGGCTCTCTGTGTATCTGCATTTACTTCTTCTTTCATTTTCTGAATACATGCATTGAGTGCTTCGTTTTGAAGCTCTTCTTTTTTGAATTTCATAAAGCTTACTCCTTTATGCTTTCTCTAAAGATATTGTAACCTTTTCTCCGTTAACTGTCCACTCTTTACTGATAGCAAATGCACCTTCTGTTGTCATTTCGTCTGCGAGTACTTTGGTAGCAATGGCATCTTTGTTGTCCATGACAATCTTTCCGAGCTTTTCATTTCCGGTAACTGCAATCTTGATATGATCCATGACTTCAAAATTGGAATCCTTACGCATGGTCTGAATCTTACTGATTACTTCTAATACAAATCCTTCTTCGATCAATTCTTCTGTCAGATTGGTATCCAAAACAACGGTCACATAATTATCGGCTTCGGTTACAAAACCGTCTTTCTTTTCTGTTGAAATCAAAAGATCTTCTTCGGCAAGGCTGACTTCTACTCCATCAACCTCAAATGTAATGGCACCGTTTGCTTTTAATTCTTCCATTGCCTTGCTGCCGTCTAAGGATGCAAGTGTCTTCTGGATGCCGCCAAGCTGTTTGCCGTATTTGGGTCCTACGGTACGAAGCTGGGGTTTGAAGCTGTATGAAGCAAAATCAGAAACATCATCGGTAAAGGTTACTTTCTTTACATTCAATTCGTCTTCGATGATATCTACATAGAAATCATCCAGCACATTTGCCGCTTTGACATACATGTTTCCAATCGGCTGACGGTTTTTGATATTGGCTGCATTTCTTGCCGCACGTCCCATAACGACGATTTTTAAAACTTCTTCCATGCTGTCTTCGAGCTTTGTATCAATGTAGTCTTCGTTTACCGTAGGGAAATCGCATAAATGGATACTTTCGGGAGCAGAAGAATCAATGCTGCAGACTAAGTTACGGTAAATTTCTTCGGTCATGAAAGGTACCATGGGAGCTGCTGCCTTAGCGATTGTCACAAGGGCTGTATAAAGGGTCATATAAGCATTGATCTTATCCTGCTCCATTCCCTTTGCCCAGAAACGCTCACGGGAACGACGAACATACCAGTTACTCATTTCATCGGTAAAATCATCTAAAGCTCTGGCAGCTTCCGGAATACGATAATTTTCAAGGTTTGTATCAACGGCTTTTACAGCTGAATTTAATTTGGACAATAACCATTTATCCATGACGGGAAGTTTGTCATAATCCAATGTGTATTTTGTCGCATCGAACTGATCGATTTCTGCATATAAAGCAAAGAATGCATAAGTATTCCACAAGGTTCCCAGGAATTTACGTGATTTTTCCTGTACGGCTTTTCCGTCAAAACGGTTGGGCAGCCAGGGAGCCGAATTGATATAGAAATACCAGCGTACAGCATCTGCACCATATTTTTCCAGCGCTTCAAAAGGATCTACCGCATTTCCTTTGGATTTTGACATCTTATTTCCGTTTTCATCCAATACAAGACCCAGAACGATAACGTTTTCATAGGGTGATTTATTAAACAACAGTGTTGATTCTGCCATTAAGGAGTAGAACCAGCCACGTGTCTGGTCAACCGCTTCGGAAATAAACTGCGCCGGGAACTGTTTTTCAAATAATTCTTTATTTTCAAAAGGATAGTGATGCTGTGCAAAAGGCATTGCACCGGAGTCAAACCAGCAGTCAATCACTTCCGGAACACGTTTCATGGTCTTGCCGCAATCCGGACAGGTAATGGTCACTTCATCAATATAAGGTCTGTGTAATTCCACGGCCTTTGCATCGACATTGCCGCTCATCTTTGCAAGCTCTTCGCGGCTTCCGATACATTCCATATGTCCGCAGTCTTCACATTCCCAGATATTTAAAGGTGTTCCCCAATAACGGTTACGGGATACACCCCAGTCCTGAATGTTTTCCAGCCAGTTACCAAAACGGCCTTCTCCGATGCTCGGCGGAATCCAGTTTACCGTCTTGTTGTTTTTTACAAGATCATCTTTTACTGCCGTCATCTTGATAAACCAGGATTCTCTTGCATAGTAAATCAGTGGTGTATCACATCTCCAGCAGAATGGATAATCATGCTCAAATTTAGGAGCATCAAACAGTAAGCCTCTGCTATCCAAATCAACTAATACTTTCGGATCTGCATCTTTTACGAAGAGACCTGCGAAAGGAGTTTCTTCTGTCAAATTACCTTTTCCGTCTACAAACTGAACAAAAGGTAAATCATTTTCGCGACCCACTCTCGCATCATCCTCACCAAAAGCAGGTGCAATATGTACAATACCGGTACCGTCTGTCAATGTTACATAGCTGTCCGCGGTAACAAAGTGTGCTTTTTTATGCTGTTTTTCGGCAACATCTGACGCACAGGAATATAAAGCTTCATACTCCGTTCCGACTAAGTCATTTCCCACATAGGTCTCAACCACTTCGTAAGCTGCTTTTCCATCTTCTGCCAGTTTGCCAAGTACTGTATCAAGCAATGCTTCAGCCATGATATAAGTATATCCGTCAGCTGCTTTGACTTTTGCATAGGTTTCAACCGGATTTACGCAAAGCGCGGTATTACTCGGCAGTGTCCAGGGAGTTGTCGTCCATGCCAGGAAATAAGCATCCTGATCTTTGATTTTAAAACGAACCGTTGCAGAACGTTCTTTTACGGCTTTGTAACCCTGTGCTACTTCGTGTGAAGATAACGGAGTTCCGCAACGAGGGCAGTAAGGAACAATCTTAAAGCCTTTATATAATAATTTTTTATTCCAGATTTCTTTTAATGCCCACCATTCTGACTCGATGAAATCATCATGGTAAGTAACATAAGGATCATCCATATCTGCCCAGAAACCAACCGTACCTGAGAAATCTTCCCACATACCTTTGTATTTCCAAACGCTTTCCTTACATTTCTGAATAAACGGGTCCAGACCGTACTCTTCAATCTGCTCCTTGCCGTCTAATCCCAACAGTTTTTCTACTTCCAGCTCAACCGGCAGACCATGGGTATCCCAGCCGGCTTTTCGGGGAACCATATAACCTTTCATAGTACGGTATCTCGGAATCATATCCTTGATAACACGTGTTAAAACATGTCCGATATGCGGTTTTCCGTTTGCAGTCGGAGGTCCGTCATAAAAAGTATAGGTAGGTCCTTCTTTGCGGGCTTCCATACTCTTTTTGAAAATGTCATTTTCTCTCCAGAATTTCTCTGTCTCTTTTTCATGTTCTACAAAATTTGCATTTGCCTCAACTTTCTGATACATGAAACGTACTCCTTTCCTTTTATCACATATTGTTCTTGTTTCCTCTATCTGTATTAATGAATTTACTATTTTACTCACAGACTGTATAACAGAATACTGAAAAAAAGGCTCCCGTCCGTAAAAGGACGAAAGCCATACATTCGTTACCACCTATTACAGCATACTCTCCGAAACCGGATTTATATGAGCTCTTTTAACGCAAGAAAACGTCGGCACCTACAGATCCTTCGATGTTCAGGCCGCAACTCGGAAGTGATTTTCCATAGTCTTTTACTCATACCGGACTTCCACCGTCTCCGGCTCGCTTTGACTTTCCAAAACTGTGTACTCTCTTCGTCAACGTCTTTAAAACTATCATACTGTTTGTATTATAATTCTCAAAATCGGGCATTGTCAAGCATCATCAGCACAAAACCGCCTTTTCCATACATTTTTACTGCTCCATCTGTCTTCCCAAAAATGCTGCTGCCGATTGTGCCAGTTTCTTTTCCACTTCACCCATTTTTCCTTTTTCATTCGTATCAAGTAAAATTACGGCACCGATGACATCCCCTTCACAGATGATTGGGGCAATCATTTCCTGCTCATAAGCATCCTGCATCTCATGTGTGATCTCTAAAAACTGCTTTTCACCTTTTCCCGCCAGAATGGTCTCTCTTCGCTCCAGGGCATCCTCCAAATGTCTGGAAAGACCTTTTCCGTTAAAGGCTTTTCCACCTCCGGCTGTCGCAATAAACTGATCGCGGTCGGCAATGAGCGCCACCTTCCCGGAAACCTGTGCCAGACTTTCCGCATATTGCTTTGCAAACGTACTCATTTCTCCAATCGGCGAATATTTTTTTAATATGATTTCTCCTTCTTTGCTTGTAAAAATTTCCATCGGATCGCTTTCACGAATGTGTAACGTACGTCGGATTTCTTTGGGAATTACGATTCTCCCCAAATCATCAATTCTTCGAACGATTCCTGTTGCTTTCAAGACCTTTTCCTCCATTTTCTAAATAATTTTAACAAAATGTTTTTCTCTATAATTATGAAAACATCCTGTCTGACTTTTATTTACTCTGGAGTTATTATGTGGAAAATAGGAAATAATATTCGTTACAAGTTGATGAAATCATTTCGACTAATCTTCCTTCACGGCACATCTGAATATAAGAATTCCTATCACAAACATCAGGGCAAGCATCCCAACTCCTTTGTTGATATCACCTGTCAATTGGGAAACCACACCGACAATGGCTGTCCCTATAAAAGACGCGCCCTTACCACAAATATCCATCAGTCCAAAATACTCTCCCGACTGATTTGCCGGAATTATTTTCGTAAAATAAGAACGGGACAATGCCTGTATTCCCCCCTGGAACATTCCCACAAAGATAGCCAAAATCCAAAACTGTAACTGTGTCTTAAGAAACATAGCAAAAATCGTAATGCAAAAGTAGGCTATCAGACATACCATAATCAACTTTTCTGATTCGTATTTTTGTGTCAGGCGCCCAAATATAATAGAACAGGGAAATGCCACAATCTGGGTTGCTAATAGTGCCAGCAAAAGTCCCGTACTGTCAAGTCCAAGGGCAGAACCGTAAGCAGTCGCTAAATCAATAATGGTATAGACACCGTCAATGTAGAAAAAGAAAGCCAATAGAAATAAGAATACCTTTTTTTCTCTGCGCACATTCTGAAAAGTTCTTCCAAGCCTCAGGAAACTCTCCTTTATCGCATAGGCCTTCTTTTCTACATAGTGTTTCTGTTGATAGGTTTTTAATAAAGGCAATGCCATACAAATCCACCACAAAGCCGTAATCACGAAAGCAATTGTCATAGCCGTCTCCATCGGTATTCCAATCGCATCGGATTCAAGCACAATGATGAGAGAAATGACAAACGGAATACAACTTCCGATATATCCCCATGCATATCCCTGGGAAGATACCTGATCCATCCTTTCTGTTGTGGTAACATCGGAAAGCATGGAATCATAAAAAATGATACTTCCCGATAATCCCATTTTTGCAATAATGAAAATGATTAAAAACAATAACCAGTTTTTTGCAAATCCCAGACTAATACAGCCCACTGCACCGATCATAAGAGATATGATAAAAATAGGCTTTTTATATCCTTTGGTATCTGCCAGGGTACCGCATATGGGTCCCATCAAAGCTACAACCAGAGTAGTTGCAGAGGCTGCATAACCCCAGTATGCCAGATACTCTACGTCTGACAATCCCGCACTTCCTGCCAGATAGTTAAAATAAATCGGAATGATTGTAGAGATTATCAGTACAAAAGCAGAATTCCCCACGTCATACAATATCCAGTTTCTTTCTTCCTTTGTCAATTTAAACGGCATTTTTTTACTCCTTTTTTTCTAAAAGCTCGGAACCAAATGTGTAATTGTATATTTGATTCAAATCCTTTCCGCCTTCCAGATAGCTTCGATATTCTGTAATCAATGTTATCGCAAGCTCTTTTGCCTGCCGGTATAAAGACCAAAGCCTCTCGGTACTGTCATCACACCGGGGATTTTTTTGATAATTGATTAACAGTCCGTGCATTTCTTTATAATTGCCTGTCATCTTCATAAATGTATAAATCAACATACGTTTCGCTTTGGAAGGTGCCGTGAGCAGATTGCTGTTTCGTATCATCCCCTTCAAAGCCCCACGCACCGCTACACGGTCTACTTCTTCAAAAAAAGCCTGTATGATTTCTGCATTTCCCATGGAAGGAACAATATGGTCTGCAAGTCTGTGTCTGATAGGATCATAGCCATCCTTTATCATCAGCATTCTATCAAATTCCGATTCGATCTCTGTATGGCTGATACCGCTGGCAGCAGTTTTTTCGCCAATATACCCATGACAGGTCTCATCTAACGCAAAATGGCAGATAAACCCATACACATAAGACAAATAAGCACCTTTATCCGAATGCTTTTTTATCACTTCTGCAGCATTTGCAAAAAACTCTTTGCCGGCTTTATCATGCATTCCATGCCCAATCCGGTTAACCTTATTGCGTATAAGCGGATTATAAAAAAACAACACATCCGGTCCATGCAGGCCAATCAGGAATAACTCCGGATATTCCTCTACTATTTTTTTCTCTTCATTTTCAAGGCAGACCCTTACTTCCTGCCCCATCCGATAATGTGCATAATTTGACGGCATTTTACCCTCCTTGTTTCAATCTGAATCATTTTAATTATTTATCATACCATATTCCGGCAATTCTCTCTATCTCAAGTGCATAAAACAATGTAAAATTATTGTAATATTCCAATTGGAAAAAGCAGCCGACCAAGTTGACTGCTTTTCCAATTATTTTGATTTATATCACTATTTATCACTATTATTTCTTTTCATAAAACCCTTTTCGGATTTGTGTTCCCACTATATTTGTGCTGAAAGTGCGATATATGGGGTTTTTGACCTTAGATGCAGACTT